>NZ_CP022278.1:2184388-2496444 GCF_002216145.1 Neisseria chenwenguii
ATTGAAAATATGCAGCAACACACCCGCCCTGGCGGCTACAACCTGATTGTTTCCGCGATGGATACGGAAGATTTTCCCTGCCCGATGCCGTTCCCGTTTAAATTTCAGGAAGGCGAGTTGCGCGAATATTACAAAGATTGGGAACTTGTTGAATACAAAGAAGAACTCGGCTCTATGCACGCGAAAGACGAATTCGGTAATCCGATACAGTTTAAATTCGTCACGATGCTGGCGAAAAAGCCGTGAAGAAAAGCCATAAAGTCTGAAGGCCGTCTGGAAAACCCCCCGCTGTTTTTCAGACGGCCCCAATCTTTGCAGATGCCGTCTGAAACCGCCAGGATACGCCGTCAAACCAAAAACATACCGAAGGAGAAACCATGACCGTCCGAACCTTTCAAAAACACGCCCCGCAGATTGACGAAAGCTGCTTTATCGACGAGACCGCCGTCGTCATCGGTGAAATCGAGCTGGCGGCAGACGTTTCCGTGTGGCCGTTGGCCGTGTTGCGCGGCGACGTGAACTTTATCCGCATCGGCGCGCGCAGCAATGTGCAGGACGGCAGCGTGTTGCACGTTTCCCATAAAAACGCGCAAAAGCCCGACGGCTCGCCGCTGATTGTCGGCGAAGACGTCACCATCGGCCACAAAGTCATGCTGCACGGCTGCCGCATCGGCAACCGCGTTTTGGTCGGCATGAGCACGGTTATTCTGGACGATGCCGTTATCGAAGACGACGTAATGATCGGCGCCGGCAGCCTCGTGCCGCCGCGCAAACGGCTGGAAAGCGGCTATTTATACGTCGGCTCGCCCGTGAAACAAGTGCGCAAACTGACCGACGAAGAAAAAGCGTTTCTGACTTATTCTTCGGCGCATTACATCAAGCTTGCGAAAGCGCACGGCGGGGAGGGTTGAGGCCGGAGCTGTTGTCAGAATCAAACAGGCCGTCTGAAAATTTCAACGGTTGGTGGGCGTAGTCAACCCACTGCACCCACCAACCGTTGAAATTTTCAGACGGCCTGTTTTGCAGTAAACAACAAATTCAACTGCAAGGTACAACTTTAATGGCCAGACCACCGGTAGAGGTTTCGCGGTATTTGGCATTCATATCCTTACCTGTTTCGTACATGGTTTCAATGACCTTATCCAACGAAACGCGAGGTGTCCCGCTGCGGCGCAATGCCATACGTGCGGCATTGATGGCTTTGACGGCACCGATGGCGTTGCGTTCGATACAGGGTACTTGGACTTGTCCGCCGACAGGATCACAGGTCAGCCCTAAGTTGTGTTCCATGCCGATTTCGGCGGCGATGCAGACTTGTTCGGGTGTGCCGCCCATTATTTCGGCAAGTCCCGCAGCCGCCATCGAACAGGCAACACCGACTTCGCCTTGGCAACCGACTTCGGCGCCGGAGATGGAGGCGTTCATTTTATACAGCGTACCGATGACGCCCGCGGTCAGCAAGAAGCGTTCGAAGGCTTCCTGTGGCAGTTGCGGTGAGATGAAATGACGGTAATAGGCCAATACGGCCGGAACGATACCGCAGGCGCCGTTGGTCGGAGCGGTAACAACGCGCCCGCCGGCGGCGTTTTCTTCATTGACTGCCAGCGCAAACATATTGATCCAGTCGATAATCTGCATTGGATCGTCAGAGAGGATGTCTGTCGATTCCAAGCGGAAACGCAGGGTGGCGGCGCGGCGGACGACTTTCAAGGGGCCGGGCAGCAGCCCTTCGGTGTGGAGGCCGCGGTTGATGCAGTCGTCCATTGTTTTCCAGATGAGCGTGAGATAATCGGAAATTTCCTGTTGGCTGCGCAACGCCAGCTCGTTACGCAGCACCAGTGAAGAAAGGGGGAGACCCTGTTCTTTGCAGTGTCGCAGCAGGTCTTCCGCGTTGCAGTAGGGGAAGGGAACCTCGGCCGTGTTGGTTTTTTCTTCGCCGAAATGTTCGTCGTCAACGATAAAACCGCCGCCGGTGGAATAAAAAGTTTTTTCAGCCAAAAGCGTTTCGCCTGCAAAGGCATGGAACGTCAGGCCGTTTTCGTGTTTCGGCAGAAAAGTGCTGTGAAACGGCATATCGCGGTAAAAATCAAAGGCGATGGTCTTCGCCGCGCTGCTGTCGGCTTCGGCCAGCGTCAGCGTTTGCTGCTGCTTGATGTTGGCGATTGCCGCTTCGATGCGCTCGATATCGACGTTGTCAGGCAGGTAGCCCATCATTCCCATTACAATGGCGGTGTCGGTGTTGTGGCCGCGGCCGGTAAGAGAAAGTGAGCCGTACACGTCGATAATGATGCGATCGGTTTGCGCCAGCAGGCCGTCTGAAATCAGGCTGTCCAAAAACTGTTTGGCGGCTTTCATCGGCCCTACGGTATGGGAGCTGGAGGGGCCGATGCCGATTTTGAAGATGTCGAAGATGCTGATCATGGTATTGCTCCGAGTCTCAGAAAAAACCGTAAAGAATGGCGGAGATGGCAAACAATCCGGTAACGATGACGAAAGTATTGCTGAAAACCTGTTTACGGTATTTTTGCAGGGCAGGCACTTTATACACGGCATACACCGGCATAATAAACAGAATCACCGCAATTACCGGACCACCCAGGCTTTCGATAAACCCCAAAATGCTGGGGTTGAGCGCGGCGGTCAGCCATACGGTCAGGAAGAAAAAGGCCGCAGTATATTTTTTGAAACGTTCGGGGGCAATCGGTTGGGCGGTAAAGCGGTTGACCAAACCTTCCAAACCTTCGCGCGCGCCAAGATAGTGGCCGAAGAACGAGCTGCTAATGGCCAGGAATGCGACCAGTGGGCCGAGGTAGGAGATAATCGGGTTGTCGAATTTATTGGCCAGATAAGAGAGGATGGAAATGTTTTGCGATTTGGCTTCGGCCAGTTCGGCAGGCGTCAGCGTCAGTACGCAGCTGAATACGAACAGCATCACAAACAGCACCAAGATGGTTGATGTTGCGCGCAAAACCCTGCTTGCAGCTGCTTCGGCAGTATCCGCATCGCCGTAGAATTTCTGTTGTGAGAGTGAGAAAGACGAGATGGCAGGCGAATGGTTAAACGAGAACACCAACACGGGGATGGTTAGCCACAGCGTCGAAACAAAATCCCCTGTGGTTGGAATCTGCTGAAAAGCCGCACCATTCCAATGGGGAATCAGATAAAGCGATAAGCCTACCAAAATAAACACCAGCGGATAAACCAGCCAAGTGGTGATTTTCAGCATTACGGCTTCACTGAACAACATGACGCTGACCATCAGACCAACCAAAACGCCTGAAAGGATGACACGCGGCGGCGGGGCGATGTGGAGCTGGTTTTCCATAAAAGAAGCCACAGTATTGGTCATGCCGACGCCGTAAATCAACAGAATCGGGAAGATGGCGCAGAAATACAGCAGCGTAATCAGACGACCCGCATTTTCACCGAAATCCTCACGGACGACGTAGGTGATGTCGTTGCCCGGGTGTCCGGAAGACAGTACAAACCGCATCAGCCCCCTGTGTGCCAGATAAGTCATCGGGCCGACCAAAACAGCCATGATGACCAACGGCCAAAAACCGCCCATCCCCGCATTAATCGGCAAAAACAAAACGCCGGCACCTACTGCGGTGCCGAAAAGGCTCAATACCCATGTTAGGGAGAATTTGCGTGAGTCCGTAGCCATTTTCAATCTCCTTGCCATTTTCAATCTCCTTGTTGATTGAACAAACTTTAAATGAAAAATCCACTAAAGATGAAAATCTTTCATTTATACAAAATCAAGCAATGATATAGTAATGGATAATGAAAATGCGGCAACATAAAACCAATAAAAGATTGATAAACAGCAAAGTGTAAATTGAAAATAATTATTTAGAAAATGGTATATTCCGTTATTTTGTAATATGAAATTAGCAAGAATGCAGGTGAAAATATTATTGCTGGTAAGCAGGCGAAACACGATAAAATTTTGATCATTTAAGGGTTAATATGAATGAAAAAATTCTCTACCTCGCTTCCGGCAGCCCGCGCCGCCGCGAGATTTTAGAAAATCTCGGCTACACCGTCGTGCGCCTCAGTGCCGATATTGACGAAACGCCGCTGCCCGATGAAAACGCCGCCGATTATGTGCAGCGCATGGCGCGCGAGAAAAACGCCGCCGCGTTAAATTTGTGGAACGCGCAACACAGCAGCCTGCCCGAGTTTCCTGTTTTGACCGCCGACACCACCGTTGCGCTGGACAACCGCATCTTGGGTAAACCCGACAACGCCGCCCATGCCGAAGCCATGCTGGCGCAGCTTTCGGGGCGCACGCATCAGGTGTTGACGGCGGTTGGCGTCCATTGGCGGGGCGATACGCAAATCGTGATGCAGCAAAGCGACGTGCGCTTCAAAACTCTGTCTGCCGCTGAAATCCGCGCCTACGTCGGGAGCGGCGAACCGCTGGACAAAGCCGGCGCCTACGGCATCCAGGGTGTGGGCGGCGTGTTTGTGGAAGATCTGCGCGGCAGCTTCACCGGCGTGATGGGGCTGCCCGTATTCGAAACCGTCGTGCTGTTGCGGGCGATGGACCGGGAAACGCCGCCATTCGGCGCGTGAGGATTTGGAAAGGTAAAAATCCGAGTCTTCGAGAAAATCTGAAATGCCGGCCAAAGGCCGTCTGAAATGCTTAAATCGGTCATTCACGCTTAGGTAGGAACGATGCCGACAAAGATTTCAGACGGCTTTTTTAATTTTGGGTAAAAAAGTTCAAGACCGTCTGAAAACCCGTTTCCGACAAAAACTTACGCGGCGAGGGAGACGACGAGTTGTTTGAATTCCGACCAGGCGTCGCCGTCTTCTGCGCCTTTGATGATGCGGTCGATTTTGGCGCAGGTTTGCAGGGCGGCGATTTGGCGGGAGACGGGGATGCGCTTGGCGGCGGCGGGGGCGAGGGTTTGTTTGTCGCCCCAGAGGCGCAGGCTGTTGCGCAGGGATTGGATGTTTTGGCCTTGTTTGAGGGCGGCGGTGAGGCGGATGAGGGTGCGGATGTCTTCGGCGACTGCCCAGAGCAGCAAAACGGGTTCTTCGCCTTCGGCTTCCAAGCCTTCGAGCAGGCGGGCGGTGCGGCGGACGTCGCCTTTCATCCATGCGCCTGCGAGTTGGAAGACATCAAAACGGGCGACGTTGGCGACGGCGGCTTCGGCGGCGGCGATGTCTAAAATGCTGCCTTTGGGGTGGATCAGGGTGAGTTTGTCGATTTCCTGTTTGGCGGCGAGGAGGTTGCCTTCGACGCGTTCGGCAAAGAGGGTCAGGGCGTCGGGTTGGATGTCCAAATCCCATTTTTTCAGACGGCCGCATATCCATTGGGGCAGGGCGGCGGCGGTAACGGCTTTGGCTTCCAAGACACGGCCTTTGGCGGCGAGTGCGGTAAACCATTTGGCCTGGAGTTGCGCTTTTTCGAGCTTGGGCAGCATGACGGCGGTTACGGTGTCTTCGGGCAGGCGTTCGGCGAGGACTTGCAGGGCGTCGCCGCCGGCTTTGCCGGGTTTACCGTTTGGGATGTGGATTTCGAGCAGTTTTAAATCGGCAAACAGCCCCATGCTGCCGGCGGACCGGAGCAGTTCGTTCCAGTCGAAACTGTTGTCGGCGGTATAGACTTCGCGGTTGAGATAACCCTGCGCTTTGGCGGATTGGCGCAGCGCGTCGAGGGCTTCGATGCGCAGCAGTTCTTCTTCGCCGTGGATGACGTAGAGCGGCGCAAGCGGGGCGTCGGGGCTGATGTGCTCGATGTTCATATTATTGTTTGGGCAGGAAGGTGAGCTGGCGGACGATTTGTTCGGCGGCGTCGGTGCGCATTTCCGACCAGATGGTCTGTTCTTCTTCGGCTTTGCCCAAGACTTCGCTGTCGGCGTAGTCCATGGTGCGCTGTACCAAGGCGCTCAGTTTGGGGCCGACGGGGGCGCCGTTGCGGGTGGCTTGTGCTTCGACGCGCAGAATCAGCAGGTATTCGTTAACGTGGGCGGTGCGGGTGATGGTGTAGATGTCGCGGCGGGTTTCGATGCCGGTTACGGTGACACCGGCTTCGGCGCCGGTTTCCACGGGCTTGCCGTCGGCGCGGCGCAGCGCGTTTTCCAGCGCTTCCTGCAAGACGTTGCCGTTGACCGACCAGGTTTGGTAGGGCAGCGGTTTGGTGATGCCGCCGTTGCCTTTGAGGTGGAACCCGCAGGCGGAAAGCAGTAATGCGGCGGCGGTCAGAAGGATTTTGTTCATGGCGTCTCTTTCATGGGTGTGGGTCTTGCGGGGATTATAGCGGATTGTGAGGCCGTCTGAAAAACGGGGGGGATGGAAAATGAGGGAACGGTGCGGGGGAATGGCGTAGGCTGGGCTTCAGCCCAGCCTACGCCAATAAAACCCGGCCTACGGTGTTGACCAACCGAATCTGATCTATGCCGCCGAAAAACGTCTTAGATTTTCAGACGGCCTATACGCCGTTATTCCGCTTCCGCGCCGTTGTCCAGCCAAATTAAGCTGACCATACGGCCGGTTTGGCCGTCGCGGCGGTAGGAAAAGAAAGTGTCGCGTTCGAGCACGGTGCAGTGCGTGCCGCCGTAAATCATGCCGACGCCTTCGCGCTGCAAAACCATACGGGCAAGGACGTAGATGTCGGCGAGGTATTTACCGTTGCCGATGGGCGTGAACGCGCTTTCGGCTTCGGGCAGAACGGCGCAGAAGCGGTCGTAAACGTCTTGGCCGACTTCAAATGCGTCGGGGCCGATGGCGGGGCCGAGGTAGGCCATGATTTTGATCGGATTGATCCGCATGGCGGCAACGGTGTTCTGCAAAACGCCGTCGGCCAAGCCGCGCCAGCCGGCGTGTGCGGCGGCAACGACAGTGCCGGCTTTGTCGCAGAACAATACGGGCAGGCAGTCTGCGGTCATGGCGGCGCAGACGGCGCGGCCGGTGGTATCGACGCTTGCGTCGGCGTCAAACAGCGTTTCCAGCGCGTCGGCGGCGCTGACGACGGTGGTGCTGTGGATTTGGTTAAGGTAGGCGACGGGCAGGCGGGTTTGCGCTTCGACGAGGGCGCGGTTTTGCGCGACGTGTTCCGGCAGATCGCCGACATGGCTGCCGAGGTTCAGGCTGGCGTAAACGCCTTCGCTGACGCCGCCGTTGCGGGTGGTGATCAGCGTTTTGACGTTCGCAGGCGCCGGCCATTCGGCTCGGAGAAAGGCGGTTTGGGCAGCGGAAATGCCGGGGCTTTGGGATAGGGGTCTCATAGTCAGGAGTCTTTTGTGTAAACGGGGCGGTATTGCCTGATGGTGTAAAGGATTATATCGGGCGGCGGACGGTGTTGTCGGGAACATCCGGCCAGTTGTGCTGCTAAGATTGCCGCTTTTTTCAGACGGCATGGCCGTTTTCTTCAAACCACGCTGCGCAAAAATCCACATACGCCCGCACAATTGCCAAAGGATGGCGGTAGGCGGCGTAGATAAGGTGCAGCGGATAGCACGGCAGCGGGTAATCGGGCAGCACCTGTACCAGCTCGCCGCGCGCCAGATAGGGCGCGGCCATCAAGTCGCTCAGCTTGCCGATTGCCATACCGGCCAGCGTGTAGTGCCAAATGGCGCGGTTGGCGTTGCTGGAAAACAGATATTCGGATTTGATTTTCTGCGCGCCGAATTCGCGCACCGAGCGGCTGCCGTCGGTATCTGCCCGGCCCGCCAGTAGAGCAGGAAAGCCGCCAGTTACGCGGGTGCACGCGGCATGCCGTATTGGGCGGAAAAGGCAGCTGCACCTGCAAATCCCGCTCCAATTCGCTCATTTTCCGGCTCAAGGTCGAAACGGACACCCGTTTTCTCACCCGCTGCCGGCAAACTGCCCGCCTGCACGATGGCGGTAAATAGGCCGTCTGAAAGCGCTTTTCGGAGTGTTCGGACAGACATCATTGCTTTTCTTTAATCGAAGGGTTTATAAAAGCAATAATTATCTATTTTTTACTGGGTATTATTTCCTTTTGGTTAATGGTGTTTTAATCGGATGGCGGTTTACCCCGCCGGTGCATCAGCCTAGAATACACTCATTGATTCAAACAGCAGCACCTTGTTTCAACAACCACACTTTATTTACAGGAAAGAACATCATGAAAAAATTTGCATTCGCCGCCATCATCGCAACAGCCGCTTCCATTGCCGCAGCCGATTCTCCAATGCCCGAATGGAATCACGCCAATGACTCGGGTGAAATCGCCGGTCTGACCGAAGTGAAATACGACACCACCATCCACTCTGCCAAAGCAGACGACCGTGTTGAATTTACCGTTACCCCGACCGGCGTGCGCACTCCGGGCGACATCGGTTACAACGACACCCATGCCCGTTTGATCAACAACGACTAAGCGGCTTGATTTGGGCGGGACAGCCGTCCGTCCAGATTCAAATTGGTTTGATACAGGCAAAGGCCGTCTGAAAATCCGATGTAGCGGGGGTTCAGACAGCCTTTGTCTGTTTTTGCAGGATATCCGGCCTGCCTGATTCTGTTTCATCTGCTGGAAACGGTTGTATCCAAACCGCCGGAGGGCGCAGAGGCCGTCTGAAACATCAAATGCCGTTCGGTCAAAACCGGCCGTATGGGGCGGCGGAATTGCAGGTATTAAGCTCCACGGTATTTGCTTCACTATTCTTCGCCGTCGTCGCTTTCGTTGCCGCTGATGCTGTGTTCCATTTTGCTCGGGTGGATTTTCAATCCGCCGCAGCCGGCTTTTTCGGCGGAGAGGCGTTGCAGGTAGGCTTCGTCGATGTCACCCGTGAGGTACACGCCGTTGAAGCAGGAGGAGTCGAACGCTTGGATGGCGGGGTTGAGGGCTTTGACGACGGTTTCGAGGTCGTTCAGGTCTTGGAAGACGATGCCGTCGGCGCTGATTTCGCGGGCGATTTCGGCGGTGGTGCGGCCGTTGGCGATGAGTTCTTCGCGGGTCGGCATGTCGATGCCGTACACATTGGGGTAGCGGACTTCGGGCGCGGCGGAGGCGATATAGACTTTGCGGGCGCCGGCGGCGCGTACCATTTCGACGATTTCGCGGCTGGTGGTGCCGCGCACGATGGAATCATCGACGAGCAGCACGCTTTTGCCTTTGAATTCGCTTTCCATCGGGCTGAGTTTCTGGCGCACGGATTTTTTGCGCGTGGCTTGGCCGGGCATGATGAAGGTGCGGCCGATGTAGCGGTTTTTAATCAGACCTTCGCGGTAGGGTTTTTGCAGGTGGACGGCGAGTTCCATCGCGCTGGGGCGGCTGGTGTCGGGAATCGGCATGACGACGTCGATGTCGTCGACGGGCAGCTCGCGTTTGATTTTTTCGGCCAGCGAAACGCCCATGTCGAGGCGGGCTTGGTACACGGATACGCCGTCGATGACGGAGTCGGGGCGGGCGAAGTAAACGTATTCGAAGAGGCATGGGTTTAAGGCGGTTTTGCCGCTGCATCGGCGTGAGAAAAACTGGCCGTCGAGGGTGATGAAGACGGCTTCGCCGGGGGCGATGTCGCGTTCCAAATCAAAGGCCAGTGCGTTGAAGGCCACGGATTCGGAGGCGACGGCGTAGGATTTGCGGCCGTCTGAATCTGTTTGGCTGCCCAATACCAGCGGGCGGATGCCGTTGGGGTCGCGGAAGGCGACCATGCCGTAGCCGGCAATCATGGCGACGACGCCGTAGGCACCGCGCACGAGTCGGTTGACGACGCCGACGGCGTTGAAAATATTATCGACGCTCAGGCGTTTGCCGGCATTGCCGGACACTTCGTGGCGCAATTCGTGGGCGAAGACGTTGAGCAATACTTCGGAATCGGAGCTGGTGTTGATGTGGCGCAGGTGTTTGTTGCAGACGTTTTCGTAGAGTTCGGCGGTGTTGGTCAGGTTGCCGTTGTGTGCCAAGACGATGCCGAAGGGCGAGCTGACGTAAAACGGCTGCGCCTCGGCGCTGCTGCCGGCGTTGCCGGCGGTGGGGTAGCGGACGTGGGCGATGCCGGCGTTGCCGGTGAGGTCGCGCATATTGCGGGTGCGGAATACTTCGCGCACCATGCCTTTGCCTTTGTGCATATGAAACGTGCTGCCCTCGACGGTGACGATGCCCGCCGCGTCCTGCCCGCGGTGTTGCAGCATCTGCAATCCGTCGTACAAAGACTGGTTGACCGGCTCATGACTGACCAAACCTAATACACCACACATTTTGTTTTCTCCTGCTGCCGCTTTTCAGACGGCATGATTAAATTAAAACAATTAAATCAAATCAAAAAGTTCAAACCGTTTTCAGACGGCCTTGCATTGAATCAGGCTGTCTGAAAACGGCGTTTTATAGGGAAGAAGTATCCGAATCGGTAATCCCGTTGCTGTTTCTGCCGCCAAACGGCAGGTAGGGTTTGGCGATTTCGGCCAGCGATTCGAAATACGGAATGCTCACCGACGAACGCCAGCCTTCGGTGTGCGGCAAATCGGTCAGCGAACCGACCATCACCGCCAGCGTCACCATCGCCACGCCTTTGACTGCGCCGAACGCGCCGCCGAGCAGGCGGTTGAGCGGGCCGAGTCCGACGGCGGAAACCGCGCCGTTCAACAGCGAACGCAGCAGCCCCAAAACCAGCCATACGCCGAAAAATACGCTGACAAAGCCCAAAGCCAGCGCCAGCGCTTCGGGGTTGACTGATTGGAAAGCCATTCCCGATACGGGGATGGCGAACCATTTTGCCGCCATAAAGGCGATGACCCAAGTCAGCAGCGAGCCGATTTCGGCAATCGCGCCGCGCATCATGGAAATGACGGCGCAGATACCGATGACGCCGAACGCCAGCAAATCGGCGATGGGAAGGTTATTCATCAATCACCTGTCCGGCGATGCCGTGTACGCGCAGTTTGTTCAAATCGCGCTCGGCGGCGGCGCGGTTGGGATATTTACCGCTTTTCACGCGGTAAACTTTGCCTTTGTCGGTGTTGATTTCAATAATACCCGCCTGAATGCCGGCAGCTTTCATTTTGCGCTGCAGGCTTAAGGCGCGCTCTTTTTCGGGATAACCCGCCAAAATCACGGCGCGTTTGCCTTTTGCGACAGGCGCGGCGGCAGTTTTTGCCGGTTTTTCAGCCGGTTTGTCTGCTTTTTTCCAAGCGGTTTTGTCTTTTTGCGTGTCGATGTCTTTCACGCGCTCGGCCTGAAGCAGTTTGGCCGCACGCTCTTCTGCCGCGTCAGCCTGAATGCGTTTTTTTTCGGTGGCTGCGGCAGCTTTTTCGGCCTGCTGTTTTTTACGTTTTGCGATTTCCTGACGGATTTTTTCCTGCGCCTGTTTGCGCTCGGCAGCGGCTTTGCGCTCTGCGGCTCTGCGGCGTTCGGCGCGTTGCTCGGCTTCCCGGGCTTTCGCGCGCTGCGCCGCCGCCGCGGCTTGGGCGGCAGCATCGTCTTCGCCGACATCGTGCTCATCAGCTGCGGGCGGCGCTTCGGTTTCGACATAAGGTTCGGTTTCCTGCGCGGCGCTTGTCTGCGCGGTTTGCACCGTTTCAGACGGCTTGGCCTGCGCGGTTTGCGAAGCAGCACCGGAAGCGGGCTGGACATTGATGTCGCTGTCGTCCAGCCTGTCGTTGTTGATGGTTACGGCAGGCACGTCCGAGCCGGCGGGCATAGAGGCTGCGGCGGACTGCGGTTGCAGCATTTCGACCTGCGGCGCGGGCTCGCCGGCCGGCATTGAAGCGGCGGAAGCGGCCTGATTGTTGATGGTAACGGTCTGGCCGGCAGGTTTGCTGTCAGAACCGCCGTTTAACACGGCGGCCAAAATCACGCCAGATACGGCGACCAAGCCTGTGGCCGTGACCAAGCGGCGGCGGTTGCGGCGTTTAAGCTGTTCGTAGCCGCCCAATACATCTTTTTGTTTGTCGTCAGACATAAAAATCCCTCTCTATGGCTGTGAACACCGTTTTTCAGACGGCATCGGGCCGTCTGAAAAACGGTATTCGGGGTTTTATAAAACGGCCATCACTTCGGCAACGGTATGAAACGAGCCGAACACGACAATGCGGTCGTTTTCGGAAGCGGTTTCCACAGCCGCGCGGTAGGCGGCGGCGACGGTATCGAATACCTTGATTTTGCTGATGCCGTGATGTTCCAAAATATTCTGCAAATCGGCGGCACCCATGCCGCGCGGCAAATCGAGCGGGGCGATGTTCCACTCGTCGAATTGGTCTTTGACGATTTCCAAAACGCTGCCGATGTCTTTGTCGGACAGCATGCTGAACACCGCCGTGCGCTTTTGCGCAAAGGCCAGATTGATCAGACTGCGGCGCAGCGCGCGCGCGGCGTGGGGGTTGTGGCCGACGTCCAAAACGGTGGTCGGGCGGCCGGGCAAAACCTGAAAGCGCCCCGGATTTTCCACCGTCAGCAAACCGCGTTTAATCGCGCCGATGTCGGCGGGCAGTTTGTCGTTCAGGCATTCCAGCACGGTCAGTGCGCAGGCGGCGTTGTTGAGCTGGTAGCTGCCGCGCAGCGCGGGGAAGGGCAGGGCGTTACGGTTGCGCGCGAGGCCGTCTGAACGCTGCGGGTGGAAGCGGTAGGTCCACTGCATGTTTTCCAGCGTGGTGTAGTCGAAATCGCGTTTGACCAGCAATAAATCCGCACCGATTTTTTCCGCGTGTTCCACCAGCGTTTTCGGCGGCGGGTTTTGGCCGCAGACGGCGGGCTTGCCGCTGCGGAACACACCGGCTTTTTCAAAACCGACCTGTTCGACCGTATCACCGAGAAACGCCTGATGATCCAAATCCACGCCGGTGACGACCGCGCAGTCGGCATCGAAGACATTGACCGCGTCCAAACGTCCGCCCAAGCCGACTTCCAAAATCATCACGTCCACCTGTTCGCGGATAAAAATATCTACGGCGGCTAAGGTGTTGAATTCAAAATAAGTCAGCGAAATTTCCTGCCGCGCCGCTTCGATGCGCTCAAACGAGGCGACGACGGTTTCGTCGGAAACGGGCTGTGTGTTTACCGCGATGCGTTCGTTGAATCGCAGTAAATGCGGGCTGGTTAACGTGCCGACTTTGAAGCCCGCCTGCGCGTAAATGTGCGACAGATAGGCGCAGACCGAGCCTTTGCCGTTTGTTCCCGCGACGACGACGACGGGGCATTGCGGCACTAAATTCATACGGTTTTTCACTTCGCCGACGCGCGCCAAACCCATATCGATCAGGCCGCCCGAGTGGGCGGTTTCCAAATGTGAAAGCCAGTCGTTTAATGATTTCATTTTGTTTGGGGCCGTCTGAAAAAAGGGGGGGCGGTTTTGCCGTCGTTCTTTGGTTATACCGGTCTAAAAAAATTAAGATGACAAGGCGGCGCGCCGAAGACAGTACGGTGGTACGGCAAGGCGGTGCCAACGCGGTCAGGTTATTTTTGAACCGGTTTCAGACGGCCTGTTGTTTTCCTTGGTTTGATGCCACCTTGCCCAAACCTGTAAACGGCGGTAATCGTCGCGCCCGAGCATATCGGGAAATACCGCCTGCCAAACCTTGCGGCTGCCCGTATCCCATTGCAGAAACAGCGCGTGGCGCGAAACGGCGGAAGCGCCGCAAAGCGCAGCGGCTTGGTCTTCCGCGGCGTTACGGAAAAGCAGCGAAGCGCGGTTGTTCAAATCAATGTCGATGCGGATAACGGCATCTTTTCGCCGTAAATCTGCCGTCTGCCAAGCGTAGGCAAAACTCAATAAAACTGCGGCCAAACCCGCCCACATCATCCAACCGTAAAAAGCCGTTATGCATACCGACAATGCCGCCAAATGCAGCGCGGCGGCCAGAATTTTCAGACGGCCTGACGGTTTCAGGATAAAACGGTGGTTCATTGTAGCGTTTTTTATCGGTTAAATAATTATGCGGCAGGTTATAGTCTGTTAATACTTTACCGTCTGCCGGCTTGGGGCGGGGCTTATCTCATGTTGTCCAACACGGGCTCGACGCTGATTTCGGCGTCTTCCATGTCCAAAACCGTATCGTGGATTTCGATGTCGAAAAATTCCCAAAACGCTTGCAGGCTCATGTCTTGCGGCCATTTTTTTTCATCGTCTTCCCAGCCGGAAAGTTCGGCGGCGAAAATTTCCTGATAGCGCTCGTCGAAATAGGCGACGGCATCTTCGGGCTCTTTAAATTCAGGGATTAAAAACACCGAACAGTTGGTGCGCAACTGCTCAAGCGTCAAATCGGGAATCCCGTCGTCGAGCGATTTCAGCCAGGCCAGAAAGGGCGCGGCGGGTTTTAAAACGACGGCGGTGCGGTCAACGAAATACATAGTGTTCCAATCTTGATGAATGGTTCGGCCGTCTGAAAAATACGGCGGATTTTTCAGACGGCCTTATGTGGATTAATGCGTCATTACCTGCTGCAAAAACTGCTTGGCGCGTTCGTGTTTCGGGCTGGTAAAAAATTCTTCCGGCGTTGCCTCTTCGATAATCTGCCCGTGATCGACGAAAATCACGCGGTCGGCCACTTCGCGGGCAAACCCCATTTCGTGGGTCACACACATCATGGTCATGCCGCTCACCGCCAAATCCTTCATCACTTTCAACACTTCGCCCACCATTTCCGGGTCGAGCGCGGAAGTCGGTTCGTCAAACAGCATCACGCGCGGCTCCATCGCCAAACCGCGAGCAATCGCCACACGCTGCTGCTGACCGCCGGAAAGCTGGCTCGGCAGCGCGTCTTTTTTATGTGCCAAACCCACGCGCTCCAGCAGTTCCAACGCTTTTTGCTCCGCCTGCTCACGGCTTTGCTTTTTCACTTTCATCGGCGAAAGAATGATGTTTTCCAGCACGGTCAGATGCGGATATAGATTGAAACTTTGGAACACAAAGCCGACTTCCTCGCGGATTTTGTTCAAATCGGTTTTCGGGTCGGCCACGTTGACGCCGTCCACCCAAATCTCGCCGCTTTCGATGCTTTCGAGCTGGTTGACCGTGCGGATCAGCGTGGATTTTCCGCTGCCCGAGGGGCCGCAGACCACGACCACTTCGCCCTGTTTTACTTCGAGATTCACGCCGTTGATGACATGCAGGTCTTTGAAATATTTGTGTACGTTTTTGAATTTAATCATGTTTTTAAAAAATTAGTGCCTATTAATAGGTTGAACTGCTGTTTCAGTTTTAGTAACCGCAGGATTCGGAATATTGATGATAATTTGCTGCATCGGCTGACTTTGGTTTTGCACATGATATCCAGCCTGAGAAACGGTTGTATGCGATGTTCTTTGACCCGTACATTGATATTCTGTTACTACACGGTATTTTTCACATCCAAAACCATAATTGAGAACACATTGCTTACTGCCGGCACTAAATGCTTCAGCTTCAGAAAAACCCCATGCCTGACAACGCTTTGCAGCCTGTAATCGTGAAGCATCTTGATTCACAATAGGAGATTCATATGGAGTATATTCATAGGCCATTTTAACAATTCCATCGGCCTTACTGCCACTAATAGGAACCATTGTTTTATGTGTCGCACAACCGACTACCGCAAAAGCAAAGAGCAATGCCATCATTTTTTTCATTTTACGTTTTCCTTATTTTAAGTGAAATATCAGCGCACAAAATCACGTTTGTACGCCATGTGGTTTTCGATATTGGCTTTGGCGTCTTTTTCATCCCAAATCTGCAATTCCCACGGATAGTAGAAATTGCTGCTGTTTTTGAAATAGATATGCACGCCGATGTAGCCGTCTATATCGCGCAAATACCAGTTTTTCAAGCCATATCCGGTTTTCCAGTCGTCGAGTTTTTCCAAAATTTCCGACACGGTTTCAGACGGCCAAATCAGGCGTGCGCCGAAAATGTCGTTGAGAATATTATTTACCGGATATTGGTTTTCACGCGCGAGATAACGGCTGATTTTGTCGCGTATGCTTTCGGCGGTTTTCACGCGGTAGAAAAAGTCGATGCCGCGCGTATCGGCAAATGCCAAATAATCGTTAATCGCTTCGTGCAGATTCAGGCGGTAAGACAAAATATGCTCGGTCGGCACGCTACACAACGTATGGCTCAGGTTGATTTTTTCGACTTTGCCGGTCTCGAAATAGTCCTGCGAATACTGCGCGTGGATGCGGTTGATTTCGCGGATTAAACGTTCGGTTTTGTGCAGATTGCTTTCCATTGCCCTGCTCCGTTTCAGACGGCCTTCTTCACCAGATAATTGCTCAACGCCACATAAAGCTCGGGCGCGATGTGTTCGGCGCGGTCTTGCGGGTTGATGCCGACGGCCTGCAAATCCGCATCGTCGGCCAGCTCTTTCAGATTATTGCGGATGGTTTTGCGGCGTTGGTGGAACGCGAGTTTCACCAGTTTGGCGAAATGCTCGAAATCGTCGGCCTTACCAATACGGTGTTTGACCGGAATCATGCGCACCACGGCGGAATCGACTTTCGGCGCGGGGTCGAATGATTCGGGCGGCACGTCAATCAGGCTTTCCATGTCGAAAAAATATTGCAGCATCACGCCCAGCCGCCCGTAGTCGTTGGTTTTCGGCTCGGCCACCATGCGTTCGACCACTTCTTTTTGCAGCATAAAGTGCATATCGATGACCTCGTCGGCGATGTCGGCCAGTTTGAACAGCAGCGGCGTGGAAATGTTGTACGGCAGGTTGCCGACGATTTTCTTTTTGCCCGCCACGCTTCTGAAATCGAATTGCAGCACGTCGCCTTCGTAAATCACGAGTTTGTCGGCAAACGGCAGGGTTTTCAGACGGCCTACGATGTCGCGGTCAATTTCGCAAACGTGCAGTTTGTCCAACTTTTTCGCCAGCGGCTCGGTAATCGCAGCCAAACCGGGGCCGATTTCAATCACGGTATCGCCGGCCTGCGGGCGCACAGCGTTGACGATGTCGGCGATGATGCGCGTGTCCTGCAAAAAATTCTGCCCGAACCGCTTGCGGGCTTTGTGTTCTTTCATGCTTCTAAATGAATAAATTTTTTCAGGCGGTATTGTAACTGAAAAACGGCGCAGATTGTGATTGGAAAGGCCGTCTGAAAAACGTTTCGGCGGTTTTCAGACGGCCTTTGGCGTGCTTTGGCAATCGGTTTATTCGCTGACTTCGTCTGCCGTGGCGGGGGCGGTATAAACCGTGCCGTCAAACGCGGGCTGCGGCAGCAGTGCGTTGAGGTTGAGGGTGTTTGCGGCGAGGGTGGGGTAGCCGCTGAAGGTGACGGTATAACCGCCGTTGCCCGTGGACTTTACTTTGGCGTGCGCGCCCAGCGGGAAGGTGGTTTTGTTGGTAATGTGGCCGAACGGGAAACCGGTCAGAACGGGCACTTGGGTTACGCGCTGGATTTGGTTGACGACGGCGGTAAAGTCGTAGCTGGAATCGTAGGTGTCGCGGATGGTGCCCATGCGGAAATCGCCGAAAATAATCGCGCGCTGTTTTTTCAATACGCCGGCCAGGTGCAGCGTGTTGAGCATGCGCTCGATGCGGTAGGGCTGCTCGCTCACGTCTTCGAGAAACAGGATTCCGCCTTGAATATCAGGCAGATAGGGTGAGCCGGCCAATGAAGCCAATACGCTCAGGTTGCCGCCCCAAAGCGTTCCCTCGACATTCACGTCTTTGCGTTGTATAGCGGCGACATCGACGATGTTGGCGGAATTGGTTGTGCCGCGTATAAAGGAGTCCATCGTGTAAACGCTGGGCTGCGGTTTGCCGAATTCGCTGTACACCATCGGGCCGGCGAAACTCGGCATATTGCCTTTGGCCAGCAGTGCAAGCTGGATGGCGCAAACGTCGCTGAAGCCGAAAAACAGTGTGTTGCGCTCGCGCATCCGTGCGCCCAAACTCGCGAAATCGATGCCGGCCAACAGCCGCACTGCGCCGTAGCCTCCGCGCAAGCCCATCAGCACTTTCGGTGTTTGCACGCGGCCTGCGGCGACGTCTTGGAAGTCGGCGGTGCGCTGGGCATCCGTGCCGGCAAAACGCTGGTAACGGCGCGAAGCGGCCTGCTGGTTGGTCACGGTAAAGCCTGCGTTGTAGAGGCGGGTCAGGCCGAGGTTGGCGCGTTCGGCCGATTCGGCAAAACCGGAGGGCGCGACGACGCGCAAAACATTGTCGCCCGAGCGGACGGTGTTGGTGCTTCTTGGGGGCACGGGTTTTTCTTTCTGATTGGCGGATTTGGTGGAAGGAGAAGAAGAACCGCCGCTGCCGCAGGCCTGAAGCAGACCCGCGCCCGCAATGGCGGAAGCGGCTTGGAGAAAACGGCGGCGGGAAGTTTGCCAAGTCATAGGGTTTCCTTTTTTGATGTTTGTTTTCAGACGGCATGATCCTGGCAGAGGCCGTCTGAAAAAGGTTTGTTGTCAGGCGGGATTGCAGGCCTGCGCGGGAATGACATCGGTGAGGCCTTTTTGATTTTACAAAAGTTTTATGCCGTCTGAAAAACTACTGAATCAAAGCCTTAACCTGCTCCGGCCAGTTTTCCGGCAGTGTCATTTCATGGTTGCGCACGGCGGGCACCCAAATCGGCGCGGGGAAGTTGGCGTCGTTTTCAAAACGCGCGATGACGTGCCAATGCAGGTGCGGCACGACGTTGCCCAAGCTCGCCAGATTGATTTTGGCGGGGCGGAACACTTTGCGCATCGCGGCTTCGACACGGTAAACCATATCCATCAGCTCGGCGCGGCTTTCAGACGGCAGGTCGGTCATTTCCGTCACATGCGCCTGCCAAATCACACGGCAAAACGCCGGCGCACCCGCTTCGTTGTGCACGGCAATCACGCGCAGATTGGGCGTTTGCAGCAGGATTTCTTCGTTTTCGGCACGGCAGACGGGGCAGCTCACGGCAGTTCCTCAAGAATTGGGAAACAGCTATTTTAAGCGAAACGGCCGTCTGAATCATCTTTTCAGACGGCATTTGACATAAATTTATGATCGGCGTTGCAGACGTAAAAAAGCAGCCCGAAGGCTGCTGATTTTTATAGTATGGTGCGGACGGAGAGACTCGAACTCTCACACCTCTCGGCGCCAGAACCTAAATCTGGTGCGTCTACCAATTTCGCCACGTCCGCGTGAGAAAGCGGGATTATACACATTTTCATGAAAACTGCAAACCGGCAGGCTTGAAATACGGCGGTTTTGCCCGATATTGCGGCTGTTGGCAAGGCCGTCTGAAATGCTTGGAAACGGGTTTTCAGGCGGCATCACGATTGTATAAAGGAGCGGCGATGCCGGCTTTACTGATTAAAGATTATTTGCAGACGCAGGGCTTGAAATTGCCGGCGGACAATGTTCGGGCAGCGTATCTGGCGGCGCAGGCGGTAATGAATTTGGGCTCGGCGTCTATCGAGCGTGGGATTTTGTGGCCGGAACACGGCGGCTGGCGGCTTGCCGACCATGTGGCGGCCGATGCGGCCAACGAGGCTTTGCTCAGGCAGATTTTTATGGCGTTGGATTCGGCATACAGCCGCACGGCGAATGTCCGCAGCGCGGCGCTTTATGCGCAGATGCCGTCTGAAAACGGCGCGAAACTGGTGCAGCTGACCCGACAGGGCGAGATGCTGGAGCCGCTTTTGGATGTGAATGACGACAACAGCCGTGTTTATCTGGCCTGCCGCACGGCGCAGAGCGGCTGGCTGAACCTTGCCGACGATGTGCCCTACTGGCTGGACTTGGGCGAAATCGAGGGCAGCCGCAACGAGGGCGGAAAAAGCCAGCTTTCGGCGCCGGTCTGCACGGAAAGCGGCGCGGTGTTGGGCGTGTTGCACGTTGAATTTAATGATAAAAAACAGACTGATGAGGTGGCTCAAACGGAATGGGTGGCGCTGGCGCTGGCTTTGTCGGAGCCGTTGAAAACCCTGTTGGGCATCGAAGAGGAAATACAAAATGACTGAGGCTTTAAAATTTATAGCTGCCTGCCGTCTGCCGACAGAATGGGGTGTGTTTACCATGCACGGCTTTGAAGAGCCGGGCGGACAGGAACATATTGCGCTGACGATGGGTGATTTTTCAGACGGCCTGCCGGTTTTGTCGCGCATCCACTCGGAATGTCTGACGGGCGATGCGCTGTTTTCCAAAAAATGCGATTGCGGGCCGCAGCTTAAGGCGGCTATGCAGGCGGTGCAGCAGGAGGGGCGCGGGGTAATTGTTTATCTGCGTCAGGAAGGGCGCGGCATCGGCCTGATTAATAAAATCCGTGCCTACCATTTGCAGGACGGGGGCGCGGATACGGTTGAGGCGAATCTGAAACTCGGCCTGCCCGTCGATGCCCGCGATTTTACTTTGGCCAAGCATATTTACGATTATCTGGGCGTGCGTGCGGTCAAGCTGTTGACCAATAATCCCGAAAAAATCCAAACGCTTTCGGATGCGGGAATCAACGTCTCCGAACGCATTGCCTTGCAGGTGGGCGAAAATGCGGAAAACGAGCAGTATCTGCAAACTAAAGCGGAAAAACTGGGGCATATGTTAGGCAAAGAGTAGGAATTGGCAGCATGAGAACGAGGAGGCCGTCTGAAAATTTTCAGACGGCCTCGTGTTTTAAAACAAACGGTATGGTTTTGCAGTGGATTATTTTGGTTCACAGCCGTCGGTTTTTGTTTTTTTGTAATCCGTTGCACCGGCAGCAGTATCGCAGAAATAGGCATTGCCGTTACTGTCCATCCATACGGACAACTTGTAGCCGCTGCCGGCTTTCGGTGTTGCTGATAAACGATAGCGACGGCCTTTTGCGACATCTTCCATGGCCGCAGTCAGCGTATATTTGGTCTTTAACTGTGGGTCGTTAAAGTCTTTGAACGCTCCCAATTTGGTTTGTACGTCAGCCGGAAGAGACGAAGGATTTTTCAACAACCAGGTTTTAATTTGGTTATTAATATCCACAAGTTCCGAATGCGCTTGGGCGCGGTAGCCGCGCTCGATGTAGCGGTTGTACGAGGGCAGGGCGATGCTGGCGAGGATGCCGATAATCGCAATGGTGATCATCATCTCGACCAAGGTAAAGCCGTGAACGGTCTGTCTTTTCATGGCCTTATCCTTACTCTGCTGCAACGTATGATTGGGTGATTACGGTGGTATTGTCGTTTCTGCCTTTCGCTTTGGCGGTTACGCGGTAATATGATGTGCCGGTTGCTTTGTCTGTTTTGACAAATTCAATGATGTAGTGGGCTTGGACATCTGACGGTTGAGCATTTTTTGGGTAAACTCTGCCGTTTTCTTCCATGCAGAGTTTTTCGCCTGTGCAAGTTCTCTTCCATGCGGATTCGGTGGAGTTGCCGTCAACGGTAATTTTGGTATTGCCTGCATTGGAATTTGTTGCGCCCACGGCGCGACACAGGCCTTCTTCACAGTTGTCTTTGAATGTCAGTGCGGCTTTTGTTTCAAAATCAACAATATCTTGTTCGCCTTGGCGCAAGGCTGCTTCGGAAATACTCATGGCGTATTTGCGGTCGGAGTCGTTGGCGCTGATACGGTATTCGGTGTTGTATGCCTGAACGGCGGCGACTACCAGTAAGGCGATGACAATCATCACTATCAGTACGATAAAGAGTGCAAAGCCTTGTTGAGACGAGGCTTTGGGTGGGTTTAAACGGCACGGTCTGCGCATGTGTTGCCTCCCCTTACGTTGGCGTTGATGTTGTAAATTTGGACGTTGTTGTCTGTTCCTGCGGCTATATCACCGTTTGTGCCTTTTCCTTTCAGTTTCAGGCTGATCAATACGGGCGTGGGTGGTGTGGTTACGGTTGAGCCGGTTGGATTGGTCTTTTTAAAGGTGTTTGTTTGTTCAAATTTTTCCTCAGGTACAGTGCCTGTCGGGCATTGGCTGATATAGGTGTAGTTGATTGTCCAAGAATCCACCCCTTTCATCAGCAATTGTGGGTTGCTCCACGTGCCGTCATCGTCAAGCTGGAAACGGAACAGTCCTTTTTGAGAGCCTGCTGTGCCGATAACGTAGGCATTGACGGTATGGCGCATGATTGAGATGGTGCCGTCTTCATCATCAGTTGCAATATTCAATGCGTCGGCAGCGCGGGCATCTGCAATGGTTTTAATGGCGGTGTTAGTACGGGCAAGGACGTTGCAGCTGCTAACCACCCGGGTGGCATCATTTGCAGAGTCATCGGTGCCGTATTGGAAAATCAAAGCCTTATTCTTGGTATCCGGAACAAATCCGCCCTCTGTAAAGCCTGAGCTGCCAACTTCTTTAACAGGCAGGAAAGGGTCTTTCAGGGAGAAGAATTGTGCTCCTTTATCTTGGAGAACGTCTTTTGCTTCATGCGTTGCCATATTAAAACAACCGAAGCTGCCGGCCATGCGTGCATCGCGGGTAATCATATTGGCGGCATTACGCAAATCCTGTTGGGCATTCATGCGCTCGGAAGCGGTATTATTCAGCGTGCGCGTGCTGAAATAGCCTGATGTGGCGGCTATCAAAACAATCATGCTCAATGCGCTGGCAACCAGAAATTCAATCAGGCTGAAGCCGTGCATTTTCTGCATGTGGGTAAATTGAGGGAGACGTTTACTTTTCATTTGTTTTACTCCGTTACACGCGCTTGGTAGGTGAAAACGGCTTTGTTGTCTGATGTGGAGAGGCTGTTGGCAGCTTTGGTTGTTTCGTCGGCGTCTGTTTCCATGTCAACCGTCCAAAGAACTTTAATAACGGTAACGGTGTCAGTACTTGCGCCGCAATTCCATTCGCGCCTGCCACTTTTCATCTCCGGAGGGTTTGCTTTATTGTCTTTGCAAATGGCAAAGTAAATATCGGCTTCAGGCATTGCAGCACGCAAGTTTTTTTGGAAATCACAGATTTGGGCTTTGGCTAAATCTGCTTTTTTAATATCTGAACCGCTTGCAGTGTCGTTGCAGGCGGCAGAGACCTGACGTTCGGTTGTTTCATAAGCGGTATAGTGTTTTTTTGTCCAAGCCTCTTTTTGTTTATCTTTTTCCAGTGTCGGATTAATCAGCATGCCCTCAATCAGGTTTTGTGTAATTTGTGAAACAACAGTTTGTCCTTCAGCTTCGCGGACATTAGATGCTGCCCGGAGTTGTACGGAAAGCAAAGCTAATACACCGAGGGCGAGTACAATCATAGAGACCAGGATTTCAATCAGGGTTAAACCTGTCTGTGTGGTTTTCAGACGGCCTGATATGTGGGACGTTTGTCGTAATGTTTTCATGTTTGTCAGAGAAGTTTTGTGGTTTTAGGATTCGGAATATCCGCAAACTTTGCGGGTGTCTGATTTGGCACATACTTCAGCCCGGCCGCTCGGATCGATGATAACGACAGTGGCTCTGTTTTTTTTGGCGGCGTCATCTTGGGCGGAAACGTCGGTCAGGACGATCTTGACGTAGCCGTCTGAAAAGGTAAATTTATCGCTCATTGATGCTGAATGACCGAAAGTGCCATTCGGACGGAACTGCCAGATTTGCTGATCGCTTGTTTTGTTGCCGTTAAAGTCAGTCGTAAAAATGAAGTTATTCAGCCGTTTGGGTTGATTGTGGACATTGATGGCGGTAAAGCGTAAGTCGGTATCTTTACTGCGTTCATATATTTTATTGTTGTTGGTATCGACAAATGCGACGATGCCTTGTCCTGAATATTTTGTATTGCAGGCATTGTCGGGATTGCCGTCTTTTTTAATTTGGGCGGGACAAACGTAAACGGGAAGATTGAGGCGGACGGCTTCGCTGCGGGCGAAGCGCAGGAGGTTGGCGACCTGCTCGGCCTGTGAGGCGGCGCGGCGGGAGGCGATCCATTCGGTCATGTTGGGCAGCGCGATGGTGGCCATGATGGCGGCGATGGCGATGGTCACCAACAGCTCGATAAGGGTGAAGCCTTGTTGTTTGATGTTCATGAGTGGTTTTGCGACGTTGGGTTGGGGTAATGTGGTATATCGGGTGCGGGTTTCTGCGAACCTGCTTAAATCGGCGTTATTCTAATAGAAATGTTCGGACGGCACATAGTAAATTATGTAATCGGCTTAGTAAGTGTTTACATTTCGGTACAGTTTGTAAACGCAGCCGTCTGAAAAATAAAGGCCGCCGTTTCGCAAGAGACGGCGGCGTGGCATTTTCAGACGGCCTAATCTTCTATCAGCGCGGATTCGGGGATGTAGGCGGCGTTGTCGAACTTGGTAAATTGTCCCATCCATGTCAGGAAGACTTTGCCGGTGGGGCCGTTACGGTGTTTGCCGATGATGCATTCGGCCAGCCCTTTGACGGGGGACTCGGGGTTGTAGTATTCGTCGCGGTACATAAACATAATCAGGTCGGCATCCTGCTCGATGGCGCCGGATTCGCGCAAGTCGGACATCATCGGGCGTTTGTCGGTACGCTGTTCGACGGTTCGGCTCAACTGGGAAAGCGCAATCACGGGCACTTGCAGCTCTTTGGCCAAGGCTTTGAGCGAACGGGAAATTTCGCCGAGTTCGGATGCGCGGTTGTCGCTGCGGCCGGAGCCCGCCATTAATTGCAGGTAGTCGATGACGATCAGGCCGAGTTTGCCGTTGTATTGGCGGGCGAGACGGCGGGCGCGGGCGCGCAGCTCGAGTGCGGTCAGGCCGGGGGTTTCATCGATGTACATCGGTGCGTCGGAGAGTTTGACCACGGCTTCGTTGAGGCGCCCCCAGTGTTCGTCTTGCAGACGGCCTGTTTTGAGCACATGCTGGTCGAGGCGGCCGACCGAGCCGAGCATACGCATCACAAGCTGCGCGCCACCCATTTCCATTGAGAACACGGCAACGGGCAGTTTGCCTTCTACGGCGACGTGTTCGGCGATGTTGATGGAAAACGCGGTTTTACCCATAGACGGGCGGCCGGCGACGATAATCAGGTCGCCCGGCTGGAGGCCGGAGGTTTTTTTGTCGAGATCGACGAAGCCGGTGGAAATGCCGGTAACTTCGTCGGGATTGTCACGCGAATAGAGCATATCGATGCGCTGGACGACTTCTTCCAAAAGCGCGGGCATTTCCAAAAAGCCCTGTTTGGATTTGGAGGTGCTTTCCGCGATTTGGAACACTTTGTTTTCCGCTTCGTCGAGAAGCTGCCCCGCATCGCGGCCTTGCGGATTGTAGGCGCTGCGGGCGATTTCCGTGCCCACTTCGGCAAGCTGGCGCATGATGGAACGTTCGCGCACGATTTCGGCGTAGCGGCGGATGTTGGCGGCAGATGGCGTGTTTTGCGCCAGTGAAATCAGATAGTTGAATCCGCCTGCGGCTTCCAGCTCGTCGTTGCGCTCCAGCGCTTCCTGCACGGTAATTACGTCGGCAGGGCGGCTTTCATTAATCAGCGCGGTAACGGTACGGAAAATCAGGCGGTGTTCGTGGCGGTAGAAATCTTCGCCGGTCACGACGTCGGCGATGCGGTCGTAGGCGGCGTTTTCCAACAGCAGCCCGCCCAATACCGACTGCTCGGCTTCCATCGAATGCGGCGGCAGCGACAGCGCGCTGACTTCGCGGTCTTCAGACGGCATATCGGTATAGTCGTTCATGGCGTTTTTCCTGAAAAAATGACGCAGAATAAGAATCGGCTATTATAGCGCAGGGCAAGTTTAATTGGTTTTTTAAAGGCCGCGCAGGTACAATTCGCAGACCGTCCCTAAACAGGCGGACGATAAAACACAAACCGACCACAGGAGCAAGAAAAATGGAACACAAATTACCCCAACTGCCGTATGAATTAGACGCTTTGGCACCGCACTTGTCTAAAGAAACATTGGAATACCACTACGGCAAACACCACCAAACCTACATCACCAATCTCAACAACCAAATCAAAGGCACCGAATTTGAAAACGCCTCTTTGGAAGAGATTGTGAAAAAATCTTCAGGCGGCATTTTCAACAACGCCGCGCAAACCTGGAACCACACCTTCTACTGGCTGGGTTTCACCCCCAAAGGCCAGGGCAAACCCGCCGGCGACTTGGCCGCCGCGATCGACGCCAAATGGGGCAGCTTCGAGAAGTTCCAAGAAGCCTTCAACGCCTGCGCCGCAGGCACCTTCGGCTCAGGCTGGGCATGGCTGGTGAAAACCCCCGCCGGCGAATTGGACTTGGTTTCCACTTCCAACGCCGCAACCCCGCTGACCACCGAAAACACCCCGCTCTTGACTTGCGACGTTTGGGAACACGCCTACTACATCGACTACCGCAACAGCCGTCCCAACTACCTGAAAGGTTTCTGGGACATTGTCAACTGGGACGAAGTGGCCAAACGCTTTGCCGCTTAATATATAGTTGATTAAAATCGCAATGATACGGCGTTGCCAACGCCCTTATGTACTATCCGTACACTGCGGGCGTTGCCGCCTCGTCTCATTTTTATTTTAATCAACTATAGCGTGAATATTCGGTAACATTTCATACCGGAAGGCCGTCTGAAACTTTAAAGTTTTCAGACGGCCTTTTTCATTTAAGCAAACCCTGCCCGCGCACAATCGCGCGGATAACGGTTCGGTTGGGGTGGAGCGCGGTGCGCAGGCGTCGGGAGAGCGGGTGGGGCAGGCCGAGGATTTCGGCGGTGAGGGCGGCGGCGCAGAGCGGAGCGGTGGCCAGGCCGCGCGTGCCGTGGGCGGTGTTGAGATAGGCGCGGGGCAGGTAGGGGCAGGGGGCGGTGAGGCGGTAGTTTTTGTCGAGCGCGAGTTTGGCGTAAACGGTCTGCATGGCGGCGATGTCGCCGAGTGCGCCGACAAGCGGCAGGTGGTCGGGGCTGTCGCAGCGCAGGGCGGCGTGGCCGGTTGCGGTTTCCAAACCGTTGCGGCCGTCTGAAAACAGCGATTGCGCCAGCGGCGGGTTGAGCTGTGCCAAAGCGGCGCGGTTGGCGGCTTCTTCGTCGGTTCGCCAGCTTTTGTCGGCGCTGTTCAACACAAACGTCGCGCCGTAGCAATGGCTGCCCTGCCACGCGGGGCTGATGTAGCTTTCGCCGGAAACGGCGCATTTGAGCCGTTCGGAAAACGCCGTCGCCTGCGCCACGCCGGTCTGCCCGCGGATTTGGCGGTAGGGCAGGGCGGCGGCGTTGGGTTCGGGCGCGGCGGGGCTGTCGGCGCCGGTGCAATAAATAATATGGCTGCCGCTGAAACGGCCTTGCGGCGTGTGCGCCGTCCAGTTTTCGCCGTCGAACTCAGCGCGCTGAAGCGGCGTGTGTTCATGCAGCGAAACCAGCGGGTGGTCGAGCAGCGCGCGCACGACGGCGGGCGGGTTGAGCCACACGCCCTGAGGCCAGTAGAGGCCGTCTGAAAACAGTTCCACACCCGCGATTTCGGCGGCTTCGGCTTGGGAAACGGCGCGGTAGAGGTGGGCATGGTGTGCCTGCAACGCCAGCGCCTGATTGCGTTTGCGCTCGGCCACGTCGTAATTCAGATGCACCACGCCGCTGCCGCCCCACGCGTCGGAACCGGGCAGCAGCCGCGCAAGCAGGCGGCGGGTGTAGCCGTAGCCCGCGAGCAGCAGCTCGGTCTGTTCGGTGTTGTGCGGCGAAATTTTCGCGTAAAGCAACCCCTGACGGTTGCCCGAACCGCCCCGCGCCGCCGCGCCGGCTTCCAAAACAGTCGTGCGCACGCCCTGTTCCGCCAGCAGCCGCGCCATTGCCGCGCCCGCAATGCCCGCACCGATGATGAGCACGTTTTCAGGCGGAATGCGGTTTTCAGACGGCCTGAACCAGGGTTTTACCTCTTCGGCGCTGCTCAGGGCGGGAATTTCGGCTTCAATTTGCTTAGGCGCATCAGTCTGCCAATCCAAATTATGCCCGCCGAAATGCTCCTGCAAGCGCGGCACGGTTTTCGGCGGTGCGAGCCAGAGCGTGACATCGGGCAGAAGCTGTTCAAACACATTTATGCTGTTGAATTGAATACATTTTAAGGATTCGTCGAGCGCGGTTTTCAGACGGCATTGCGTGTCGTCGAGGACGTCTGAAACGGTAAATTCGGGAATTTTCCGGTTGTTTAAGCAAACCAGCAAATGCAGCGGACGGGCGCGGTTTTGCATGGCGGCGGCGAGTTCGGCGAGGGGAGGCAGCGTTTGCCAGGCGGGAATGTTCACGATAAGGCCGTCTGAAAAGTGGGGGAGACGGTATTTTAACCGCTATAATAGGCCGTCTGAAAGCATCATAGTGAGAACCGTTATGGCCAAAATCCGAAGCAAAATCTGCGGCATTACCCGCCCCGAAGACGCGCGCGCGGCGGCGGAGCTGGGGGCGGATGCGGTGGGCTTGGTGTTTTACGCGAAAAGCAAACGTGCGGTAACGGCGGCGCAGGCCAAAGCAGTGGTGGCGGCGCTGCCGCCGTTTGTCAGCGTGGTGGCGCTGTTTGTCAATGAGACGGCAGAGCGGATACGCGCGGTGTTGCGCGAAGTGCCGGTCGATCTGATTCAGTTTCACGGTGATGAAGACGACGCATTTTGTGCGCAGTTCGGCCGCCCGTATTTGAAAGCCGTGCGCGTGAAATGTGCGGAAGATATTCAGACGGCCTCGAGCCGTTTTCCGAATGCGCGCGCGATTCTGTTTGATGCCTACCATCCAGACGCATACGGCGGCACAGGTCTGAGTTTCGATTGGTCGTTGCTGAAAAATTATTCGGGCAAACCATGGGTTTTGGCGGGCGGGCTGACGGCGGAAAACGTGGCGGATGCCGTGTGCATCAGTGGTGCGGCGGCAGTAGACGTATCGGGCGGCGTGGAAAGCGCGGGCGGAATCAAAGACGAATCCCTGCTTGCCGCCTTTTTGGGCGCATTGGCGGATTCGGAGGGCGATAGGGGCTGTTGACATCGCTTCGCTGCCAATAGTCTCTGACGAAAAGG
Organism: Neisseria chenwenguii; assembly: GCF_002216145.1. NCBI lineage: Bacteria > Pseudomonadati > Pseudomonadota > Betaproteobacteria > Neisseriales > Neisseriaceae > Neisseria > Neisseria chenwenguii. The sequence continues at coordinate 2,213,121 of NZ_CP022278.1, forward strand.
CCGTCTGAAAGAAAACGGCAGCAGGTTATATTGCGCAGCATCTGTTTCAGGCGGTCTTCCGCTAGCTGGTTTCGGCATATTGTGCCGTAAATGTGTAAAATAAGGAAATTGCACATTAAAATAATGCAGTATGGCAAAATAAAATAAAAAATACAGGGCGGTGCGCCAGAGCCGGTACGGATGGCGCGGCAAAGTAAAGCCCAAGCCGCTTTTGCGTCTCTTTTGCGTCTGTTTACATATCGAAAATCCAACGGGTTTCCGGCTGACAACAAATACAGGAAAAAAGCCGCCGCCTGACATCAGAAAGGAAGTATTTTGGAACAAGGATGGGTGTATATCCTGACCAGCCCGCAGATGCCCGGGCTGATTAAAATTGCAGCCTCCGCCAAGCAGCCGCAGAAACGGATGCGGTGGCGGACGGATACGGGCAAAACCTGTCTGTTTGACGTGGCGTATCAGATTTGCTGCAACGCTTATCAGGAGGTTGAACGCGCAGCACACGAGAGCCTGGCCCGAAAGAAAGCCGGCGGGAAGAATTTTTTCGCTTGCACAGTTATCGAGGCAGCGGTGGAAATACGCGCCTGCACGGTCGGCGGTTTTAGCTCGGAAGAATATCCGCAGGCAGGGCCGTCTTCCGATGCTGTCGTCCCGCCTGAAATGCCGTCTGAAAGCAATACGCAGGCATCCCGACCTTGGGATCTGGCGATAGGCGCTCTGGTGCTGGCTATCCTGCTTGTTGCTGTTTTCGGGTTGCTGGACAACGGCGGTGCCGAGGCCGAAAGCGGCGCCGCAACCGGTTTTGATGCTGCACCCGTTTCTGCCTCCGCCGTGAAGCCGCCGCAATACCGTATGGAAAAAATCGGTGCGTCCGACATCAAACTGCGTAACTGCCCGTCGACAAGCTGCGCTGCGGTCGCGGTCTTGCCGGCCGGTCGGCCGGTTGAAATCCAGCCGAAAACACGTACCGGCGACGGCTGGGTCCGTGCGCGTTTTTCGGGAGAAGCATGCTATCCGGAGGGCGCGGCAGGAAAGGCTTGCGCGAAGCGGACGGAAGAAAAAGCAGCGGAGGGCTGGATTTTTGCCGCAAACCTGTATGACGTCAGAAAGGCAAGGGCTGACGAAAATGTGTTGGATGCGTTGTTTTAAAAATGGGTTTTATATACAACATGCCGTCTGAAACATGCCGTCTGAAAATATTTTTCAGACGGCATGTTCAGTTTCCGGCCGAATATAGCCGGAGAAATTAAGTTCTGATACAAGGCGGCGAGCCGCAGACGGTACAGGTAGTACGGGGTGGCTGACTTGCTGCCTTAGCAGCTTAGTCAAGCACCTCTTTGAGCAAGGTGAGCCAACGCTGTAGCAGAACTTAATTTCTCCGGCTATAAGCTGCGTAACGCTCCGCCAAGCCATATAGAATCACGGCGGTCAACCCCCAGATGTCGTGGTGCAGATACGGTAACACGGGCGTTTCCATGCTTTGGCCGTTGTGCTTGAAACGGCGCGTTTGGTAGTTTTCGGGATTGAGGGCGAGGGGCAGTGGCAGGAAAAAGGCTTCGGCGACTTCGTCGGGATTGGTGCGGATTTCGGGAACGTTGCGGCAGAGCGCAGGTATGGTATGGACTTCGTAACCGGAGGGGGTAAAGCCGGCGGGCAAGGCGAGGAAGGTTTGCCAGAGGCGGGCGGGGATGCCGGTTTCTTCTTCGGTTTCGCGCAGCGCGGTTTGGGTCAGGTCGGCATCCTGTGGCTCGAACCCGCCGCCGGCCAGCGAGATTTGGCCGGCGTGGTGTTGCAGGTTTGCGGAACGGCGGGTCAGCAGGATGCCCCATTCGTTTTCAGACGGCCTGCCGCTTTGCGGAACGACGGCGAGCAAAACGGCGGCTTTTTTGAAATGCGGCTGTTCAAACAGTCTGTTGCGCAGAATCTGGGTGGGGCTGGGCAGCGCGGCGGCGTGTGAGAGGAAGTCGGTGAGGTGGTCGCGGGTCATGGTTTCGGGGTTTCGGATTGGATTTCGGGCTGGTGTTTATCGTGAAACCGTGCAAACGGATGCAAGGCAGCAAGCCGTAGATGGTACTACGGGTCGTACAACAAGGTGCAGCAACGCCGCAGCCGTTCGTGCGGTTTCACGATTACATTAGGTTTACGGTCGCTTAAATCAACAAACGCCGTGCGGTATGGTAAAGTTATGCCTTGCTCAGGCCGTCTGAAAACGGCGGTTTTACCATCAGAGGAATTATTATGTTTTTTGCACATTCCCGTCTGCGTGCTGCGGTAGCGGCAGCCGTTCTGCTGCTTGCGGGGCAGGTTCGCGCGGCGGATCAGCCGTTGGCCAAACCTTATTCTGCCAAAGATTTCGTCAGAATTGTTGAGAAAGATGCCGGATTGACGCCTGCGCAGTTGCGCGAGCGGGAGCAGCAGCGGCGTATCGCTGTGGTGAACCGTGCGAACAATGTGTTTACGCTGTTGGGTGGCGAAATGGCTTTGCAGAAAGGCGATGCGGCTGTGGCGCTGATGACGCACATGGTCATGCTCGAGCGCACGAGATCGCCCGAAGTGGCGGAGCGCGCGCTGGAAATGTCGGTGGCGCTCAATGCGTTTGAACAGGCGGAGGCGATTTACCGCCGCTGGCAGGAAATCGAGCCTGTGCCGGGCGAGGCGCAGCGGCGTATGGGCTGGATGCGCAATCTGCTGCTGGGTAAGGCCGATGCGAAGTTGAGCGGTTTGGACGATGTGTTGGAAAACGCTTCGGAAGAACAGACCCGCCGCATTTTTCTGCTTTTGGCGCAGGCGGCGGTGCAGCAGCAGGGCTTGGCGAAAAAAGCGAGCAAAGAAGTGCACAAAGTTGCGGGCAAATATCCGCAAATGCCCGAGGCGGCGATTGCCGATGTGATTTACAGTGCGCAGGAAGGCAACGAGCGCCACGCGGTCAAAGCCTTGCAGCGGCTGGCGAGAGTGGACGCGGAAATCCTGCCGCCGACTGCGCTGACGCTGCGTTTGGTTGCGCAGCAGAATCCCGGAATCCTTCAACGTTTCTTTAAAGATACGGATACGAAAAAACTCTCGCCGGTGTGGCAGGAAATGGAAATCAGCAGCCTGGTGGCGGCGAAGCAGACCGATAAAGCTTATGCGCGTTTGCAGGAACTCTTGGCCGACAATCCCAATGCGGATCTGTATATTCAGGCGGCCTTGTTGGCCAACAGCCGCAAGGAAGACATTTCCGTCATCAGCGGCTATCTGGACAAGGCGTATAACGCGGGTAACAGCGAGCAGAAAAGCCGTGCGGCGGTGGTCGGCGCGATGCGTTATGCCGATTTGAAACAGTACAGACAGGCGCAAACTTGGGTTGGCCGCATCACGGCACCGGGTTTTGTGTTTGACAAAGCCGTTTTAAAAGCCTCGCTGGCGGGCGAGCAGGGCGATGTGAAAACCGCACTGGCGGAAACGCGCCGCGCGCAAAAGCTGCCCGAGAAGCAGGGGCGTTTTTTCAGCAGCGCGGATTTGCAGCGCGTTTACCTGTTTGCCCTGGCAAAAAGCGACCGACCGCAGGAAGCGCTGTCCGAACTCAACAGCCTCGCGGCGAAAGCAGCCAAACAGCGGGGCGGAAACGAGCTTCTGCCCGATATTCTCTACCAGCGCGCGATGGTTTACGAACAGCTCGGCCGGCCTGAAAAAGCGGTGGCCGATTTACGCCGCGTGGTTCAGCTCAATCCCAACGGCGCCGCGGGCATGAATGCTTTGGGCTACACGCTGCTGACTTCGCCGGATGCGCAGAAAAACTTTGACGAGGCGTTCAAACTGATTCAGACGGCCTACCAGCTCGAGCCGGAATCCGGTGCCATCAACGACAGCATGGGCTGGGCATATTATCTGAAAGGCGATGCGCAGGCCGCGCTGCCGTATCTGCAATTCGCGCACAAGGAAACGCCCGATGCGGAAGTTTCCGCGCATTTGGGCGAGGTTTTGTGGAAACTGGGCGAGCAGGAACAGGCGAAAACGGTTTGGGCGGAAGGGCTAAAAAAAGGCGGTAACGTGAAGCTGCTTAAAGTGACCATGCAGCGTTTCGGCGTGGCTGTGTCGTCTGAAAAAACGGCGAAAGCCAAAAAAGCCAGATAAAGGCAGAGGCCGTCTGAAAAATTACTCCACTATTTTTTCAGACGGCCTGAGTTATTTATAAAAAACATCTATAAAAACAGACGGAAAGGAAGTGAAGATGAACGCAAAATTATTGTTTTCCTACGCCAGCGCGATATTGCTGGCGGCCTGTGTGAGCACGCCGCAAAGCGGCGACTGGCCTGAAGCGCAGAAGGTCGAAGATTTTACCGCCGATGGCCGTTTGTCGGTCAAAGTCGAGGGAAAAGGCTCGTATGCCAATTTCGATTGGGCGTACCAAAACCAAGTGCAGACGATCAGCGTCAACACACCGCTGGGCAGCACCGTCGGCCAGCTCTGCCAAGACGCGCAAGGCGTGTTGGCGGTCGATAACAAAGGCAAAGTTTACCGTGCGCAAACTGCGGAAGAATTGAGCCGCCAGTTGCTCGGCTACGAGCTGCCCGTTCAATATTTACACATTTGGGCAAACGGCCGCCGCGTGGCCGGCACGCCTTACAAAATGACTTCAGACGGCCGTTTGCAGCAGTTCGGCTGGACGGTTTCGCGTACCTTAAACGGCGAAGGCCGCCCGCGTATTCTATTGCTGGAAGGTAACAAGCTGAATATCCGGTTGGTGTTTGACGAAATGAACAACCGTCCCAAACCCAGCAGCCAAACCCGCTGCGCCGCCCGCGGTTGAACATGATGGCAGACATTCCGGGCAAAGCATTGCCGTTTCCTGCGCCCGCCAAGCTGAATCTGGATTTGCGGATTACAAGGAGGCGGGAAGACGGCTATCACGAGCTGGAAAGCATTTTCTGTCTCATCGGCCTGTATGACACGGTTTATTTCAGCCTGCGCGACGACGGCAAAATCATTATGCACACGCCCGTCGAAGGTATCACTTCCGAGCAGGATTTGGCTTACCGCGCCGCCGACCTGCTTCAGACGGCCTCGGGTACGAAATCGGGTGTGGAAATCTGGCTGGATAAAAATATCCCGACCGGCGGCGGTTTGGGCGGCGGCAGTTCCGATGCAGCGACGGTGTTGATGGCTTTGAACGCGCTCTGGAAATGCGGCTTCGACCGCCAAGCGTTGATGGATTTGGGTGTAAAACTGGGGGCGGACGTGCCGTTTTTTATTTTCGGCCGCAGCGCGTTTGCCAAAGGTATCGGCGAAAAACTGACCGAAATTGATGTGCCGAAACAATGGTATGTCGTGGTAAAACCGCCGGTTCATGTGGCGACGGGCAAAATTTTTTCACACCCGCGCTTGACACGAAATTCCAAACCAAGCATAATGCCGTCTTTCCAAACCCTGCAACCGTTTCAAAATGATATGCAGGCGGTGGTATTCGAAGAATATCCCGAAGTTTGGCAGGCTTATCTCGATCTTTCTGCTTACGGCAATGCGCTGATGACGGGTTCCGGTGCCTGCGTTTTTGTAAGTGCGGAAAGCAAGGAAAAGGCCGAAAACATATACCGACAGGTTTCTGAAAAATATGAAGCATATTGTATTGAAGGATTGGGTGTCCATCCGTTGTTTCATATAGATGAAAAAGTTGGGGAGTCGTCAAGCGGTTAAGACACTGGATTTTGATTCCAGCATGCGAAGGTTCGAATCCTTCCTCCCCAGCCAAAAAATTCTCCAGTGGGGAGTCGTCAAGCGGTTAAGACACTGGATTCTGAATCCAGCATGCGAAGGTTCGAATCCTTCCTCCCCAGCCACCTTTATTGGGGAGTCGTCAAGCGGTTAAGACACTGGATTTTGATTCCAGCATGCGAAGGTTCGAATCCTTCCTCCCCAGCCAATAAAAAGCGTGTAAGTTTTCTTGCACGCTTTTTTGCTGGCATCAATAAATTTAGCCCTGCTAAGGTATTGGTTTTATATGTTAAGGTGCGTATAATGGCGGCCTTGATGTCAGGATACACAAGCAGAGGTCGGCATGGCGTTTTCTGAGCAGAATTTAACTGTAAAACCGGATGAAGAAGATATGGCTGCATATGATAGTTTGATGGTGTTTACCGGCAATGCTAATCCCGAATTGGCGCAACGCGTGGTCAAGCATTTGGATATTACTTTGGGCAATGCGACCGTTAGCAAATTTTCGGACGGCGAAGTTGCCATCGAGCTTTTGGAAAATGTGCGCGGACGCGATGTCTTTATTCTGCAGCCGACTTGTGCGCCGACCAACGACAATCTGATGGAAATTCTGACTATGGCCGATGCGTTAAAACGTGCTTCTGCCGGCCGTATTACCGCAGCGATTCCGTATTTCGGCTATGCCCGCCAAGACCGCCGTCCGCGCTCGGTGCGCGTACCGATTTCGGCCAAGCTGGTTGCCAATATGCTGTATTCCGCCGGTATCGACCGTGTGTTGACGGTGGATTTGCACGCTGACCAGATTCAGGGCTTTTTCGATATTCCCGTGGACAATATTTATGCCACCCCGATCCTGCTCAACGACATTGCGCAGCAGCGTATTGAAGATTTAACCGTTGTCAGCCCCGATGTCGGCGGTGTCGTCCGCGCCCGTGCCGTTGCCAAAGCGCTGAATACGGATTTGGCCATTATCGACAAACGCCGCCCTAAAGCCAATGTGGCTGAAGTAATGAATATCATCGGCGATATTCAAGACCGTACCTGCCTGATTGTGGACGACATGATCGATACGGCGAACACTTTGTGTAAAGCCGCTTCAGCGCTGAAAGAGCGCGGTGCGCGCCGCGTATTGGCTTATGCTTCCCATCCGGTATTCTCCGGCGAAGCGATCAAGCGGATTGCTTCTTCGGATATCGACCAAGTGGTTGTGACCGATACCATTCCGCTGTCGGAAGAAGCCAAAAAATGTGAGCGTATCCGTCAGGTAACGATTGCCGGATTGCTGGCGGAAACCGTCCGCCGCATCAGCAACGAAGAATCCGTCTCATATCTCTTTAACGAAGATGTGTTGACCAACGGCGGCGTTTTGCTGCCTTAACAAGCTGTCGTCTTAAGCTGGTCGCGGCCGATGACGACGAATTTTATTTTATCTGGAGTATTAGCTATGTCATACGAAATTCAAGCCTCTTTGCGCGAAGCCCAAGGCACTGGTGCGAGCCGCCGCCTGCGTCGCGAAGGCCAAATCCCTGCGATTCTTTACGGCGAAGGCCAAGAGCCGGTTGCCATCGCAGTCGATCACAAAACCGTTTACTACGCTTTGGAAAAAGAGTCTTTCCACACCGCATTGATCAAACTGACTTTGGACGGCAAAACCCAAGACGTTATCGTGCGCGATTTCCAAATGCACCCGTTCCGTCAACAGGTTCAACACATCGACTTCCAAACTGTTAAAGCCGATCAAAAAGTCCGCATCCGTGTTCCGTTGCACATCGTAAATGCTGAAATTTCCCAAGCCGTCAAACTGCAAAGTGGCCGCGTTTCTTTGTTGAATACTTCCGTAGAAGTATTGGCTTTGCCTGCAAATATCCCTGCATTCTTGGAACTGGACTGCGCTTCAGTCGTTGCCGGTGACATCCTGCACTTGTCTGACATCAAACTGCCGGAAGGTGTAGAAAGCGTTTCCCTGAAACGTAACGAAGATTTGGCTGTTGCAACCGTAACCGGTAAAAAACGCTGATAGATTGAGAAATAAAAGCCTACTGCATTCAGTAGGCTTTTATTTATGAGCTTGTTAGTGTGAAAGGGGCTTATCATATTACAAAATAAGAAGTAAACCCGGTTCGGGTAAGATTGAAATGCCTAATTTATACTCTGTATTACAGAAAAGAAAAGCCGTCTGAATTTTCAGACGGCTTTTCTATAAGTTTTAAACATTACATCGACTGCAAACGGGCGATGCGGTTGTCCAGCGAGGGGTGGGTGCTCAGGAGCGAATCCTTGCTGTCACTGGCAATGCCCATGGCGTTCATTTCTTTGGGCAAATCACTGGGGCTGCCTTTCAGGCGTTGCAAGGCGGCAATCATTTTCGGTGCGCCGACGAGTTTGGCAGCGCCTGCGTCGGCGCGGTATTCGCGTTGGCGGCTGAACCACATCACGATGATGCTGGCAAGGAAACCGAAAACAATCTGCAAAACCATGCTGACGATGAAATAAGTGCCTTGCGAGGTGCTGCCGTCGTCGTTTCTGGCAACGATACCGGAAACGAGGCGCGCGAGGAAGACGACGAAGGTGTTGACCACGCCTTGAATCAGCGTCAGCGTGACCATGTCGCCGTTGCCGACGTGCGCCATTTCGTGTGCTAAGACAGCTTCGACTTCATCGCGGGTCATGTTGTCGAGCAGGCCGGTGCTGACGGCGACGAGGGAGTTGTTTTTAGTGGGGCCGGTGGCGAAAGCGTTGGGTTCGGGAGAGTGATAAATGGCGACTTCGGGTGTTTTTAGATTCCATTGGCGCGCTTGGGCTTCAACGGTAGAAAGCAGCCAAGCTTCTTCTTCGCTGCGCGGCTGGGTGATGACTTCGGCGCCGACGGAACTTTTGGCGACCATTTTGGAGGTCAGCAGGGAAATAATCGAGCCGGTAAAGCCGATGACGGCAGAGAAGCCGAGCAGGTTTGCGACGTTGTTCGGGTTGCCGCTGAGGCCGAGTACGCTCAGGATGATGCTGATGACGACGAGGACGGCGATGTTGGTCAGGAGAAATAAGAAAATGCGTTTCACCGGATAAATTCCTTTTGAGTAAGTGGTTTGCTTGTGTTTGACTGCGCTCTGGCAGCGGGGAGTATTGTCGCAAAAAGGGTTTGTTTCGTGAATATTGCTTTGAGAAAAGGTATGCAAATGCGGGATAACGATTGGGGTGTTTTGCGGCAGCGTAAAGGCCGTCTGAAAATTTCAGACGGCCTTTGGTTTGATGCTGTCAGTGTTGGCGCAGTTTTTCCGCCATCATTTCGTGCAGCGTTTTGGGTGCGGGTTTCATCGGCACGCGGTTATCCGTCCAGCCGAGCTGTTTGCTCGGGGTCAGGGCGCGGAATTTGGAAGCTGCCCAACCGAAGGCGCGGTAGGCTTTTTTGCCGCTGAAAATGCCGTTGAACGTGCGCCAGGCCATTTGTTCGCCGAACGTATGCGATGCGCCCTGTCCGCGGATCGGATGGGGAACGGTTTCGTTCGGGTCGCGTTGCGCTTCGACGCGCAGGCGCTGCATTTGTTCGGTAATCGGAATGCGCACGGGGCAGACTTCGACGCAGGCGCCGCACATAGTGCAGGCGGTCGGCAGATCGCGGGTGGCGTCCAAGCCCAAAAGGTGCGGGGAAATGATTTCGCCGATGGGGCCGGGGTAGGTCGTGCCGTAGGCTGCGCCGCCGATGCGGGTATAGACCGGACAGTGGTTCATACACGCGCCGCAGCGGATACATTGCAGGGTGCGGCGCATCTGTTCTTCGACATAGGCTTGGCTGCGGCCGTTGTCGAGCAGGACGAGGTGCATTTCCTGCGGGCCGTCAAGCTCGCCGCTGCGGCGAGGGCCGGTAATCATGTTGAAATAGGTGGTGATGTTTTGGCCGATGGCGGAACGCGGCAGCAGGCTGTACAGCGGCGGTACGTCAGACAGTTTGGCGACGACTTTTTCGATGCCGGTAATGGCGATATGGACGGGCGGAACGGTGGTCGAAAGACGGCCGTTGCCTTCGTTTTCAACCAGACACAGTGTACCGGTTTCGGCCACGGCGAAATTGACGCCGCTCATGCCGACGTCGGCGGTGCGGTAGATATCGCGCAGGGCTTGGCGGGCGAAGCCGGTGAGCGCGTCCACATCGTCGGTCAGCGGAGTGTTGAGGTTTTTGTGGAACAGCTCGCTGACTTGTTCTTTGGTTTTGTGAATCGCGGGCATCACGATGTGGGTCGGTTTTTCACCGGCCATCTGAACGATAAATTCGCCCAAATCGCTTTCCACGGCGCGGATGCCTTTGGCTTCCAAAAAGTGGTTCAGCTCGATTTCTTCACTGACCATGGATTTGCCTTTCACCATCAGTTTGCCGTTTTTGGCGGTGATGATGTTGTGGATGATGTTGCAGGCTTCGGCAGGGGTTTCCGCCCAATGGACTTTCACGCCCAGTTTGGTCAGGTTTTCTTCAAGCTGTTCCAAAAGCTGCGGCAGTTTGGAAAGGGAACGTTGGCGGACGTGTTCGCACAAATCGCGCAGGTTTTGCAGCTCTTCTTCGTTGGTCAGAACGGATTTGCGTTTGGTCATCAGCATGTCCATCGCGGTGCGCAGGCTTTTGCGCAGAGGCACGTCTTGCAGCGATGAAGCAGTGTTTTGTTTGAAGGTTTCCGGCTTCATGTGGAATTGAATGGTTTGCGTCGTCATGCGTCAGTCCTCCAAATCGGCGGGGGAAATGTGTTCGGGCAAAAGTGCCAATACGACCAAATCGCGCGGACCGTGTGCGCCGTAGGCGAGGGTAAGTTGGATGTCGGCGGTTTTGGAGGGGCCGGAAACCAAAATCACGTTGGTCGGCATGCCGTTTTCCACTAATTGTTCCCCCGCCATTGCATGATGAAATTCGTTGTACATCTTGGCCGCGTCAAACAGGCAGAAATGCACGGGCGGAACGAGGCTCAGGCTGCGCGGCTCGGCAGGCGAGGGCGAGAGCATGATGGTGCCGGTGCGGGCGATGCCGCAGCGGGAAGAAGTGAAACCGGCGTCGATGTCGCTGAAAAACTCGTTTTTCCATTCTTCGATGGCGCGGTCAAACGCGCGCGGCTTGATTTCGGTATCGGCCAAAGCCTGCTTGGCTTTTTTGCCGTGTTCGGTTTCCAGCGGCAGCAAGACGTTGCGCAAACCTTTTTCCTGCGCGACTTGGCGGAACACTTGCGGCCAGGTTTCTTCCGTTACCCAGAAAATCTCGGTTTTCACGCCGCGCATGGCGGTTGCCCAATGTTTCAGACGGCCTGCATCGCTTTTCCACGCCATTTCGTTGTCGTGGTAGTAACGCGCGGTATCGGGTTCGCTCATCGGGTAGGCGCCGGCCTTTTTCAGCTTGGTCAGAATATTGTCGCGCGCGCTCATGCTTTGCCTCCCATGCGTTCCAAAAGGAAAGTGGAAATGTGTTTCGGACGGGGCATATCCGGCTCGTCTTTGGCGATTTTGCCGCCGATGTTCAGCATACAGCCGCAGTCGGCGCTGATGATTTCGGTGGCTTGGGAGGCTTTGAGGGCGGCGACTTTGTCGGTCACCATGGCGCCGGAAATGTCGGGATGTTTGACGGAAAACGTGCCGCCGAAGCCGCAGCATTCGCTTTCGTGGTCGTGAACGATGCGCTCGACGTTTTCCATGCCGTCAATCAGCTGCCAGCCGCTCAAGTGGACGTTCATTTCGCGGCGCGCAGCGCAGGAAGTGTGAACGGCGACTTTGACGGGCGCGCCTTTGTTTTCGGGTTTGAAACCGATGGCGATGAGGAAATGGGTGAATTCGATGACGCGGTTGGCGATGTCGTTGGCCTGCTGTTCGTATTTGGTACCTTTAAACAGCTCGGGCCAATGGTGTTTCATCATGCCGCCGCAAGAGCCGGAAGGCACGACAATCGGCCAGTCTTGGGGAAACAGGTCGAGCTGCGCTTTGGCGACGTCGAAGGCTTCGTTGGGATGGCCGGAAGAGTAGGCGGGCTGGCCGCAGCAGCTCTGCCCCATCGGGAAATGGGTGTGGATGCCCTGCTTTTCGATGAGGGTCATGGCATCCATGCCGGCTTCGGGCATGAAAATGTCGAGGACGCAGGTGCCGAAGAAATAGGCATCGGTCGGAATCCGTTCATAACGGATGATTTCTGGTGGGGTTTTTGTGCTCATGGTGGTTCCGTTTCAGACTGCTCGGATTGTATTTATAAAAATTAAGTCGGTACTTTAAGTAATTGCCTGTAATGGGTCAAGCGCTATTGTTGAAAATAGTCCGAACGGCGGACGCGGATATGTCGGAAAATAGTGCGGATAAGGGTTTGAACGGGTAGAGCGGCACTGTGGCGGCTTTGTCGGACGGGTTGTTTGAAATCAAACAAAATACGTTTGGATTATGCGGAACGGTGTTGGGGCTGGGGTTATTTCAAACATTAAAAACATGGGCTTGAAGGCCGTCTGAAAAAGTTTCAGACGGCCTGAGCGTTTTGAAAAATTAAAGATAGCCGTTTGACGCTTCGGCTACGCTCAGCGCAAGTGCTTCAGTTACGCTCAATAAGTGCTTCGATGGTTGGTAAGTGTAATCGAACCACTACGCTCACCAGCCGAACTTTCACGGGCGTCATTCCTGCGCAGGCGGGAATCTGTGTTTGGTTTTCTGAAACTTTTTTTAAAACAAGATATTGCCTGTTTTAAAGCGTGGATTCCCGCCTGCGCGGGAATGACGGCGGCTGGGGGATGAACCGTTTCAGACGGCATCTGGGCGGGTGTTTTTTATAGTGAATTAAAATAAGAAAGATACAAGGAAGCAACGCGCAGACAGTACAGCAAGCCGCAGCCAACGAAGTAGATTTTTAATTCCTGCTGCACCCGCCCTTATGCCGTCTGAAAAAACCTACCGCCGTTTTTCGCGCTTTCAGACGGCCTTGCGCGGTTTGCGTTACAATATGCCGTACCGTCTGGAATATAAATGATTGATAAATAACGATTGCCGAGTATGGATAAGCCCGCCGTTACGCCGTCCCGCTGGCTGCCGCTTTTGCTGGCTGTGGCGATTTTTATGCAGATGCTGGATGCAACGATTTTAAACACCGCGCTGCCGGCGATTGCCGAAGATTTGCACGAATCGCCGCTGAACATGCAGCTTGCGGTGATTTCCTATGCGTTGACGGTGGCGCTTCTGATTCCTTTGAGCGGCTATCTGGCCGACCGCTTCGGCACGAAAAACGTGTTTCTCGGTTCGATTACGGTTTTTATGGCCGGTTCGCTGTTGTGTGCGGCGGCGGAAAACCTGCCCATGCTGGTGTTGGCGCGGGTGGTTCAGGGTGTGGGCGGGTCAATGCTTGTGCCTGTGCCGCGGCTGACGATTTTGCGCGTGTATGAAAAATCGCAACTGCTCAACGCCATCAATTACGCCGTGATGCCCGCGCTGATCGGGCCGGTGGTCGGGCCGCTGGCGGGCGGTTATCTGGTCGAATACGCGACGTGGCATTGGATTTTCCTGCTCAACATCCCCATCGGCTTGGCAGGGCTTCTGGTGGCGCGGCGGATTATGCCTGATGTGCGCGGCGAACGCGCTTCGCTGGATTTGAGAGGCTATCTGATGTTTGCTTCGGCGGCCTGTGCATTGACGCTGGCGGTGGAAACGGTGTCGCACACGCGTTCGGCGGTGTTTCCGCTTCTGCTCGCCGCTTCGGGCACGGGGCTGTTGTGGCTTTACTACCGCCATGCGCAGACGCATCCGGCGCCGATTTACGCGGGGCATCTGTTTAAAGTGCGCACCTACCGGCTCGGACTGGCGGGCAATCTGATCAGCCGCTTGGGCATCAGCTCGCTGCCGTTTCTGATGCCGCTTTTGTTTCAGGTGGCCTTCGGTTTCGGTGCGGGGCTGTCGGGCTGGCTTGTCGCGCCGGTTGCGTTCGCTTCGCTGTTGGTCAAACCATTTATCAAACCCGTGATGACGTGCTTCGGTTATCGCAAAGTCTTGATTTGGAACACGCGGCTTATGGCGGTTTTGATTATGTGTTTGGCGCTGCCCGACGGCGTGACGCCGCTTTGGGTGTGGATTGTGATGATGCTGGTGATGGGTGTGTGCAACTCGATACAGTTTTCCGCGATGAACACGCTGACAATCGCCGACCTGCGCCCCTACCAAACCGGCAGCGGCAACAGTCTGATGGCGGTTAACCAGCAGCTTGCCATCAGTTTAGGCATTGCGCTGGGCGCGATGATGCTCCAGCTTTGGCAGAAAACGCCTATAGGGCACGAAAACCTGCATGCCGCGTTCCAACTGACTTTTGTCTGCACCGGCCTGATTACCCTGCTTTCCGAACGGATTTTCGCCCGCCTGCATTTTTCAGACGGCCTCAACCTGACGGCAGGCGGGAAAAATAAGGTAAAATGCCGGCATCAATAAGGATAAAAACATTTTTTCAGACGGCTTGTGCAACTTTTCCGCTGCAATGCCGTCTGAAAAACACCATAATGAACATCAAGCACCTCATTCCCATCATGCTTCCCGCTTTTCTCTTGGGCTGCGCCGCCCTGCCGCCGCTGGAAGAACGCACAGAGAGCAGCTATCTCGACGTTCCCGACGCCCCGCGCTTGGAGGCTGTGCTGAAACCTGCCGGTAAGGCCGGTAAAGCCGATCCCGAAACTTCGGGCGTGTATCTGCTCAACGATGCGCACGAAGCCTTTGTCGCGCGTGCCGCGCTGATTGAAGCCGCCGACCACACGCTCGACATCCAATACTACATCTGGCACAACGACATTTCCGGCAAAATGCTGTTCAACCTGCTGCATCGTGCCGCCGAGCGCGGTGTGCGTGTGCGCCTTCTGCTCGACGACAACAACACCAACGGCCTCGACAATGTCCTGCTCGCGCTCGACAGCCATCCCAATATTGAAATCCGCCTGTTCAATCCTTTTGTCATGCGCAAATGGCGCGCACTCGGCTACATCACCGACTTCCCGCGCCTTAACCGGCGGATGCACAACAAAACCCTCACCGCCGACAACAAAGCCACCATTCTCGGCGGGCGCAACATCGGCGACGAATATTTCAAAGTCGGCAAAGATACCGTGTTCGCCGATTTGGACATCCTCGCCACCGGCCGCGTTGTTACCGAAGTTTCCGAAGATTTCGACCGCTATTGGGCCAGCCATTCTTCTTATAACGCCTCAAAAATCATCAAACGCGGCAGCGCCGAAAAAGGTTTCGAGCAGCTTGCCTACAGCGACGACGACCGCAACGGCGTGTTGGTGCACTACCGCAAAGAAGTCGAAAATTCAGCGCTTTACCGCGCCATGCAGCAAAACAATATCAAGTGGTTCAACGTCAAAACCCGCCTTATCAGCGACGATCCTGCCAAAGGGCTGAACCGAGACCGCCACAAACCCCCGATTTTCGACCGCCTGACCGAAGCGCTGCAAACGCCGAAAAAGAGCATGTATCTCGTGTCGCCGTATTTCGTGCCGACCAAATCGGGCATGAATGCGCTGGACAAAATCGTCAAAAGCGGTGTGGACGTCACCGTTTTTACCAATTCGCTGCAAGCCACCGACGTTGCCGCCGTCCATTCCGGTTATGTGAAATACCGCAAACCGCTGCTCAAATCGGGCATCAGCCTTTACGAATTGCAGCCCAACCACGCCGTGCCCAAAACTAAAAAAGACCGCGGCCTGACCGGCAGTTCCGCCACCAGCCTGCACGCCAAAACCTTTATCGTCGATAAAAAACGCATCTTCATCGGCTCGCTCAACCTCGACCCGCGCTCCGCCCGCCTCAACACTGAAATGGGCGTCGTCATCGAAAGCCCCGAAATCGCCGGCAGTATGCAGCGCACGCTGGAAAACACCACCCCCGAGTACGCCTACAAAGTCACCTTAGGCCGCCACAACCGCCTGCACTGGTACGACCCGCGCGACCGCAAAAACTACACCAAAGAGCCGGAAGCAAAATTCTGGAAACGGGTAACGGCAAGGGTGTTGTCATGGCTGCCGATTGAAGGGCTGTTGTAAGGCCGTCTGAAAAACCTAAGGAGAAGTTTTATGAAACCGATTGTTAAAATTCTACTGACCACCGCCGTTGCCGCCGCCTTAGCCGCCTGCGGCACGAGTGCGCCGCCGAATACCGCCAAAACCAAAAAACGCCACGCCGCCGTTGCCCGCAGCGTTCAGCCTGTGCGCATTACCCACATCGACCGCACCCAAGCCGAGCAGGAGCTGATGCTGCAAAGCATGGGCTTGGTCGGCACGCCTTATCGTTGGGGCGGCGGCAGCACCGAAGCCGGTTTCGACTGCAGCGGCATGATTCAGTTTGTCTATAAAAACGCCCTCGGTGTCAACCTGCCGCGCACCGCCCGCGACATGGCCGCCGCTTCGAAAAAAATCCCCGACAGCCGTCTGAAAGCCGGCGACTTGGTGTTTTTCAACACCGGCGGTTCGAGCCGCTATTCGCACGTCGGCCTCTACATCGGCAACGGCGAATTTATCCACGCGCCTTCAAGCGGTAAAACCGTGCAGACGGAAAAACTGTCTAAACCGTATTACGCGAAAAACTATCTGGGCGCGCATACATTTTTCTACTAGAAAAACCGGCCGTGTTTTTGGTGCGCAACAATACGGTACGGCGGCATTGCAGGCCGTCTGAAATTTTTGCTTTCAGACGGCATTCTGCTTGGCGTTTGTGTCCAAAGAACCGGTAAATGCAACATCAGGCTTCAGGCAGGGGCGGTTTTACACGGCGGCGGCAGGCAGCCGGTTTCCGAAGTGCTATACTGTAAACAAAAAGCAGACGGCGGAAACGCCGATAAACGAAAGGCACAACACATTATGTCTCCCGCTTCCGTTACCGTTACCTCCTACAATATGCACAAAGGCATGTCCGCACTCAACCGGAAAGTGCAGCTCGACAGCATGGCAGAAGCCTTGCAGGATTTGAATTCGGACGTATTGCTTCTTCAGGAAGTGCAAGGCCGCCACGCTGCGCGCAGCAACCGTATCGACGGCTTTCCCAGCCTGCCTCATTACGACGTATTGGGCGAAAAGCTCTCGTTTCACCGCAGTTACGGCAAAAACGCGGTCTATCCCGAACGCCACCACGGCAATGCCGTTCTCAGCCATATGCCGATCGACACGCGCCACAACCTCGACATCAGCGTCAACCGCCTTGAGCAGCGCGGCGTTTTGCATTGCGAAGTATTGCCCGAGGGCTGGGAGGTGCCGTTGGTCTGTCTCTGCGCCCACCTTAATTTGCGCGAACCCGACCGTCTCAAGCAGTATCAGGCAATTTCCGAATACGTCGAACGCCATGTTTCTCCTGACAGTCCGCTGATTATTGCCGGCGATTTCAACGACTGGCGGGAAAAGTCGGCGCAGTCGCTTGGCAGGGAGCTGAACCTTGACGAAGCCTTTGTCGATGCCGGCGGCAGGCGTCCGAAGACTTTTCCTGCGCGTCTGCCCGTACTCAGCCTCGACCGCGTTTATACCCGCAATCTGGATGTGGTAGAACGCAAAGTCCACAGCAGCCGGCGCTGGCAGCAGCTTTCCGACCATCTGCCTCTGAGCGTAAAAGTCAGACCGAAACTGCCGCAACGCAAAGGCTGACGAATCAGGAAAAAGGCCGCCTGAACAATATCCGGTATTGTTCAGGCGGCCTTTTCCGTATCTCGGATCGTTTGGAAACTGTTTAAGGGCAGGGATTGCTGATTTCGGCGTGAACGGCGTCGATCGCAGCCAAAACGTCGGCGGAAAGGATAACTTCCGCACTGGCAATGTTTTCGGCGAGCTGTTCCAACGAGGTGGCGCCGATGATGTTGCTGGCGACAAACGGACGGCCGTTGACAAAGGCAAGCGCCAAGGCGGTCAGGCTTAATCCTGCTTCTTCGGCGATTTGGGCGTAGCGCTCGACGGCGGCGAAACCTTGGGGTTTGTTGTAGCGCCGGAAGCGGCTGAACAGCGCCAAACGGCTGCCTTCGGGCATGGCGCCGTGGCGGTATTTGCCGGTAAGGACGCCGAAAGCGAGCGGGGAGTAGGCCAAAAGGGGCAGGTTTTCGCGCAGGGAAATTTCGCTCAATCCCACTTCGTAACTGCGGTTGAGCAGGCTGTACGGGTTTTGGATGCTGGCAACGCGGGCGGTTTCGGGGCGCTTTTGGTGTTGGGCGAGGTATTGCATCACACCCCACGGCGTTTCGTTGGAGAGGCCGAAGGCGCGGATTTTTCCCTGTCTGACCAGTTCGTTCAGCGCGTCTGTGATTTCTTCAAACGGGGTAAATGTTTCGTTTTCGGGCAGTTTGTCTATGCCGAGCCTGCCGAAATAGTTGGCTTGGCGTTCCGGCCAGTGCAGTTGGTACAAATCGAGATAATCGGTGTTGAGGCGCTTGAGACTGGCTTCGCAGGCTTCGAAAATCTGGGCGCGGGAAAAGTCGTTGCCGTTGCGGATATAGGGGTCCAGTCCGTTGGCGTTGTTGGCGGTGGGACCGGCGATTTTGCTGGCCAAGACGAAATCGTCGCGTTTGCCGCGCGCTTTAATCCATGAGCCGATGTAGCGTTCGGTGGTGGCGTAGGTTTCTTTGCGCGGGGGAACGGGATACATCTCGGCGGTGTCGATGAAATTGACGCCGTGGGCGAGGGCGTAGTCGAGCTGCTGATGTGCTTCTGCTTCGGTGTTTTGTTCGCCCCAAGTCATGGTGCCGAGGCAGATTTTGCTGACTTGGATGCCGGTGGTGCCTAAGGTGCGCTGTTCCATAGTTTTCTCCTTTCAAACAGTGGGAACGGTTTTTCAGACGGCCTTTATTGCTTTGAGGCTGTCTGAAAATCAGTAGTGGCGGCGGCGGAAATAAAACACGCCTTCGCTGTCGGCTTCTAAAATATAGCGGCCGTTTTGCACGGCGGCATAGCCGGATTTGTCGGCCTGATAGGGTTGCAGGGCGGCGTGGCCGATGAGGTAGGCGGTCAGCTCGGGCGCGTTGTCGGCGATGTTGGCGGCGAACTGTTTAAACAGGGTTTCGCAAACACCGTTTTTCGTCCAGCCGACGGGTTTGCCGGCGGCGTCGCTTTCCATACATTTGCTGCGTATGCCCTCCAAGTCGTTGGTATGGCTGCCGATGAGTTCGACGGCGTTGCCTTCGGCCAAGCCTTCAATCGGGCGGACGATCTGCGGTTTGCCGTCGTTGGTTTTGCCTGTTTTACCTGCGCCGAGCTTGAGGCCGTTGACGGCGGTTTGAGCGATAAATTTTACTTTAAACAAAGGCTTGGGTGCTTTTCCAACGGCTGCGGCGGCATCGTTTTTCGGTTCGGACTGACCGCAGGCGGCAAGTAGGGCGGCGGTCAGCAGGAGTGCGGTTTTTTTCATCGTTTCAATCCTAATGGCTTGGAAAAACGGTGTTATTATAGCCCAAGCGTTTTTCGATGGATATTTGCCGCCGGCGCGCGGCGACCTTTTTTTCAGACGGCCCCTGTAAACGGCGTGGATTTCATAACCTTATGATTTTTAACATTATTGTTTTGCATCTGCTCGGCATGATGAGCCCGGGACCGGATTTTTTCTTTATCATGCGCACCGCCGCGCAGCAGGGGCGCACACACGCGCTTTGGGCGGTGGCCGGGATTGTTACGGGCGTGATGTTTTGGGCGTGCGCCACCATGCTCGGGCTGGCGGTGTTGTTCAGGCATTTTCCGGCGGTGGAGTCGGTTTTGATGTGTTTGGGCGGAGGCTATCTGATGTATTTGGGCTGGAAAATGGCGCGGGTGCGCGACAGCATCAGTTTTGCGGATATGGATGCGGTTGCCGTGCCGTCTGAAAAACAGCCGCAGCGTTTGGCGAAAAAAGCGCTTTTGGTCAATCTTTCCAACCCGAAAATCGCGGTTTATTTCGGCAGCGTGATGTCGGCTGTATTGGCGGATATTCAGGAAACTTGGCAGTTTGCCGGCGTTTTGCTGCTGATTCTGACGGAAACGGTATTGTATTTTTCTGCGGTAGCGCTGCTGTTTTCCGGCGGCGCGGTCAAGCGGTTTTACAGCCGTTACAGCCGCCTGCTCGATAATCTTTCGGGCTTGTTTTTCTTGGGTTTCGGCGTATATTTGATTTATCGGGCCGTGTTTTGATTCAGGCCGTCTGAAAACAGCTTGATTTTTCAGACGGCCATATCATCATAGTGAAATAAAATAAGAAAGACACAAGGCGGCAAGGCGCAGACAGTACGGGTAGTACGGGACAGACGAACTTGGCGCTTCGGCGCCTTAGTGAATCGTCCTCTTTGAGCTCAGCCGCAGCCAACGAAGTAGATTTCTTATTTTAATTCACTATAAAGAGAAAGGAGTGCTCATGGCTTACTGGTTTGCCGCTGCGGCGGCGGTGCTGGTGTTGGAGCTGTTTGCCGGCACGGTTTATCTGATGGTTGTCAGCGCCGCGCTGTTTGGCGCGGGCTTGGTGCAGGGGCTGGGCGGCAGCATTTCGGCTTCGGTTTTGACCGCCGCCGTTTTGTCGGCTGTCGGCATCTGGCTGGCAAACGGTTGGTTGCGCCGCCGCCGCGCGGAAGCGGAAACCGCCGCCGATGATTTGGACATCGGCCAAACCGTGCAGATTCTGCGCCGCCTGCACGGCGATATGTACGAAGTCGCCTACCGCGGCACGCATTGGCAGGCGCAGGCGCAGAACCAAGCGGCTGCTGCCGAGCCGCAAACTGCCGTGATTGCCGGTAAAAACGGTAATATCTTGTTGATTTACTTACATTAAATCAAAAGGAAAAAATATGGAATTTTTATACAGTTTCCCCGTATTACTTTTAATCGTCGTGGTCGTGTTCGGCTTCAAATCGTTTGTCGTCGTGCCGCAGCAGGAAGCCTATATCGTTGAAAGATTGGGACGTTTTCACAAAATCCTCAATCCGGGCCTGAGCATTCTGATTCCGTTTATCGACCGCGTGGCCTACAAACACACGCTCAAAGAAATCCCGATGGACGTGCCCAGCCAAGTCTGTATCACGCGCGACAACACCCAGCTTACCGTTGACGGCATCATCTATTTCCAAGTTACCGACCCCAAACTTGCTTCTTACGGCTCGAGCAATTTCGTGATGGCGATTACCCAGCTTGCCCAAACCACGCTGCGTTCGGTCATCGGCCGCATGGAGTTGGACAAAACTTTTGAAGAGCGCGACGAGATCAACAGCATCGTCGTTTCCGCCTTGGACGAAGCCGCCGTATCGTGGGGTGTGAAAGTTTTGCGTTACGAAATCAAAGATTTGGTGCCGCCGCAGGAAATTTTGCGCGCCATGCAGGCGCAGATTACCGCCGAACGTGAAAAACGCGCCCGTATCGCCGAATCCGAAGGCCGCAAAATCGAACAAATCAATCTTGCCAGCGGTCAGCGCGAAGCGGAAATCCAGCAGTCGGAAGGCGAAGCGCAGGCCGCAATCAATGCATCCAACGGCGACAAAATCGCCCGCATCAACCGCGCACAAGGCGAAGCCGAAGCCCTGCGCCTGGTTGCCGAAGCCAATGCCGACGCCATCCGCAAAATCGCCGACGCTCTGCAAACCCCGGGCGGCAACGAGGCGGTCAACCTGAAAGTGGCGGAACAATACGTCGAAGCGTTCGGCAAATTGGCCAAAGAAAACAATACCCTGATTATGCCGGCCAACGTCGCCGACATCGGCAGCCTGGTTTCGGCGGGCTTGAAAATTGTGGAAGGAAACAAAGGGGTAGCGGCGAAATAGAGAACCGTTTAACCGCTTTGTTTGGTAGGTATTGAGGCCGTCTGAAAAATAATTTTCAGACGGCCTCGATTTGTTTGTAATGGGCGAAAGCGGTTTGCAGGTGAAAATTAAAATACATCTGTTTAGAGGCCGTCTGAAACGGTTGCCCCTCAACCGACGTCATTCCCGCGCAGGCGGGGAACCAGGGTTAAAAACAGGCAATATCCTGTTTTAACACAGTTTCAGAAAATCAAACGTGGTTCCCGCCTGTGCGGGAATGACGTCTGTGAAAGATCTGGTGCTGAGCATAGTCGAAGTGTCAGACGGCCATTTTGATTTTCATAAAGGTCTCAGCCGTTAGGCAGGCGCAAAGTCTCAGGCCGTCTGAAACGCTAAAACCCGACAGAAAATGAGCGAATCGGCACACTTTTGTTAACTTCCACCGCCTATACTGGTTTCCCATTCACGATTCACATTAAGGAAAATACGATGAAAAAACTGTTGGCATTGGGTTTGCTGGCCGCTTCTACCGCTGCGCTGGCGCAGGGAAAATTCAGCTTGTCGGTTGATAATTTGGCAAAAAACGGCAAGTTTAAAAAAGAACAGGTTTTGAGCGCGCCTTACGGCTTCGGTTGCGACGGCGGCAATCAGTCGCCTGCGCTGTCGTGGAAAAATCCGCCCAAAGGCACGAAAAGTTTTGTGTTAACCGTACACGATAAAGATGCGCCGACGGGCTTGGGTTGGATGCACTGGGTGGTGGCGAACATTCCCGCCGATGCGCGCTCGCTGCCGGCGAATATCGGCGCGAAAGATGAAAATCTGCCCAAAGGTGCGTTGCAGACGCGTACGGATTTCGGCGTGCCGGGTTATGGCGGCGCGTGTCCGCCCAAGGGCGAAGTGCATCGTTATGAGTTCAAACTCACGGCTTTGAAGGTGGACAAACTGCCGAACGTCGGCGCGGATGCAACGCCTGCGCTGGTTGGTTTTTTCACGAAGGCCAATGCTCTTGGCGAGGCGAAATTTGTTGTGAAAACAGGCCGTTATAGTGAAATAAAATAAGTAAAGATACGAGGCGGCAAGGCGCGGACAGTACGGGTAGTACGGGACAGATGAACTTGGCGCTTCAGCGCCTTAGCGAATCGTCCTCTTTGAGCCCGGCCGCTGTCAACGAAGTAGATTTTTTATTTTAATTCACTATAAAACGGGGATTTACCGCTTTCGCTCTGGATGGTGCCGTCTGAACGGACTTCAGACGGCAATACGCCGAAGCGTTCTTTAAACCGCGCGGTAAAGCGCGACGGGCTTTGATAGCCGACTTCGTAGGCGATTTGCGACACCGGTTTTCCGCTTACCTGCAACAGCGTCAGCGCGCGCATCATGCGCACGTCGGCGAGCAGGCGGCGGAAGCCGGTGTTTTTTTGCGCCAGATGCCGTCTGAATGTGGCGACGCTCATGGAAAACTGCGCCGCCATGTCGTTTTCCTGCCAGTTTTTCGCGGTATCGGCGGCGATCATTTTCCTGACACGGTGGGTCAGGTCGGGTTCGCTGTGCGCGGCAAACACGCAGCCGGCCTCGGCCAGCCAGGCCAAAACTTCTTCCAAACGCGCTTGTGCCGCGGCTTGGGGGATCGGAGTTTCCGATGCGGCTTTCAGGCGCGCAAATGCTTCGTTTAAGCCTGTGCCGTCTGAAATCGGGCGAATGTCGGCCAGATTTGCCCGCCAGTCCGTGACGTTCGCAAAAGGCGTTGATCTGTTCCTGCTCAAACACGATCCATTCGCTGCGGAAGATTCCGCTGCCTTCATCGGGTTTGTTCAACACGTCAAATGTCTGCCCGCCGGCAACGGCTGCGAATCCTCCGGCCGGAATGTGCAGCTCTCCGCCCGCCCGGCGCAGCGTTTTTCCGCCTTCGCACACGCGAAAGAGCATGGGTAGCGGGAAAGACATTTTGGTAAACAGCAGTTTGTGGATCTGGCGGACGCTGCCGCTGCGGACAATGGCGTAATCGGGCGAGATGCGGCGTTGGGGCATGATGGAAACGGTTTGAAAAAGAAGGGGTTAATTATAAGCGAAAGCGCAAGATATAAGGCCGTCTGAAACTTCAGACGGCCTTCTTTATTTTTCTGCCTGAGAAATCAGGTATTCCACCAGTTTCGGCACGCCTTCGGCGGCGCGCTTGGGGATGACTTCGACATCGGCGCCAACGCCCTGCGGGTTGGGATCGACCAGATAGCGGCTGGCGTGGGGCGGGGCGTAGTGGATAAGGGAAGCGGCGGGATAAACCTGCATGGACGTGCCGATGACGACGACGGTGTCGGCGTCGCGCATGGCTTCGGCAGCTTCGGGAAAGGCAGGGACTTCTTCGCCGAAAAAGACGATGTGCGGGCGCATGGGGGCGCCGGTTTTGCTGCGGATGGCGTCGGTTTGATCGCCGGTGAACGGGATGATTTCGGTTTCGTCGTCGGTGCTGCGCAGTTTGTTCAATTCGCCGTGAAGGTGTAAGACTTTGCTGCTGCCGGCGCGTTCGTGCAGGTCGTCGACGTTTTGGGTGATGATTTGGACGCGGTAGTATTTTTCCAGACCGACCAATGCTTTATGTGCGGCGTTGGGCACGGCGGCATTGGCTTGGCGGCGGCGTTGGTTGTAAAACCCGATGACTTGGCGGGGATTGTGGGCGAGCGCTTCGGGGGTGCAGACTTCGCTGACTTTGTAACCCTCCCAAAGCCCGCCTGCGTCGCGGAAGGTTTGCAGACCGCTGTCGGCGCTGATGCCGGCGCCGGTGAGGATGAGGCATTTTTTCATGGGGTTCCTTGTGGGACGAACTACTGTTTGGAATGAATCTTTGAGGCCGTCTGAAAGTTTGAAACGCTGATAATTTCAGCATTTTCAACTTGGCTTGGATTCAAAAACTGCAACGGTCGGGTTGCTGCAATCTGCTCCCTATCGCACCGTGGCGGGGCTGGGGTGGGCAGTTTTCTTCTAGAAACGGCAAATTTTTCTGAAAACCACATGGAGCGTGCTTCTACGAAGCACCTCTCCCTCCCTAACCTTCTCCCGCTACGGCAGGAGAGGGGACAGATTGTAGGAATATCAAAATTTGGTGTTGGAAATCTACTGTTTATCGGTTCACGCCGCTTTTCCCAAAGCCTCAGGCCGTCTGAAGATCCTGTTGCCTTTATCGGGACAGGTTTTTCAGACGGCCTGTTGTGTGTTTATTTTTCGTACTGCGTGGATTCGTCGCCGTAGTACAAAACGCCGATTTTAATCGGGCGGCGGCCTTGTGATTTGCGGTGGGCGTTGGAATCGCGCAGGGAGTAGGCGCAGCCGCAGTATTCCTGCTGGTAGAAGTTTTCGCGTTTGCTGATTTCGATCATGCGGGCGCTGCCGCCGCCTTTGCGCCAGTTGAAGTCCCAATAGACGACATCGTCGTAGGGGGCGACGGCGCGGTGGCCGCAGTCGTTAATCTGTTTCATGTCTTTCCAGCGCGAGATACCGAGGCAGCTGGTAAGAACGGGGAAGCCGTTTTCGTGGGCGTATTGGGCGGCTTTTTCAAATCGCATGTCGAAACACATGGTGCAGCGGATGCCGCGTTCGGGTTCGTGTTCCATGCCGCGGGCTTTTTCAAACCATTCTTTTCGGTCGTTTTCGTAGTCGTCGTCTTTGTCGATGAAGGGGATGCCGAATTTTTCGGCGAAGCGCACGTTTTCTTCTTTGCGCAGCATGTATTCTTTGAGCGGGTGGATGTTGGGGTTGTAGAAGTAGATGGTGTAGTCGATGCCGCTGGCGAGCATGGCTTCCATGACTTCGCCCGAGCAGGGGGCGCAGCAGGAGTGGAGCAGGACTTTGTTGTGGCCGTTCGGCGGTACGAGTACGGGGCGGTCGATGGGGGTAACGAGGGGGGATTGCGGTGTGGTCATTTTTTGGTTTCTCTGCGGTTTTCAGACGGCCTTTTTTGCGGGTGAGGCCGTCTGAAAGTGTTTGATAAGGCGGGTATTTTATCAGATTCGGATGGGGCGGGGGAAACGGGTGTTTGAGGCCGTCTGAACGTTTTCAGACGGCCTTAGCGGTTATTGCCGCGCTTCCCAAGCCGGCCGGTAGTTTGCCGGATTCAAATCCGCCTGCGGTGCCGTCTGAACGGGCTGCGTTTTGCCGCTGCGCTTGCTCTTGCGGGATTTTGCGGTTTCGCCGGGGATGTCTTCCGCTTCGGCAAACAGGGCTTCGGCGTTGGGGCGGGCGGAGAGCTCTTGCAGTAGTTTTTGGTATTCCTGCGAGTGTTTCATCAGCTCGGCGGCGGCGGTGCGCAGGTTGTCCACATCGTTGGGCGGGAGGTAGAAACTGGTGGGTGTGTTTAGAACTTTACGGCGCAGCTCGGATTCAGGCAGATCGCGCAGGTTGAGGCTGATGAAGGAGAGAGCGATTCGTTTTTCTTCGGGCAGACTTTGCTGCTTGGCGTTCCATTGGTCGGCAAGGGCGCGGAAGCGGCGCAGCGAATCTTGCGAATATTTGTCGATGGGGATGTCGACAATCGCGCTGACAACGCCCCTAAGACTGGGAATGGCGGCGGATTGGTCGATGGTATTGGTGATTTGGTTTTGCGCGTTGACATTGATGACGACAATGCGGCGGATATTGCGGCTTATTTCTTCCTTCATGCCGGCGGAGGAGAAATCGGCGACGTCCAGAAGGCTGCGCAGACCGAGGTTATCGGTAAGGCCTCCGTCGAGAAGGTGGATGTAGGGACGTCCGCGGCTGTTTTCATAGTGACGGATGTTGTCCAAAAGCTCGCGGCGGGTTCGGTTTTGGTAGCGGTTCAAGCCTTCGGCGGAGGAGGAACGGTAACGCGCGGGCAGGGTGTAGCCGCAGTGGCCGCCGTTGTTGTTGACCGTTACCGGCGCGAATACCAGCGGCACGGCGCTGGAGGCGGCCACGGCGCGGGCGATGCGCAGACGGCCCAAGTTGATGCACATCGGGTCGAAATATTCTTGGGTAAAGTTGATACGCTCGCCCAAGCCCATGTCGGTGGCGGAAATAATGGCAAACGGCCCTTTTCGGCGTTTTTCCAAATCATCGAAGGTAGCTTTTCCGAAGAGATGGGTTTCAAACTGTTCTTGCAGCAAATCGCCGCGCCCGTATTCGGGCGAAGCCAGGCGGGGGAGATTGGCGGCGGAGAAAACTTGTTTGGTAACAAGGCGTTGGAAGTTTTGGCGCAGAAAACGCCGGTAAAACGAGGGAATGGTCTGTGCGCCGTGCAGCGAATAATAGGCCGCCAAAACCGAGCCGCCGGACACGCCGACGACCAAATCGACGTTTTCCAGGAGCGAGCGGTCTTTCCCGCCGATGCGGACTTTATGCTGGTTGAGCTGTTCCAAAACGCCGTAACCCAGCGCCGCCGCGCGTGTGCCGCCGCCGGAAAACATCAGGATGACGAGAGTGTCTTTATTATCCCAGATGCGTTGTTGGTTTTCGAGACGGTAGCCTTTGTCTAAATCGACTTTGGTGATGGGTTCGAGCGGCTGGTAGCGCACCAGCGAACAGGCCGAGAGCAGCAGCGCAGCTGCGGCGGCGAGGGGTTTGGCGTAGCGTTTGAGCATATTTTGCTTTGGAAACGGATAACGGGTTAACGATAAATTTTTCGGACGGCCTAATCAAGCGGGTTTCCGTAAGGGCGTGAAAAAGCCCAGCTTAAAACGGGCTTTTGTAATTAATTTTCAGGTGGGCCGTCTTTTCCGGCTTTGTCGCCGATTTTGCTTTCTTTGCCCTGAATCAGGTTCCGGATATTGCTTTTATGGCGGTAGAGCACCAATGCCGCAATCACCGCCATCGCTGCGGCCCAAGAACCGTAGGGCATGAAAAACCAAGCTGCAAGCGGGCTGACAAGGGTTGCCGTCAGCGCCGCCAGCGAAGAAACTTTGAAGCCGAATGCCATCACCAGCCAGACCAGCGCGCAAACCAACGCGGTCGGCCATGACAAAGCCAGCAAAACGCCCAGCGCCGTCGCCACGCCTTTGCCGCCCTTAAAGCCGAAAAATACCGGCCACATATGCCCGACCAGTGCTGCCACGGCAGAAAGCGCGATGGTGCTGTCTTCCAAAACAAACATGTCCTGAAAATGGCGTACCAGCCAAACCGCCAGCACACCCTTGAGCGCATCGCCCAAAAGCGTCAGCGCCGCCGCGGCTTTTTTCCCGCTGCGCAAAACATTGGTCGCACCCGGATTGCCCGAACCGTAAGTACGCGGGTCGTCCATGCCGAAGCATTTCGACACGATGACGGCAAACGAAAGCGAGCCGATGAGATAAGCCGTGGTAACGGCGAGTATGTTGAACATTCTGAATGCTTTGACTTAAAATGAGGCGGCTATTTTATCAAAAAAACAGGGTGTGCAAATGGATAAAATCTTTTTACGCGGCATGAAGGCCGAGACTCTCATCGGTCTTTACGGCTGGGAACGCGAGCATCCGCAAACCCTGATACTTGATCTAGACATCGGCGTCGCCGAAAAAGCCGCAGTTGACGACCGCATCGGCAATACCGTCCACTACGGCGACGTCTGCGAAACCTTGCGCCGCAGCTTGCGCGAACAGGATTTCCTGCTGCTCGAAGCGCTGGCCGAACACGTTGCCACGCTGGTGTTGCAGGACTTCGGCGCACTTTGGGTCAGGGTCAGGGTCGTCAAACCCGGGATTCTGCCCGACGTCAAAGAAGTTGGTGTGGAGATTGAGCGGCGAGCGGAGTAGGGTAGTTTGAGGGGGATAGGCCGTCTGAAAGATTGGTTGCGGTAGAACCCAGCCTACGCCGTACACCACTTTTCGGTTTTCAGACGGCAAACGCTCGTTTCCCCGAAAATCTGTCCCCTCTCCCGCAGGGCGGGGGCTGGGGGGAAGGTTCAGGCCGTCTGAAAAAGTCATTCCCACATTCCCACCCGGTCTATAAAACCCTGCCGTCTGAAAAATCCGTCCGAAAACCCTTTCAGACGGCCTCATCACAGAAAGAACCACCATGACTTACGACCACCTCAAAGAAACCAAACTCAGCAGCGAGCCCATGTATCAAGGCACGTTTATCAACATCAGCCGCGACAAAATCCGTCTGCCCAACGGCAATGAAAGCACGCGCGTCGTCATCCGCCATCCCGGCGCGGCCTGCGTGTTGGCCGTAACCGAAAACGACGAAGTCGTGCTGGTGCGCCAATGGCGTTATGCCGCCGACCAAGCCGTTTTGGAACTGCCCGCAGGCAAGCTCGACGCCGGCGAAGATCCCGCGGTCTGTGCCCTGCGCGAGCTGGCGGAAGAAACGCCGTACACTGCCGACAGCGTCAAACTGCTGCATACCTTTTACACCGCCGTCGGTTTCTGCGACGAAAAAATGTACCTCTACCAAGCCCAAGGCGTGCGCTTGGGCAGTACCCTGAGTAACGACGAAGACGAAATCACCGAAACCGTTTTAATGAGCCGTGAAGCCGTTAAATCCGCGCTGGCCAACGATGAAATCCGCGACGCCAAAACGCTGGCGGGTTTGCAGTATTGGCTGTTGAACAGTTGAAAAAGAGGCCGTCTGAAAACGTTTTTGAAAACGGATTTTCAGACGGCCTTTGAGTCTGGCGGGCGGAAGCCCCTGCATTTGCTACTGCGCTCCGCACCGGAACTTTCACGGACGTCACTCCCGCGCAGGCGGGAATCCTCAGTTAAAAACAGGCAATATCTTGTTTTGAAATAAGTTTCAGAAAACCAAGTGTAAATTCCCGACTGCGCGGGAATGATGCCCGTGAAAAAATTAACCGTTTCAGAAGACCTCAAATATTCTAAGGACGGTAGGTACGGTTAGCCGCCCAAAGCGGCGTAACCGTACGCCACGCCGTTGAAGACGCCTGCAAATGATGCCGTCTGAAAAAAAACGGATCAGCAATTTCGTGTGATTCGTACGATACGGCTTACGCAGGCTTGTGCGGTTTAAGCCGTTGGGGGCGGCTAAAACCGTACCGACACCCTCCCACCAACTTTCAGACGGCCTCAAGCATTCAAGGAGAAAAAATGGCACAAATCCTCACCATCAAAAGCGGGCGCGCGCAGCAGCTGACGTTTTCAGACGGCCAAACACTGGAAACCGCCATCCGCAAAACGCCCGTGGTGCGTGTTGAAATTGATGAAACAGGCATCATCGGCAACGAAGTCAGTCTGAAAGCACATCACGGCGGAGTGGATAAGGCGCTGTTTTTTATGGCGGAACAATCCATTGCCGCCTTAAATGCGCTGTCGGGGCAGGCGGTGGATTACCGCGAAACGGCGGTGTACGGCGAAAATTTCGTCGTTTCCGAATGGGACGAAAGCCATATCTGCGTTGGTGACCGTTACCGTATCGGCAGTTGCCTGGTCGAAATTTCCCAGCCCCGTCGCCCGTGCAGCCGTCTTTCCAAAAACAGCGGCTGGAGCGAAATGCAGAAAACTGTGTTCCAGCACGGCCTGACGGGCTGGTATGCACGGGTAGTTGAGGGCGGAGAAATCCACAGCGGCGACACGCTCGAGCTGCAATCGCGCCCGTATCCGCAATGGACAATCAAACGGCTGAACGCGCTGCTTTCCGGTGAATGCAATGCTTTTGTCATTGGGAAGGCTCTGGCCTGCGAACTGCTGGCCGCAGCGTTCAAACGCGCGCTGGAGGGAAAATTGCAGGGCGGCAGCGGCATGGTGGCGGGTTAGGCCGTCTGAAAATACGGTTTGGGTCTGCGTGTACAAAACATCGGCTGTATCGCAACAGGCATATCAAAAAAGCCGTCTGAAATTTTTCAGACGGCTTTTTTGATTTTTGCAAAGGTACGGTGTTTGAATTGGATATTCCGTTTCAGACGGCCTTACGCAACAGCACATGGTTTTGCAGGTTGTCGAGCATGATGCCGACGATGCGCGGAGCGGCACGGCTGAGTTCGAAGGGTTGGGCAGGCGAGAGGTATTGGCGGATGAGGCCGTCCATGCCGGTTTTGATGAAGAGTGCGGCCAGTTCGGTATCGAGGTCGGTGGGGAGAGACTGCTGGCGGATGCTGTCGGCGAGCATGGTGTTGAGTTTCTGTTGCCAGAGCTGCTGGTATTTTTGTACCAGTGCGACGATGGCTTCGTTTTGCTCGGTGTGCTCGCACTTTAAAAACAAGATGTTGTAAAACTTATAATGGATGGGGTTGTTTTCCAACCGCTCGAAGAAACGCAGCATGGATTGGCAGAAACTTTCCCAGCTGTCGGTATTTCTTTCCAAATCGCCTTGCAGGCAGTTTTCGATGTCGTCACAAATGCGCTGGAAAATTGCATCAAGGAGGTCTTCTTTGTTTTTGAAATGCCAATAAAGCGCGCCTCGCGTTACGCCTGCGTTTTGGGCGATTTCGTTGAGCGAAGAGCGGGAAATGCCTTTGCTGTAAAAGGTTTCCAAAGCGGCCAGCATGAGATGCTCTTTGGTTTTGAGGGCTTCGATTTTGGTTTTTCGCATGGCGGTGCCGTATTTGTAAAGGATGAAAATATAGGCCGATTATAAAAAACTGCTTCAAACCATGCAAGGTTGTATGTATAATCCGTCTGAAATTCAGCTCGGTTCTGAACACAAAATGCTTGCTGCGCCCGACGGCAACGGTTGCGGCAGGCCAGCTGTTGTTCTCTGAATTTGTGGTTGTTGAAATATATGTTTATAAAGTCGGTTTATTTTAAGAATAGGAAAAGTCATGACACTTCAAGTTTCGAGTGCTTCTAAAATCCTGCGCACGGCTGTCGTTGCGGCTGCCGTGGCCTTAGCGCTTTCGGCCTGCGGCAAAGGCGGCGACGCGGCGCAGGGAGGTAAAGGCGGCGCGGGTGCGCAGCAGCAGGCGCCGGCGCCTGTGGTCGGCGTGGTGACGGTGCGTCCGGAAACCGTTTCGCTGACGACCGAGCTACCCGGCCGTTTGGAATCGTACCGCACTGCGCAGGTTCGCGCGCAGGTGGGCGGTATCATCGAGAAGCGCCTGTTTCAGGAAGGCAGTTATGTGAAAGCGGGTCAGCCGCTTTACCAAATCGACAGTTCGACCTATCAGGCAAGCTTGGAAAGCGCTCGCGCCCAGTTGGCGACCGCGCAGGCCACGCTGGCGAAAGCAAACGCTGATATTTCGCGCTACAAGCCGTTGGTTGAAGCCGATGCCATCAGTAAGCAGGAATATGATGCGGCCGTAACTTCCAAACGTTCTGCCGAAGCGGGTGTAAAAGCGGCTCAGGCGGCGATTAAATCCGCCGATATCAGCCTGCGCCGCAGCCGTATTACCGCACCGATTTCGGGTTTTATCGGTCAGTCCAACGTATCCGAGGGTACGCTGGTCAACGCGGGGGATACGACAGTTTTGGCGACCATCCGCCAAACCAATCCGATGTATGTCAATGTAACCCAGTCGGCGACCGATGTGATGAAACTGCGTCAGAACATTGCCGACGGCAAACTGAAAGCGGTCAACGGCGGCGTGGAAGTCGATATTAAGCTTGAGAACGGTAAAATGTACGGACAAAAAGGCCGTTTGTTGTTCGCCGACCCGAATGTGAACGAATCGACCGGTCAGGTTTCGCTGCGTGCGACGATTCCGAATGATGATAATGTTTTGCTGCCGGGTCTGTATGTGCGTGTGGTGATTAATCAGGCCGATATTGCCAATGCGTTTGTGGTGCCGCAGCAGGCGGTGACGCGCGGCAAGCAGGATACGGTTTTGATTGTGAACGCGCAGGGCGGTATGGAACCGCGCGTGGTGACGGTTGCCCAGCAGAAAGGTTCCGACTGGATTATTACCGGCGGCCTGAAAGAGGGCGACAAAGTGATTGTAGACGGCACCATGATTGCCGGTATGACCGGTGCGAAAAAAGTGACGCCGAAAGAATGGACGCCGCCGGCTGAAGTTGCGCAACAATCATCTGCTACTAAAGTCGGCGATCAAGCGGCTTCCGCCCCTGCTGCCGCCGCTTCTGCTGAAAAGCAATAAGAAGGATACGTTAAATGTCACAGTTTTTTATTAACCGCCCCATTTTTGCATGGGTAATTGCGATTTTTATTATCGCGGCGGGTATCTTCGGTATTCAAAGGCTGCCGATTTCGCAGTATCCGTCGGTTGCTGCACCGACCATTACCCTGACCGCCACTTATCCGGGCGCGTCGGCCCAAGTGATGGAAGACAGTGTGTTGGCGGTTATCGAACGCAATATGTACGGTGTGGAAGGTTTGGACTATATGACCACTTCCGCAGATTCCAGTGGTTCGGGTACGGTCAGCATTACCTTTACGCCTGAAACCAATGAAGATTTGGCACAGGTAGACGTACAGAACAAATTGTCGGAAGTATTGTCAACCCTGCCGGCTACCGTGCAGCAATACGGTGTAACCGTATCCAAAGCGCGTTCCAACTTCCTGATGGTGGTGATGCTCTCTTCGCAAACCCAAACGGTCGAGGAGATGAACGACTACGCCCAGCGCAACGTCGTACCCGAATTACAGCGTATTGAGGGCGTCGGTCAGGTGCGCTTGTTCGGTGCGCAACGCGCGATGCGCGTTTGGGTCGATCCGAAGAAACTGCAAAACTACAATCTGTCGTTCTCCGATGTTTCCAATGCATTGAGTGCGCAAAATATCCAGATTTCCGCCGGTTCGCTGGGTTCTCTGCCCGCAAGTTCCGGGCAGACGATTAATGCGACCATTACTGCGCAGGGGCAGTTGAGTACTGCGGCCGAGTTTGAAAACATCATCGTCCGCTCGACTACCGAAGGTGCCAACGTGTATCTGAAAGATGTGGCCAGAATCGAGCTGGGTTCGCAAGACTATTCTACTTCAGTACGCTTAAACGGCGTCCCGACTACCGGTATGGCGGTTATGCTCTCCAACAGCGGTAACGCAATGGCGGCGGCGGCGGCGGTTAAAGCCAAAATGGAATCTTTGCAGCAGTTTTTCCCGACCGGCATGAAATGGTCCGCCCCTTACGATACTTCGCTGTTTGTGGAGTTGTCGATTGAGAAGGTGGTGCATACTCTGCTGGAAGCAATTGTGCTGGTGTTCATCGTGATGTACATCTTCCTGCAAAATGTCCGCTATACCCTGATTCCGACCATTGTCGTACCGATTTCCATTTTAGGCGGTTTTGCCTTCATCTCTTACATGGGGATGTCGATTAATGTATTGACCATGTTTGCAATGGTATTGGTGATCGGTATTGTTGTCGACGATGCGATTGTGGTGGTGGAAAACGTCGAACGGATTATGGCCGAAGAAGGGTTGCCGCCGAAAGAGGCTACCAAAAAGGCCATGGGTCAGATTACCGGTGCGGTGGTCGGTATTACCGCCGTATTGATGGCAGTGTTTGTTCCGTTGGCGATGTTCAGCGGCGCAACCGGCAATATTTACCGCCAGTTTTCGCTGACCATGGCTTCCGCCATCGGTTTTTCCGCCTTCTTGGCGCTGACGCTCACGCCGGCTTTGTGTGCGACCCTGCTCAAGCCGATTCCGAAAGGGCATCACGAAGAGAAAAAAGGTTTCTTCGGCTGGTTCAACCGCAAGTTTGACCAGTGGACCAAAGGCTACGGCGGCTGGGTAGGCAAAGTATTGAAAAAAGCCGGACGCATGATGGTGGTTTATGCGGCTCTGACGGCTGTCGGCGTATTTCTGTTTATGCGCCTGCCGACTTCGTTCCTTCCGACCGAAGACCAAGGCAACTTAATGTTGAGTGTACAACTGCCTGCCGGTGCGACCAAAGAGCGTACCGATGCGACTTTGGCGCACATCAACGGCTTGGCTAAGTCCATGCCTGAAGTAAAAGATGTGATTGCCGTCTCCGGCTTCAGCTTCTCCGGTTCGGGTCAGAATATGGCCTTGGGCTTCATCATCCTGAAAGACTGGGCTGAACGCGGCGCAGGTAGTGATGCGACTTCCGTTGCCGGTAAGCTGACAGGTGCGATGATGGGTACGGTAAAAGACGGTTTCGGTATCGCCATCGTACCGCCGGCTATTATGGAATTGGGCACCGGCTCAGGGCTGACCATTTATCTGCAAGACCGCAACAATTCCGGTCATGCCGCATTGCTGGCCAAGCGTAACGAACTGCTGCAAAAAATGCGCCAAAGTCCGGTATTTGATGCCAGTACCGTGCGTTCTTCCGGTTTGGAAGATGCGCCGCAGCTGAAAATCGAATTAAACCGTCAGGCCGCTGCCGCACAAGGCATCAGTTTTGCCAGCATCCAAACCGTATTGTCCAACGCTTTGGGTTCGTCTTATGTCAACGACTTTCCGAATAAAGGCCGTCTGCAACGCGTGATGGTTCAGGCTGATGCTGCCGCCCGTATGCAGCCCGCCGATATTCTGAACCTGACCGTGCCGAACAGCTCAGGTGTGGAAGTACCGTTATCCACCATTGCAACTGCTTCATGGGAAAACGGTATGGAGCAAAGCGTGCGTTTCAACGGCTATCCGGCAATGGAACTGACCGGTTCCCCGGCTGCGGGCTATTCTTCCGGTGACGCGATGGCTGCCGTACAGCAGATGGTCAGCGAAATGGAAGGCGGTTACAGCTTGGAGTGGGGCGGTCAAACCCGCGAAGAGGCAAAAGCCGGTTCGCAAACTGTCATCCTGTATGCTTTGTCGGCTGCCGCCATCTTCTTGGTACTGGCCGCACTGTATGAAAGCTGGTCGATTCCGTTTGCCGTGATTCTGGTGATTCCGTTGGGTTTGGTCGGTGCGGCTCTGGGCGTAACCGGACGTAACTTCTTTGGTGGCTCGGCAACTTATCTCAACGACATTTTCTTCCAAGTCGGTTTCGTTACCGTAATGGGTTTGAGCGCGAAAAATGCGATTTTGATTATTGAGTTTGCTAAAGACCTGCAAGCACAGGGCAAGAGTGCGTTGGAGTCGGCGATTGAAGCGGCGCATTTGCGTTTCCGTCCGATTTTGATGACTTCGTTCGCCTTTATCTTGGGTGTGGTACCGTTGTACTTCTCTTCTGGTGCGAGCTCAGCCAGCCAACGTGCTATCGGTACGCCGGTGGTATGGGGTATGCTGATTGGCACGATTTTGGCGGTATTCTTGGTGCCGGTGTTCTATGTTGTGGTGCGTAAGTTCTTCAAGCCGTCGCAACACGAGCTGGAAATCGCAC
Source organism: Neisseria chenwenguii (assembly GCF_002216145.1). Taxonomy (NCBI): domain Bacteria; kingdom Pseudomonadati; phylum Pseudomonadota; class Betaproteobacteria; order Neisseriales; family Neisseriaceae; genus Neisseria; species Neisseria chenwenguii. Next base: position 2,248,622 of record NZ_CP022278.1, read on the forward strand.
AGCAGGAGCATGCCGCCCATGAAGCGCTTGCCGCACACGATTCGGATAAAACCAAGCACTAAGCAATGAAATGCCGTCTGAAAAGCGCAAGTTTTCAGACGGCCTCAAGGATAAAACATGAGCAATGTAAACTTCAAACCCGTCTTGGGCATTTTGGCCGTGGCCGTTTTATCGGCCTGCACCATGATTCCGAAATACGAAGACCCCAAAGTCGCCGTAGCCGAAACCTTCAAATACGACACCGCGCAAAACGGTATTCAGGCGGCCTCATTGGGTTGGCAGGACTATTTCGCCGACCCGCGTCTGCACAGCCTCATCGACATCGCGCTCAAGCGCAATACCGACCTGCGCACCGCCGTGTTGAACGCCGAAATCTACCGCAAACAATACATGATTGCCCGCAACGATTTGCTGCCGAGCATCAACGGCACAGCCAATGCCACCCGCCAGCGCAGCGCCGCAGATTTGAGTGCAACCGGCCGTTCGAGCGTTTCCGAAGCCTACACCGTTGGTCTGGGCGTGGCCGCCTACGAGCTTGATCTGTTCGGCCGGGTGCGCAGCAATAGCCAGGCCGCGCTGCAAGGCTATTTCAACAGCGCCTCAACCCGCGACGCCGCGCATCTGACGCTGGTTGCCACCGTTGCCAAAGCCTATTTCAACGAACGTTACGCCGAAGAATCCATGGCATTGGCGCAACGCGTGTTGAAAACCCGCGAATCCACCTACAAACTCTCCCAGCTCCGCCACAAAGCCGGGGTGATTTCCGCCGTCGATTTGCGCCAACAGGAAGCCCTGATTGAATCAGCCAAAGCCGATTACGAAAATGCTGTGAAAAACCGCGAACAGGCGCGCAACGCCCTTGCCAAGCTGATTAACCAGCCGATTCCCGACAACCTGCCGCAGGGTCTGCCTCTGAGCAAACAGTTCAAAATCGCCAAACTGCCCGCCGGCCTGAGCTCCGAAGTGCTGCTCAACCGCCCTGACGTGCGCGCGGCGGAATTTGCGCTCAAACAGGCCAACGCCAACATCGGCGCGGCACGCGCAGCGTTCTTCCCCACCATCAGCCTGACCGGCTCGCTGGGCAGCGGTTCGACCGAATTGGGCAACCTCTTTACCGGCCCCAACCGCACTTGGTCGTTCGGCCCCACCATTACCCTGCCGATTTTCAACTGGGGTACCAACAAAGCCAATCTCGACGTTGCCAAACTGCGTAAAGAATCGCAGATTGTCGCTTACGAAGCCGCCGTGCAATCCGCGTTTCAAGACGTTTCCAACGCGTTGGTCGCCCGCGAGCAGCTCGATAAAAGCTATGCCGCTCTAAACAAACAAAGCCGCGCATACAGTGAAGCCCGCCGCCTCATCGGCCTGCGCTACAAACACGGCGTCTCCAGCGCGCTTGACTTGCTCGACGCCGAACGCAGCAGCTACGCCGCCGACACCCAAGTGCTCGCCATCCAGCTCACCCGCTTGGAAAACATGGCCGACCTCTACAAAGCCTTAGGCGGTGGCTTGAAGCGTTTGAGCAGCGATAAGGAAAACGCGAAGTAAGGCCGTCTGAAAAAACCACACCGAAAGGCCGTCTGAAAACGGGAAACGGATTTTCAGACGGCCTTTGTTTTATAATTACAGTCTGTTTACCTGTTAACGTATTGACGTATAAAAAATGAACATCGGAAAAACACTCTGCTCATTCCTGTTTATCGCCGCCGGTGCCGCATCTGCGGCGGATTTGGATTTCGGGCGCATCCGTCCGGACGAAATCTCGGTTTACGTTCAAGAACTCGACAGCGGCAAGGTCATCGCCGACCACCGCGCCGATGCCCTGATGAACCCCGCTTCCACCATGAAGCTCATTACCGCCTTTGCCGCTTTCCGCGCTTTAGGCAAAGACTACCGCTGGACGACCGAACTCAAAAGCAGCGGCAATATCGCAAACGGCGTGTTAAACGGCGACATTTACTGGGTCGGCAGCGGCGATCCCGTGCTCGACCAAGACGGCTTAACCGCCATGCAGCAGCAGTTGCGCGACAAAGGCATCCGCAAAATCAGAGGCCAAATCGCGCTCGACCGCAGCTTGTGGGGCGATGTGAAAAACTCTGCCGAATTCGCCTCCGACGCAGGGCGCACATTCATGACTCCGCCCGACCCGAATATGCTCGCCTACAAAACCGTCGCGCTCAAACCCGAGCGCAATGCGCTGGGCGACATCGAAATCGCCACTAACCCGCCGCTGCCCGAAATTCCATTGGAAAACAAAATCGTGCTGGTCGACGGCAGCACCGCGTGCAAATCGCCCGACCGCTATATCCGCGCGAGCTACACCGGCGGCGTATTGCGCGTTTCCGGAAAAATGCCCGAAAGCTGCTTGAGCAAAGAAATGCTTGTCAATATGCTTGGCATCCGCGAATTTGCTGGCAAAAGTTTTGTCAACCAATGGCGGCAGGCCGGCGGCGAAATTTCAGACGGCCTCAAAACCGCCGCTGCACCAAACGGCGCGAAAACGCTGGCCGCGCACCAATCCAAACCGCTGGCCGATATTCTGGCCGACATGAACATCTATTCAAACAATCTCATCGCCCGTTCCGTGTTCCTCAAATTAGGCCGCGACCGCAACGCCGAAACCGCGCTCTCTCAAGCCCGCCGCGCCGTCCGGCTAGAGCTGGGCACCGCCGGCGTTGATGCCGGCGGATTGGTGATGGAAAACGGCGCCGGCCTCTCCCGCCAATCGCGCCTGAGTGCCAAAATGATGGCGCAGCTTTTGGAAAAAGCCTACTTCAGTCCGTTTTCCCAAGAGTTCATTCAAACCCTGCCGCGAGCAGGTATGGATGGCACGCTGAAAACCCGCTTCAAACAAGCCGGCGCCAACCTGCGTCTGAAAACAGGCACGCTGAAAAACGTGCGCGCGCTGGCAGGCTACAAACTCGGCAGCAAACCCCTGCTGGTCGTCGCCATCATCAATAGCCCGAATTCAGACGGCCTGTTGAAAGATTTGGATAAACTGGTTTCCAAAATCGCCCTGCCGGGCGGAGAGAGCTGGTTTGAGGCGCAGATAAGCTGTGAGAAACGGCAGCGGGTTTAAAGCCGGTAAGGCTGTCTGAAAATTTGGTTGTATCGAAAAAACCGGATTTTCAGACGGCCTTTTGCCTGCTTTGCAAAAAAGGTGAGTTTGCGTTATGCTGCCTGACGATTGTTTACAATTTGATGCCGTTCAAAAATGAATGTTTTTCAAAACAGGCTTCCCGCCTGTTTTCTGTTTGTGCGGATAAGTTATTGATAATAAGGAAAATCAATGAATCCGATGTATATCACTTTCAGCCTCTACCTGATTGCGGTGCTGCTGATCGGCATGGCCGCTTATTATTCTACGCGCAATTTTGACGACTATATCCTCGGCGGTCGCAGCCTCGGCCCGTTTGTCACTGCGATGTCGGCAGGCGCATCGGATATGTCGGGCTGGCTGCTGATGGGTTTGCCGGGTGCGGTGTATTTGAGCGGTTTGAGCGAAGCTTGGATTGCCATCGGTTTGATCGTCGGCGCGTGGCTCAACTGGCTGCTGGTGTCCGGCCGCTTGCGCGTGCACACCGAATACGCCAACAATGCGCTGACGTTGCCGGATTATTTCTACCACCGCTTCGGTGCACAGGGAAAAGCGATGAAGGTGATTTCTGCCGTGATTATCCTGTTTTTCTTCACGATTTACTGCGCTTCGGGCGTGGTCGCAGGCGCGCGGCTGTTTCAAAGCCTGTTTGAGGGCATGAGCTATGAAACGGCAATTTGGCTGGGCGCAGGCGCAACGATTGCCTATACCTTTATCGGCGGCTTTCTGGCGGTAAGCTGGACGGATACAGTGCAGGCGACTTTGATGATTTTTGCGCTGATTTTAACGCCGGTAATGGTTTATCTTTCGCTGGGAGGTGCGGACGAGATGAACGCCGCCATTGCCGCAGCGGCGCAGGCCAACAGCAAGGAATACGGCAGCCTGTTTGCCGGTACGACGCTGTTGGGCATTATTTCCACCGCCGCGTGGGGCTTGGGCTATTTCGGTCAGCCGCATATTCTGGCGCGCTTTATGGCGGCGGAAAACGTGAAATCTCTGAGCAGTGCCCGCCGCATCGGCATGACGTGGATGATTGTTTGTCTGGCCGGCGCGGTGGCAGTCGGCTATTTCGGCATCGCCTATTTCGGCGGCCACCCCGAGCAGATTCATGCGCTGGCAGGCAACAACGAGCGCATTTTTATTGCTTTGGCAACGCTGCTGTTCAACCCGTGGATTGCAGGCGTGATTTTGAGCGCGATTCTGGCGGCGGTGATGTCCACATTGTCGTGTCAGCTTTTGGTGTGTTCCAGCGCGATTACCGAAGACTTCTACAAAGGCTTTCTGCGCCCGAATGCCGCGCAGAAAGAATTGGTGTGGGTTGGCCGCGTGATGGTTTTGTGTGTCTCCGTCATTGCGATTCTGATTGCCGCCAATCCCGAAAGCAAAGTGCTGGGGCTGGTGTCTTACGCTTGGGCGGGCTTCGGCGCGGCGTTTGGGCCGGTGGTGATTCTGTCGGTATTCTGGAAACGCATGACCGCCAACGGCGCGTTGTTTGGCATGGTTGCCGGTGCAGTTGTGTGCGTATTGTGGGCAAACGAAGTCAATCCCGCCTTGAAAGCAGCCGGTATGGAAACGCTGTACGAAATCGTTCCGGGTTTCATCGCCTGCTGGCTGACTGTTTGGCTGGTGTCGCTGGCTGATAAAGCACCAAATACGCAAGTTTTGGAAAAGTTTGAAAAAGCTGACGCACAATACCGCGCCGAACGGTAATGAAGGCATAGGCCTTTTCATTTGCTTCGAAGGTGCAGCTTTAACTTTTGAAGTAAATGGAAGAAAAGGCCGTCTTAAACTTCAGACGGCCTTTGTTTTTCAAACGGATTTTAATCAGCGCAACTCGGCGTGCAGACGGCTCAGGATGGTGCCGGCATCGCTGCCGTTGTAGCCGCTGCCGTCGCGGTTGAGCAAACGCAGGCGGGCGCCGCCGTTGACGGGCTCGACGTACACGATCATTTCGGGCTGTTTGGCTGCGGTTTGCTGTTTGGCTTTTTTGCCTTTAAACAGGCGGCTGAACAAGCCGGGTTTTTTGTTGCTGACGGCTTCGCCTTCCATCGGCGCGGGTTGTACTAAAAACGCGTGGCGTTCGGCGTTTTGACCCAATACAGTCAGGCCGATGCGGTCGAGCGCGAGTGCGGTGCGGCGCCAGTTGCGGTTGTAGTCGCCGCTCAGAATCAGGCTGCCGTTTTGGATTTGCGCCAAATCGCCGCGTGAGGCTTGCGGTGCGACGCTTTGGCCGAGGGCGTTTTCAGCCTGTTTGGCATCTACGCCCAGATACTGCATGAAGCGGGTAAGGAACGCAGCTTCGAGGTTGGGGTCGTTGGGGCGCGGCTGCCACATGGTGGTGTCTTTTTTCTTGTCGGCATACACTTCCTGCATGCCTTTGTGGGCGAAGAAGACGTCGGTGGTGCCGTTTTTGCCTTGTTCTACGCGGATGATGAATTTATCGCGTTCGCTGGTGGAATAAACGCCGCCCAGACCGACTTTTTCAAACAGGCGGCGCAGGGTGTCTTGCGGGATTTTGGCGCGGTTTTCCGCCCATTCGGTTTCCATTTGGCCGATGGCGGGATCTTCGGATTTGATGTCGAAGCCGTTTTCCTGCCAGAAGGCTTTGAGCAGCGCCCAGACTTCGGCGGGCTGTTTGCCGTCAACGACCAGCCAGCGCTGGCTGCCGTCACGCTCGAGGCGGACGCCTTTCACGCCCTGCAATACGCTTTGGCTGGCTTTCTGTTGAACGGCTTGGGTGCGGCGTTTGTTGTAGTCGGTTGCGCGAACCGAGCCGCTGCCGGCAGGCAGTTGGTAGAGATTACCTTGATCGGGGTTGGTCAGATCCGGGGGGACTTCCAGATTGACGACTTTGCGGTTTTGGCTTTGGTAGTCGAGTTTGGGTTGCTCGTTTTTGCCGCTCGAGCAGGCGGTCAGGCTGATGAATGCGACTGTCAGTGCGATCGGTTTGATACGGGTCATATCTTCTTCCTGTGGGTGTTAAATCAGTTTGGCGGCTTCCAGCGCGCTGCGTACTTTGGCTTGTCCGGCTTCGGTCAGCTCGACCAGCGGCAGGCGCACATACGGGGCGCATTTGCCCAGCGCGGCGGCGCCCCATTTCGGTGCGGCGGGGCTGGGTTCGCAGAACATGGTATTGTAAATCGGGATGAGTTGGTCGTTTAACTGACGGGCGGTCGCAATTTCGCCCGCTAAGGCAGCGCGGCACATATCGGCGAAAAGTTTCGGTGCGACGTTTGCGGCAACGGTAATCACACCCCGTCCGCCGCACAGCATAAAGGCCAATCCGGTCGGATCGTCGCCAGACAATACGGTAAAGCCTTCGGGGGCGCGGTTAATCAGCTCGATGTTGCTGCCGATGTTGCCGCTGGCCTCTTTTACGCCGATGATAGTGGGGATTTCTGCTAGGCGCAGGATGGTTTCGTTGCTCATGCTGACAACGGTGCGGCCGGGAACGTTGTAGACGACCATCGGAATCGCCACTGCTTCGGCAATGGCTTTGAAATGGCGGTAGATGCCTTCTTGCGAAGGTTTGTTGTAATAAGGAACGACCGACAGCGTGTAATCTGCGCCGACTGCTTCGGCGGCTTTGGAAAGCTCGATGGCTTCGGCGGTATTGTTTGCCCCCGTACCCGCAATGACGGGCACACGTTTGTTGACGTATTTGACGGTTTCTTCGATGACTTTGAGATGTTCGTCAACCGACAAAGTGGCGCTCTCGCCGGTGGTGCCGACGGCGACGATGCCGTCCGTACCGTTTTCGATATGCCAATCAATCAGTTGGCGCAGTTGTTCATAATTGACGCTGCTGTCTTGATTCATCGGAGTAATCAGCGCAACCAGACTGCCTTTTAACATGATGATGCCTTTATTGTTGTAGGGTTTGAAGTCGGTAATGGCTGGGATTGTAGCCTACTTTGTTGTCAGTGTGAAACACGGGTGCGGGCAGGCTTGCGGCGCGGCGGGGAATTTTAAAATATGGTCAAACGAATATTTTTTTAGAATCAATTGGTTGTTTTAAATTTTGGGTTTATTGTGTGTCAAGGATTAAAAATTGTTAAATTGGCGGATTTTATTTTAAATGCGTAAATGAGCAGGGCGGTTTTTCCCAAAATCACTTAGCTAGGGTGTTTGGAGCCGTCTGAAAAAAAACCGTTTATTTTTCGGACGGCCTTCGGACAGGAATTGGATTATAATTTCCGCTTGCAGAGCCCATGCTTTTAAATGATAAAAATATTCTTACATGAACATCAGACGTTTTCTCCTTAAATACCTGTCGCGCTACACCGTCGGCCGGCTGGTCATCTACACCAAGCTGATGCGCGCCGACAAGCCTATCGGCACGCTGCTGCTTCTGTGGCCGACTTTGTGGGCGGTTTGGGTGGCATCGCAGGGGCAGCCGGACACCGATATTGTGATTGCGTTTTGCGCGGGCGTGTTTCTGATGCGCAGCGCCGGCTGCGTCATCAACGATTTTGCCGACCGAAAATACGACGGCGCGGTGGCGCGCACGAAAAACCGCCCGTTTGCCAAAGGCTTGGTGACAAAAACCGAAGCGCTGCTGCTGACCGTGATTTTGTGTATGGCGGCGGCTTTGTGCCTCGTTCCGCTCAACACCGCCGCCCGCCTGATGAGCCTGCCTGCGCTGTTTTTGGCGATGACTTATCCGTTTACCAAACGCTTTTTCCCGATTCCGCAGTTTTATCTCGGGCTGGCGTTTTCCTTCGGTATTCCGATGGCGTTTGCCGCCGTAACCGGCGGCGTTCCGTCAACTGCATGGCTGATTTTTGTCGCCAATGTTTTGTGGACACTGGCTTACGACACGATTTACGCGATGGCCGATAAAGAAGACGACCTGAAAATCGGCATCAAAACCTCCGCCGTCACCTTCGGCGAGCACGACATCAAAATGGTCGCGCTCTGCCACTTTTGGTTTGGCGCGCTGATGGTGGTTTTAGGCTGGCAGATTCATGCGAGCTGGCCGTATTGGCTTGCATTGCCGCTGACGGTGAAATGGCAGTTCGAGCAATACAGAGCCATCCAAACCCGCAACCGCGACGTCTGCTTCCGCACTTTTTTGGAAAACAACCGCATCGGTTTGGCTTGGTTTGCTGGGCTGGCCGGGCATTATCTGTGGTCGTCTTGGTGGGGAGTCTGAACTGTAGAAACCAAACTGCTCAGGCCGTCTGAAAATGCTGTCGGGTTTTCAGACGGCCTTTTACAGGCGTAACTTCCCGCGCTTGAGGAATGCCGTATGAAAGCAGTATCAGACGGCATGGAAGTTTTGCGTCAAGATTTCATTATTTATTTTTAAATCAACGGCTTTTGTTTTTGATCAGACCATCTGCTTCACGGCCGGCACTTCCGGATTTCTAAAGTAAAACACCGAAGCGCCTGACGTAAAACCCCCGTTTAGGATTGAGATTTAAACCGACAGTAGGTACAATCATACCGTTCCATACCTCTGAAAAAGAGCCTTTTATGAGCCTGATTGGCGAGATTCTGCCTTTGTCCCATATCGTTTTGGACTTGGAAGTCAGTAGCAAAAAACGTTTGTTTGAACAAGCGGGTTTGCTGTTGGAAAATGAAGCCGGATTGCCGCGCGCGGATGTGTTCGACTGTCTGTTTGCCCGCGAAAAGCTGGGGACGACCGGTTTGGGGCAGGGCGTTGCGATTCCGCACGGCCGCCATGCCTGCGTGAAAAAAGCGGTCGGCGTGTTTGTGCGCACCGCCGAGCCGGTGGCGTTTGATGCGCCCGACGGCAAGCCCGTGTCGCTGATTTTTATCCTGCTGGTGCCCGAAAATGCGACGGGCGAACATTTGGAAGTTTTGTCAAAACTGGCAGGGCGCTTCTCCCAAAAATCCGTACGCGAGGCGCTGATGTCGGCTGCCACGGCCGAAGAAGTGCACCGTCTTCTGACCGAAGAATAAGTTATGCCCAGTGTTTCCGTCCGCCAAGTCTATCAAGACAACCAATACAAGCTGCAACTGGCTTGGGAGGCAGGTAATTCAGGTGCGGACAGCCGCATCGGTGTCGAGGCCGACAAGCCCGTTTTGGCGCTGGTCGGCCATCTGAATTTTATCCACCCCAATCAAATCCAAGTCGTCGGCGTGGCCGAGGCGGAATATTTGGCGCGTTTGGAATCGGGCGAGTTGGCCTATGATTTCGATGCGCTGTTTAATATTCCGATGTCGCTGGTAATTGTTGCCAACGATTTGCCTGTTTCCCCGCGTCTGCGCGATTTCTGCCATACCCGCAGCATTCCGCTCCTGACTTCCAAGCTCGAAAGTCCGTATCTGATGGACGTATTGCGGATTTATCTGCAACGAACGCTGGCGGTTTCTACGGTCAAACACGGTGTGTTTCTCGATGTGTTTGAAATCGGCGTTTTGATTACCGGCCATTCCGGTTTGGGCAAAAGCGAGCTGGCGCTTGAGCTGATTTCGCGCGGGCACAGTCTGATTGCCGACGATGCGGTCGAACTCTTCCGCACCGGCCCCGAAATGCTCGAAGGCCGATGCCCGCCGATGCTGCGCGATTTTTTGGAAGTGCGCGGTTTGGGCGTTTTGAATATCCGCCACATTTTCGGCGAAACCTCCATCCGTCCGAAAAAAATCCTTCAGCTCATCATCAACCTCGTGCCCGCCGACGACGAATACATGAAGCAGCTCGACCGCCTGAGCATCCGCACCGAAACCGAGTCAATCCTAAACGTCAACATCCGCTCCGTAACCCTGCCCGTAGCCGTCGGCCGCAACCTGGCGGTATTGGTGGAAGCGGCGGTGCGCAACTACATTCTGCAATTACGCGGTAAAGACAGCACCAAAGAATTTTTGGAACGCCATCAGTCATTACTCAAAGAAAACGAACAAAACGCATGAAAATCGTATTAATCAGCGGGCTTTCCGGCTCTGGGAAGTCCGTCGCTCTCAAGCAGCTCGAAGATTTGGGCTATTACTGCGTCGACAACCTGCCGCTGGAAATGCTGCCCTCTCTGGTGTTGCACCACATCGAGCACGGCGAAGAAAGCAACCTCGGCGTCAGCGTGGACATCCGTTCGCGCATCAACATCGCGCAAACCCAAGCGCAGATTCAGTTTTTGCGCGATGAAGGGCATGAAGTCGAAATTCTGTTTGTCGAGGCCGAAGAGGGCGTTTTGGTGCGCCGCTTTTCCGAAACCCGCCGCAGCCATCCGTTTTCCGGTCTCAGCATGACCCTTTTGGAAAGCCTGCAAAAAGAACGCGCCTGGCTCTCGCCGCTGCGCGATTTGGCCTACTGCATCGATTCTTCGAAAATGAACGCCCAACAGCTCCGCCATGCCGTCCAGCAATGGCTCGACATCGAACGCAAAGGGTTGTTGGTGATTCTCGAATCGTTCGGCTTCAAATACGGCACACCGACCAACGCCGATTTCATGTTTGACATGCGCAGCCTGCCCAATCCCTATTACGACGAGAAACTGCGCCCCTTCACCGGTATGGACAAACCGATTCAAGACTACCTCGACAAACAGCCGCAGGTGCAGGAAATGGCCGACGACATCGACCGCTTCCTCAACCGCTGGCTGCCGCGGATGCAGGAAGAAAGCCGCAGCTACGTTACCGTTGCCGTCGGCTGCACCGGCGGACAGCACCGCTCCGTTTACGTCGTCGAAAAACTCGCCGAACGGTTCAAAGGCAAATACGAACTTCTCGTCCGCCACCGTCAGGCGCAGAACCTTGCCGGCCGTTGATTTTCAGACGGCATCAAGCATCCCGACCACACAGGCCGTCTGAAAAACGACTCGTTCAACTTTTCAGACGGCCTTACTCACAGGAATACACCCATGGCAATCCAATGGTTCCCCGGCCACATGAATAAAGCCAAAAAAGCCATCGCCGAGCGTATCAAAACCATAGACATGGTCATCGAAATGCTGGACGCCCGCCTGCCCGCCTCCAGCGAAAACCCTTTGCTCGCCCGGCTTTCCAAAGGCAAACCCAAACTCAAAATCCTAAACAAACAAGACCTTGCCGACCCCGAGCGCACCGCCGTCTGGCTCGAACACTACAACAGCCGCCCCGATACCCGCGCCATCGCCCTGGATTCGTCCGAAAAAGGCGCAACCGCCAAAATCACTGCCGCCTGCCGCGCCATGATGCCCAACCGCGGCGGCATCGACAAACCCCTGCGTGTCTTGATTTGCGGCATTCCCAATGTCGGCAAATCCACCCTAATCAACGGCATGATTGGCAAAAAATCCGCCAAAACTGGCAACGAACCCGGCATCACCAAAGCCGAACAACGCCTGTTTCTCGCCGACGACTTCTGGCTCTACGACACCCCCGGCATGCTGTGGCCGAAAATCATCGTCGAAGAAAGCGGCTACAACCTTGCCGCCAGCGGCGCCGTCGGCCGCAACGCGCTCGACGAAGAAGAAGTCGCCCTTGAGCTGGTCGATTACCTGCGTCGCCACTACCTGCCGCTGTTGCAGGCACGCTACCAAGCCGACAAAGACCCCAGCAGCCATTGGAACGACACCGACTGGCTCGAATGGATCGCCAAAAAACGCGGAGCCGTATTAAGCGGCGGCCGCATCAACTACCAAAAAGCCGCCGAAAACACCCTCACCGATTTCCGCGACGGCCACATCGGCAGAATCACACTCGAAACACCAAACCAGTGGGAAACATGGCTCAAAAAAGCCAAACAGAAAGAAGCCGAATTGAAAGCCGCCCGCGAAGCCAGAAAAGCGGAGCGTAAAGGACAAAGGCCGTCTGAAAAAGATTGAAACAGTAGGGCGGGCATCCTTGCCCGCCGCTTCCGATAAATGTTTGCCTTGCATTAAAATGGAAACCGACGGCGGGCAAGGATGCCCGCCCTACGCAGCCCGACCGCAATCCGACTTACCGAAGGAGTGCCTTATGAAAACCATTTTCCGCGCCGCTTTATTGACCGGCACTTTATGGCTGACCGCCTGCTTACCCATAACCGGCGGCAGCCATGAAAGTCGTATTCAAGTGTACAAGCACGACGGTTCCCGCCAGTGCGAAGCAGGTATCAGCCCCACCGACATGCAAAAAGAACTGCAAGGCATCCGCGTTTATGCGGCAGAAAAAAGCGAGCTTTTAGACAAAGCCTATCCTGAAGTATGCGGAGGAGAGACCGGCAGCATCAACGTTTACACGATTGATACGAAAGATCGAAGCGAAGCTGAAAAGCGCGGGTTTAAAGTGTTGCAGAAGAAAGATTAATTTTATTTCAGCTTTCAGACGGCCTGTCTGAAAAATAATCTGTTTATTTTACGAAAATATTAAACTGCCTATCATGTCTAAACCACGTTCCCAAACCATTAGGATTTTTCTGCCTTCAGGAAACCCGCGCGGAATCCGTAAAGTTGAACGCACCAGTAACAGTAATATTCGCCTGATTGAAATCCCTCGTACCGACTTACATCTTTTTTACGAGATGAAAGAAGCGGGGGATATGGGTATTTATTTTCTAGTTGGAGGTAATCAGCTTTATATCGGCCAAACGATGGATTTAAGTACCCGTATTAAACAACATGACAAAACTAAAGCGTTTTGGCAGCGTGCTTTTATTGTCGTATTAAACAATGATTTTCGAACCCTCGATCATTTATATTGCTTGGAAAAAACGGCTATCGAACATGCTCAAGCCGCAGGCAGATTTTCGTTAGAAAATGGTACGGCCGGTAACACCCACCGCCATTTACATGATTCCATTCGTTCCGATTGCGAAAATATTTTTGATGAAATCGACACACTACTAGCAGTGTTGAATCAGGATTTTTTTAATGAAAAACAAAAGTCTATTGTTGAAGTAGAGGCACTGCTTGAAGCAACAGCCCAATTTGAAATTCATCCTGCACAAGAAAACTCGTCTAAAGACAATATAAACGAATATTCAATCCCTAATACGTGGACAGGTCGGACTATTACGGTATTCTGCCGAAGTAGAGATAAAATCTTACGCGGGAAGGGTCTGTTTAATGTGGAAACAGAGCAAATTTTATTGCTTGAGGGCACGATGATTTATCGAAAGATTTCTGAAACATTGTCCTCGGGCTGGAGGGAAATTTACCAACAATGGCTCGCAAGCAACTTTTTGGCAGATAGTAAAGATCCCGATTATTATGTTTTGCAGTCGGCACAATTATGCACCAGCCCGAGTATGGCTGCAGCATTGGTGCTGGGCAACAATCGTAACGGTTGGCAATATTGGCGCACAGAACGTGGCTTAACTTTAGATGAAGTCTATCGTAAAAAGTAAGCATAACTAACCGCACTAAACCATACTACTTAACGCCATATCAGGCCGTCTGAAAAACCAATAAAACCATGACCGACAAACTCCCACCCGACGCGCTTATCGAGGCCGCGTTGCTCACCCAAACCGAACCGCTCAGCGAAAAAACCATGCGCGAGTTGTGCGTGCCGCCGTTGTCGGCCGACAAGTTGATTGACGTGCTGGCCAACCTGAAAACGCGCTGGCAGAACCGTGCACTGCAACTGGTGCATACCCATGAAGGCTGGCGTTTCCAGATTGCCCAAGCCGCATTCGAGCGGCTGGGCAGTTTGCAGGAACAGCGTGCGCCGCGCTATTCGCGTGCGGTAATGGAAACGCTGGCGATTATCGCCTACCAGCAGCCGGTTACCCGCGGCGACATCGAAAGCATCCGCGGCGTGGCCGTGTCTCAAAACGTGATGCAGACGCTGCAAGACCGCGGCTGGATTGAGGTAATCGGCCACCGCGATTCCGTAGGCCGCCCCGCGCTGTGGGCGACGACCGCGGCGTTTTTGAGCGACCTGCGTTTGGAAAGTCTGGAAGACCTGCCGCCGCTGACCGAATTGGGCGAATTGGTGCTGCCCGAAAACGCCGCCATGCCGTCTGAAAACGAAGAGGGCGAAACGGCGGAAGCGGAGGAAACCGTGCTGTCTGAATGTTAAATATCGTGCAAAACTGAGCCAGGGAAATGGGGAGTTGTGCTCCAAAAGTGAGCCACTCTCCGTTTGTTATAAACTGCTCCGCTTTATCACACAGCGGAGCCCAACCTGGATGTTATGTATGGAAACCATCGCAAAAGTGCACCGGCTTTTTCACCGGCAGAAACTCTCACAACGTGAAATCGCCAAACAACTCAAACTCTCCCGCAATACAGTCGCTAAATATCTGCAGCACGCCACCGTAGAACCCCCCGTCTACCGCAGAGAACAAACCCATTACCCCAAGCTCGGTCCTTTTCTTGACGCATTAGCCCAACAATTGCTCCAAGAAGCCAAACTGCCCAAACAGCAACACCTTTCCGCACGCCGGCATTTCGAACGCATCAAAGATGCCGGTTATACCGGACAGTACAGCGCCGTTGCCGCATTTATCCGCAAATTCCGTCAACAGCACCAACCCAAACCAGTTCCGGTCTTTATGGCTCAGGCTTTTGCTCCGGGTGATGCTTATCAGTTTGACTGGAGTATCGAAACCGTTTGTTTGGCCGGACAGACCGTCAAGGTGAATATCGCCCATTTCCGCTTATGCCACAGCAGGGCTTTTTTCATTTGTGCTTATCCCAATCAGAAAGCCGATATGTTGATGGATGCGCACAACCGCGCATTCGCTTTCTTCGGCGGCGTACCTACCCGCGGTATCTACGACAATATGAAGACCGCCGTTACCCGCATCGGCAAAGGTAAGGAGAGGGAATTTAACGCGCAGTTTTTACAGATGATGACCCATTTTCTCATTGAACCGGTTGCCTGTACCCCGGCTTCCGGCTGGGAGAAAGGGCAGGTCGAAAGGCAGATACGCTACCTACGTGAAAGATTGTTCAAACCGACTTTGGCTTTTGATTCCTTCACCTCTCTCAACGACTACCTGCAGCAGCAATGCCTACGGCTGATGCAGCAGCACAAACATCCCGAATACAGGCAGCCGGTTACCGACATATGGGAAAGGGAGAAGCATTCGTTGGCCGCTTTCCGTCCCTATCCGGCAGAACGTTTGGAGATACTCAAAGTCAGCAACCAGTCTTTGGTTACCGTCGAACGTCACCGTTACAGCGTACCGGTCGAATGGGCGGGCAATACGGTTAGGGCTTATATCGGCGCACAGACCGTCCGCTTTTGTAGCGATACCGACTGCATTGCCGAACATCCGCGCAGCTTTGTGAAGGACGGCATCAGCTATAACCCTTGGCATTTTTTGCCCTATCTGCAAAAGAAACCCGGCGCGTTAAGAGACGGCAGGGCTTTTATCGGCTGGGTGCTGCCGCCCGTCATAGAGCGACTGAAAGCCTGTTTGCTTAAACAGCCCAAAGGAGACAGGGTGATGGTCAAACTGCTGAACCTGATGGCCGAATACGATGCTGACTTGGCATTGACGGCGGCGGAATTGGCATTGGACGAAGGTATGCCGACACCGGAGGCGGTATTGAACATCATCAACCGTCTGAAAGAACCGCCTTCACCCCGTTTCCATATCAGGGACATCCCACTTACCGTCCCGCCGTCAGTTGATTGCAGCCGTTATGACCGCTTACTGAGTTTGTCGGGCAAACAAACGGATACGGTGAAGGAGAAACATCATGCAGCATGAACGTTTGGTTGGATTGCTGAAAGAATTGAAACTCGGTGCGATGGCGGAGCAATGGGATGAAATCGTAGTGGACGGCATCCGTCGCAAACGGGGTACGCTGGATATTCTGGAGCGGTTGTTGACTGCCGAACATATAGCCAAAACAGCAAGAAGCACCCAAAACCGGATTAGCCAGGCAAGGTTTCCGCAACACCGCAGTTTGGCCGACTTTGATTTTGAGCAGAGTTTGATACACCGTCCGGCCTTGGAACTGCTGTTGGGCGGGGGCTATATCAGACAAAAGCGTAATGTGGTGTTGGTAGGCGGACCGGGTACGGGTAAAACACACATTGCCACAGCACTGGGTATCGAAGCTGCGACACAAGGATTTAGGGTACGTTTTTGGAATGTACTGGACTTGGTCAACAAATTGGAAGCAGACAAAGACGAAGGCCGTCTGAAACTGACCGAACAGCAATGTCGGTACGATTTGTTGATTCTTGATGAGTTGGGGTATCTGCCGTTTAGTCAGAAAGGCGGTGCGCTGCTGTTTCATCTGATGAGTCAACTGCATGAAAGGACGAGTATTGTCATGACGACCAATTTGGCTTTTAGCGAATGGGTGAAGCTGTTTATGGATGAAAAGATGACGGGTGCTTTACTGGACCGCCTGACTTATTGCTGCGATATTTTTGAGACGGGCAATGATTCTTACCGGATGAAACACCGCTCATAGGGTGGCTCAATTTTAGACCACAACTGTGGCTCAGTTTTGGAATGGAATTGACAACTGGTTCGATACCGATCCGTATTGGCCGATACCGATGCCGGAACTGCGCGGTTATTTGAGAAACCTGCTGCAACTCTGATTGCGGTTCTCTTGATGACGAAGGCTGCCTGAAAATTTCAGGCAGCTTTTTTTTGTATTTATCTGTTATTTGGGTAGAGCTAAAAAACGGTATATCTAGATATCCCCTTTTTTTATTTTTCTATGATTTAAAAAAAGGCAGTATAATTTCAGGACTTAAAAAAAGGAAGGTATGCCATGAATGCCAAAATTGCCCGTATCTATATGCGGGTCAGCACGGACGAGCAGAATCTGGAACGACAACAACGGTTGGTTGACGAAGCTAAGGCGCAGGGATTCTACATCGCCGGCATTTATGCCGAAAAAGCCTCCGGCATCACGCCCGACCGGCCGGAGTTGCAGCGGCTGTTGACCGATCTGCAAAACGGCGATTGGGTATTTGCCGAAAGCATCGACAGGATTACCCGCCTGCCGCCTCGCGAGGCGGAAAAACTGATTGCACGGATTACCGAAAAGGGAGCGGTCATCCAAGTGCCGGAGATTTTCGACTTGACCCAGTTCGATGCGGTGTTGGGCGATGACGACTCTTTGCCCAAATACCTGTTCGAACCGCTGTTTGCCGCCATGCAGAAAATGTTCCTGCGCATTGCGCTGAATATGGCACACCAAGACTGGCAGACCCGGCGCAAACGCCAAAAAGAGGGCATTGCGTTGGCGAAGAAAAACGGCCGCTACAAAGGCAGACCGGCAGATAAAGGGCTGCATCAGGACATTATTGCCCTGAGACTTAAAGGGGTCAGTATTTCGCAAACGGCCAAAACCCTGAAATGCAGCGAATCGACAGTATTGCGCGTCAGTAAAGAGCATAAAAAACGGACTGGTCGATTGGATGAGGAACAGGCGGATATTTTCAGACAGGTATTGACAAGGTAATGCAAAGTCCTTACCATGTTCAAGCAATGCAATTGCATTGTTGATTGTGAATTTTTAAGGAGTATTGTCATGCCTCTACCGCTTACAGCATCCTCAACCCTGACCAGCCGCTTCCAAACCACCGTTCCGGAATTGGTGCGTAAAACTCTGGGGCTGGGTAAACAGGATAAATTGGAATACGTTATCTCTGAGAAAGGTGTTGTTACCATCAAAAAATCTGAAGCCTCAGGTAATACCGACCCCGCTCTGTTGCCGTTTTTAAGTCTGTTGGAACGAGATATACGGGAAAATCCGCAGAGCATCCGTGCCATATCTGCACAGGAACTTTCAAAAACCGAACAACTACTTACCGGTGTTGAAGTTGATTTGGATGAAACGCTGTGAGTATCGTCCGCGAAACCGTACAGATTAACGGCTGGCAGATTTATGTTCATGAACTGTTTTGGAGCCAATATCTCAAATTACGGGAAGAGGTGGAAGCCTTAAAACAGAAGAAGCCGGAGACCTATCAGGCCACAAAGGCAGCCAAAATGCTGGCAGCCGTTCACAAGCTGGCTTTTGAGATTATTCCCACTGATCCGTCTTTGGACGTTTACCGTCAGGGCAATACTCTCGGCAGTGCGTATAAGCACTGGTTCAGAGCCAAATTTTTCCAGCAGTACCGTCTGTTTTTCCGGTACAGCGAAAAAGAAAAAATCATTGTCTATGTGTGGGTCAACGACGACAAAACCAAACGTGCCTACGGCAGTAAAACCGATGCGTACGCCGTATTCGCGGCTATGCTGAAAAACGGTAATCCTCCGGACGACTGGGCGGAATTGAAAAAAGCGGCTGAAAACGTTGCCTTTGATCCCTGAACGGATAGATACCCGAAAACACTTCCAGGAGCTACACCATGCTGAAAAAACTGATTGCCGCATTTGCTGTAACCCTGCCTTTATATGCGGCAGCACAAGAGATACCCGTGCAATACAGGGGTGTATGGAGCAAAACGGCCGAGTGCCACGATCCGGCCATTATCGCTGCCGACTGGTTTGCGCCCAATACCGATGTCGGTATGTCGAAGGTGGTCATGGTTAAGCCTGCCGGCGGCCGCGAACTGATCGTATTCGGCATCGAATCCTACCGGGATGAGGGGGTAACTACCGAAAGCGGCAGCGTACTGGAGATACGTCCGGAGGGGCGCAACGCTATCCATATCCACGGTTATGCCCATGCTTCAAGATTCAGCGGCAAGATGGTGCGCTGCAATAAGCGGGCCGGAATGCAATGGAATTTCAACGGCACCCATATCGTCAACGAAAAGGGACAGCGTATCCGTCCCTGATTTTCAGGCGTTATGGACGTTCGGCGATATTCGCGTCCGGATGCAGGCATAAGGTCTGACGGCTTTTGTTGCAGTTCTTAGATGTGAACACATAACGCTGTTGGGACAGTTTGGGATAGTCCGGGTTACGTCTGATATAGCCCATTTTTATCAAGTCATCGTAAGTCAGATCGGAACGTTTGCCCTGTGTTCCCGGTAACTGATCCAGTTTTCGGTTGCCTGCCTGAATACCTTGGTCGATCTTCGTTGCCGCAGTATTTAGAGGGTTGTCCGACCAGTTGATACTGCCGTCCGGATTGGTAGAACAGGCTGCCAATGTCAAGACTGTTATGGCGGTCGCTAAACTTTTCATTTGTCATACTCCGTGTCAGATTGAAATTTACGGCAGTTTCTGCCGCTGCTCATGGTAAGACGATATTTTGCCCCAGTTACGTTATTCTCCCGTTTTGCGGTCGTGGTTGTTGTGGAACAGTGTATTGACGAAATCGGTGTCCAAATGAGTATATACCTGAGTCGTCGAAATGTTTTTATGGCCCAGCAGCATTTGTACGAATCTGAGATTGTGTGTTTTTTTGACAAAATGCGTCGCGCAGGAATGCCGGAGCATATGTGGCGTCATTCTCCGGTCCGTCCCCATTGACTGCTTCGCCCATTCTTTCAGGTGCAGCCTGATGGTGGAGTTACCGATACCGTTGCCGTGCCGCCCGACAAACAAATGGTTGCTTTTGATTTTGATGTTGGCCGCACTCCGTGCTTTCAGGTAATTTCGTATCCGATCAACGGCACAGTCTGTAATCGGCACTAAACGGGTTTTGCTGCCTTTGCCTGTTACCCTGATTTGGTTTTGACTGAGAAATACGTCGTTTACGGTTAAACCGGTTGCTTCCGATATGCGCAGTCCGGAGTAGGCCATCAATTCGAAAATACAGAGATTGCGCCAATCGATCCAGTTAGGGTTGTCATGGTGGACTAAGCCGTAGTCCAAAAGGTTTTCCAGTTCGTCCATATCGACGGCTTTGGGTAATGCCTCGGGTAGCTTCGGTAATTCGAATTCAAAGCGGTCATAGGATAGGTCAAGCACTTTGGTTTTGACTAGGTAACAAATGAATCCCCTCCAGGCACAAACGTAACGCCGGATGGTGTAGGCTGTTAAATCCGGGTTTTGACCGGTTTTCAGGATGACGGTTTCAATCATTACCGGTTCGGTGCATATTTCGGCAAACTCCGTCACATAGGTACTGTTTGGTCTTAAATGGAGTAGTCCGGTAAACTGTTTCAGGTTGCTCCGATACCCCTCGATTGTTCCGGGAGACATGCTGCGGTAACGGCAGTTGTCTAAATAATCGTGAATATACTGCTTCAACTGTTCTGCAATGTGTAACGGTAACATATCGGTTTCCTTTTTTAAAAATAAAGATTGGCAGGAATTGCCGATATAAAGTTTACACAAAGTAACGCAATCCGCCCGCTAATTGACGTTGGACGTATGGGATTGATAGGCACTGTTTGCGGAATACTTGGCAGGCTGTGTGCCAGAGGACGGGGAGGTGTTTTTGCCCGATACGGCCGCTATGTTGTTACGACCTGTGTTGTTTGCGTAAGCTGTTTTGCGTTTGAATTCAGTATATAATGCACTCACGTTGCGCACATAATTTTGGGTTTCTTTTATATTCGGAACTTTTCTACCGGCTTTCCTTACTCTGCCAGGGCCGGCGTTGTAGGCGGCCAGAGCCAAATCCAAACGCCCGAAATCACGGAACATCTGACGCAGATAACGGGCACCGGCACGAATGGAAACAGTGGGAATATACAGCTTGTCGGGATGTACGCCCATTCCCCTAGCCGTACCGGGCATCACTTGGGTCAGACCTGTTGCCTGCACCCGAGATACAGCCCGATGGTTGTAACTGCTTTCATATGCGATCAAGGCTTTGAGCAACTCAGGTTCAACCCCTTCCTGTACGGCAATCCGTTCGATAGAAGGAGCGTGCTGCCAGTAGTTTGCAATCATGCGGCGGCATTCGGGTGTGTTGATGTAGCCTTTCAGGCAGCCTGAGATTTTATCGGCATGTGTCAAGGGAGAAATGAATAAAGTTGTTAATAAAATAAAATATTTTGTACAGGTGAATTTTTTATTTTTCATTGATAGGATTCCTTAATTAATTCATTGCTCAATTAACTTGCCAAGCTAGGAAATTCGTATGATTTATGATGAAGACCATATCTTGTGGGGCGCACGTCGGCGCAAAAAAATCAGAAATGATACTGATGAAATTATTGCTACACTTGCTAAAAACAAATGGCTTCGTTATGCCTTGATTGTGGCATTGAGCTTGGCAGCTATAGTTGCTATTTGTAGTTGATGTTGAGGGTAGGTTATGAAACATATCTATTTGGTGCTTTCTTTATTTTTAACCTTAATTTCCTATGAAGTTTCAGCTAGGAACTCTAATCTAATTACCCAATTTAATCATACAGGAATTCAAAAGGGAGCAATTTCAGAATCTTGTTATCGTGAACCGTGTGTGGTCGCAAAGGTATTATCTTTTGAAAATATATCTCATACTGCTAACACGTCTCGGATAAAATTAATTCTGCTAGGAGGGGAAAGAGCGTATGAAAGTAAAAGTGTTAGTTGGAATAAAAAACCGCACACACTTATTGTTAATTGCTCTTTGTCTCGACCTGTCATTGAAAAAATTGGACAGCAGCCAACACTTATTCCACTAGGAAATCCTTCAGGTGGGGTGCCTGGTACCCTAGTTGGTAGTGCTGAATTGTATTTGAAAGCATGTCATAATTTTACTGGTACTATAGAGGATGCTGTATCCAGGTTCGGCTATCAAGTTCAGGAATAATTTTGAATCTCCCTCAATAGACAGGCCACTTAGTGGCCTGTCTGTTATTTTGCTGAACGGTCGGTTAATGCTTTTTGCAAGGCATTGTAAAAGCTATCACGATTGCTGTGTCCTGCCGCATAAGCGGGATCGTTATATCTCCAAGCAATATAGTTGGTTCCCAACACTTTTGTTGCTTCTTGGTAGCTTACATTTGGATTGTTTAAGAATATTTGTTCCGTTTTGTTATAAGCATTTACATTGCGCATCTCGTGAATTGCAAATGCAACTTGAGCGTTAACCGCAGCTTGTCCTTGTTTATAACTGCCATCAGAATTCATTAAACCTCTTTCTTTCATCCATGCATCAAGTTGTTTTTCTCTGCCGCTTTGCCATGAAATAATACCTTTATTTGTTTTATTATTATGATCATCCGTATGTGAGCCACTCATTATGTTTGTACGGAAGCTATTTTCACGACCTACCTCGGCAGTAAATGCAGATGCTTGAGCATGTGATAATCCATTAGCTCTTGCTGCATCATAAATAGCCAACATGTTGATTTTTTGCTCGCTACTGAGTGATGGGACACGACCTTGACCAACATAAGATGAACCAGTCTGAGAAAGGAAAGAGCTGTTACCAGTAGTTGAAGCTTGGGTGCTTTCATTGTTACTGGATGTCGTTCCTAGTAATCCTTTTACCTGACCGGCTTCTGCCAATGAGGCAAAACGGTTGGCGGCTTCCTGGTTGTTAAATTGGAAGTGGACATGATCTCCTGTCGCTCCATTCTTGCCTTTCCATTCGTAATCGACAGAATAGTCTTTTTTCTGGAAGCCGTTATCCTGCATGAGTTTGTGGATGCGCGACTCTGCCTGTTCCCAGTTGGAATGACGTGTACTTAAAGCGTCCAAGGATTTCCCTTCTTGATCAAGCACCATATCGACTGCTAATCCTTTTGTATGCAGGCTTCTCGGCCTTTCTTCTACATGGTATCGGTCGTTAAATGCGCTAAATCTGACATCCTGTTGTTGGTTATCAAACAGTTTCTCCATGGCATGGGCAATGGCCAGCGTGCCTTTGTGGGTTTCGATGCCGTTTATTTTCTCTCCGGCAAATGCTTCATTTCTCTGTAAATGGGTCAAACCTGACCGGCTGGTTGGCAATGCCATTCCGTCCCCGCCATTGCTGGCTGTTGTCGGTACGGAATTGGCTATCGGAGCCGCAGGATTTCTGCCGATGATTTCTTCAATCGGTTTGCCGTCTATGGTTTTGGTTGTGTCGGACATATTAAAACCACTCATCATTTTCTGATTGGCTTCCATCTGTCTGATTTTGGCATTAAGTTCGGGGTTGTTTGTATCGGATAAGCCGGTCGGGCTTGTATCCTGTGTTCCTGTGATGTCTCGGAGCAAACGTCCCGTACCCAATGAAGCCGCTTCCAGACCGCTGGTCAAATACCCGAGAGCGGCACCACCGTAATCGCCTTTATCCAATTGTTCTCCCGCGTTATGCCATGCCTTCCACGCATCAGCCTGTGTGTAATCGAAGAATTTCTGCAAAGCAGGGCGGTCATTGACTTCCTTCATAACGCTGTTATTGAATTCGGTCATTTCGGCTACTCTGGCTCGGTTGTATTCCAAAATCTTCTGACGTTCGGCGGGTGTTAATCCTTCCGGTTGGCTGTGTCCGTTACTGGACAGCGTGTTGCTGTTTCTCGGATCTCCGAACGATGAAGAGGTACGTCCCTGTGGGTTGGCTGCCTCCAACTGCTCTTTGTTGTTCAGAGGGTTTTGGAAGCTGCCTAATTGGCCGGCATTGTCGGATGAAATCTGTTGCTCAATGGTTGCCTGATTGTCGGTACGCATGGTACGGTTCTGCTCCTGTACGGCTAATGCCCCTTGAGCCATGTTGGCATAGGCTTGTGCATGTCCGGCCGGATTGGCGGCAGACAATCCATGAAGAGCCGCTAATGCTGCAAAGCGTTCGCTTTCCGTACCTGTCGATAGTCCTGTCAGAGTACTGAAATATGCGCTGCTGTTGCTGCTGGCAGCCTGCAAGGCTGAACCGGCGGCGGCATCGTATTTGCCCGCCGAGGCTGCGCCTGCCGATAATTGCTGCTGAGCCAGCACTGCATCATTGGATACCAAGGAAGCGAAACCGGTACGGTTGATACTGGTACTGAATCCGTGGCTGACGGTGTCGCTGGTTGCCTGTTCGATGCTGCGTGCCTGTTCGCGTGCATCTGACAGGTTTTGGCTGATGGAACTGTTCAATTGGTGCGAGTTCATGGTGCCGAAAGAGGTTTGGATGCTTTCGGTATTGCCTATATTAGTTCCTTGTGTGAGGTCGTGGCTATTACCTTCGGTATCTTTGTAGGTAACACTATCGCTGATTTCTCCTTTTGCTCCAATGCTTACAACTTTATCGCCGCTAATGCCTAAAGCAAATTTCTCATTAGCTGCCACGGCATGTTCTCCAGTATGTGCAATACGTGCAACATCTTTACCATCCACGGTTTGCGTATAAACAATCCCTGTCTGCGTTACTTTGCCATCGCTGTCGATTTGTGCCAGTGTTCTGCTTTCCGCAGCTCCTTCCATCATCTGTACTTTGGCTGCAGCGGATGTCCGTGCGCTGTCTATTGCCTGTTGGCTCGTTTGCAGGCTGATGGCGGCAGGATTGGTGGCATCGGCGTTGCTCATGATGTTTTGGGCGAAATTCTGTGTACCCAAAGTACCGCCGGCGGAACTGTTTTGCAGCATTCTTGCCATACCGACCACTTCGGATTGATCCAGTTGCGGTGCGGCTTTGCTTTCGTCCACATAATCTTTGCCGCCCATGTTCATCCGCTGTGCCAGCTGCACCATGCCGTAGATGGAACCGCTCAACAGGGACAGCATGACCAGCGGCGTTGCGGCCATCAGGGTGGAAGCCGATGCCAGCATATCCTGCGTGCTGTTGAAAATACCGTTGATGACCGCCGGCGACAATATCCGACCGGGTTCGTCTGATCCGGCAATGGCTAATACCAAGTCGCGCATACGATTGTGGTAGTTTTGCAACATATAGAACGAAATCGCGCTGTTGAGCGGCAGCCAGGAATTGATCCATGCGGCAAACAGCAGGTAGGCACCCATGATGCGCATACCGCTCCAGCCCATGGTTAGGATGACAAAAATCATGATAGGGGACATGACGATATAGATGAACATCAGGATATTCATGGAGTGTCCCATGAAATTCTGAAACATCGATGCTTCGCCGGCGGCATCGACAGCGGCGCGGTTGCGTGCCTCGGACATCATGAAAGCCTGTTTGGCGCAATTGGCGTCATTGCTGCCGACACAGCTTTGGACGATGTTGGTAAAGATCATGTTGGCTTCGATTTCCACCGCGCTGACCGCATTGGCTGAAGTGAATACTTGAGCCAGTGCGGCGGGCTGCATCTGTCCCTGCTCGATCTGACTACGAACCAGATTGAGCAGGGTATCCGGGTTGCCGACACCCATGGCATCGGCGGTGCGGGAAGTATCGCCTCTAGCTGCCGCTGCGATAGCTTGCGGCAGCTGGTCAAGTTCGCTCTGTGCGTTTTCGTAACGCTGCGTATCGGCTATATGTGTACCTTTGACTGCCGACAGGTTGCGTGTATTGGTGGCGGAAACGGCAGTTTGGGAATAGTTTTTCCCGGGTAGGTTGACAACGTTTTTCAGCATCATCAGGGAAATGATTTTGCCGGCATCGGAACAGCCGACCAAACCGATGACCGGCGGATCACCCGCCTTGGCGGCAGGTAGTGCGATGCGGACCATGCCGGTTTGGTGTCCTCTGGCCATCACATTGAAGATGCCGCCTTTGTCAGCGTCTCCCCAGCGGTCCGACCAGTTGCATACTTGGGAAGCGTTGGCCAGGTTGGAGAGCATCAGGGTGTTTTCCGGGGCGGAAAACTGGTTTCTCAGGCGCAGTACGGTTTTCAGAGGGCTGAAATAGCCTTCGGCTCCGTGGGTTAGGATGCCGCCCTCGGTAACAGCTGTACCGCTACCGGTAGCGGCGGTGTCCGGCAGTACCTGCATACCGGTATCGTAGATTTCGGAAACCTTTTTGGAAATATTGGAGAAAAAACCCAACGGCCATGCCACTCCGATGGGTACGTTGTCGATTTTGCGGAAACCGACTGCCCCGGCACCGGCTCCACCGCGCGCGTCGTAATAAGACGATACCCATACCGACGTTTTCGGAATGAACAGCGTGGCCACAATCACAATCATCAGAAAAGTATTGGCCGGATCCATGGTGCGTTTGGTAATGAACTGGGTCAACATCACGGCTAATGCTATCAATGCTCCCAAGGTCAGCAGGCTGATCAGGGGGGAGCCGGTGCCGGCACCGTTGAAAAACATGGCTACTGCATTCAGACCGCGAGCAATCACATCAATGTCGCCGACCACCCATAAGGTAGTGATGTCGCTGTTTCCTTCGGTTTCGATGCTTGCCGGCAGTGCATCTGCCCATGCGGCCAAAGGTGCCAATATCAGAGTTAGGATGCCCAGATATTTCAGGCAGCCTGAAAAAATTCCTTTTGATTGTCCGATGACATGCTTGTCCATGGTACGTTAATTCCCGAAGGTTGGTATTTACTGTTGCAGCAGACCGGAATTGTTGCCGGTCAGCATGACCGCTCCGCGTACAAGACGTACGAAGCCCTGTTGTGCGGCGGAACGGCTGCCGCTGTCCTGATATTTCTGTGCCTGTGCGGCCAGAGTATCCACCTGTTTCTGTTGCGCAGGAGACATGGCCACAATCCGTTTGCCGTTTGTATCGACGTTGGCCGAATAGGCAACGGATAAGGTTTTATTCATACTCAGTACCAAATCGGCCGCCATCTGTTCTCCGTAAAGCCGTGCAGCGGCATCGGCAGCCTGAATGGCGGTCTGTCTGCCAGCTTTAGCCGCTTGGCTCAATACGTCGACGCTTTCTTTCGGCAGGCGGCTCAGAAAGGCGGACTGTTCGGTACTCAGGGTTTGGGTATTGTCGGCAAAATAGGCCATGATGCTGCCGTTCTGTATCTGTGTGGCAATGGAATCCCCCATTTTGTTACCGTCGCCGAAAGCGGTTTGTTTTCCGATCAGCAGATTAAGGATGTACCGGTGCGTACCGGGGAAGTCCGAATCCGCGGTACTGACGTTTTGGCAGCTGTCCGCCTTTTGGATGTCGAAGTCCGAACATTTGTAGCCGCTTAAGGCGGCTCCTGTCGGTGCGCCGTACACGATGTCGTTGAACGTCCAAATCGGAGCGAGCTCCTTGTCGGTCCGCTCACTCGAGCCTTTGGCAAACCGCCCGCCGGAAGCCGAAGATGAAGCATTGCCGCCGGTCAGGGTAACTTGGGTTCCGTACAGATTCATGGCCATTTGCAGGAATCCCTGATTTCCACCGTAAGGAGCCGTATCCACCGCACCGTTTCCCGATGCGTTGAATACGCCGGCGGAAACAAGAGTGTTCATCATGTTGTTGCCGTATTCGGTCGATTTTTCTGCCGCATTGTCAGGGCGGTTGGCGTTTTTTCCGCGGTAGGTGCGGTTGTCGTTGGCTTCGGCAAAGTCTGCGGCTGCGCCGGATGAGGCAGCCTGAACCGCTTCTGCGGAGCTTTTGCCATCGTCGCCGAATGCTGAGGGATTACGCTGCCCGCGTGCCCAATCCACCGCGGCCATGCCGATTTGACAGGTATTTTTGGCGTAGCTGTTGATTTTAGTAGTCCAGTCCTGCAAGCCGGACATGATGTTCTGACAGGGCGGGCACAAATTATCCATAGCGATTTTGAGGGCGTAGCCGGTACCGTTGGCGATGATTGCCCGTATCAGGTTTTGTGTATTTTTCGCCGAAATCATCGAAAAACTGCCGAAATAGGCATCAATGCCGCCGCAGCCCGCCGAAATGCGGGGTGGGTCGAAAGCCAAGATGTTGAAGCTGCGTACGGGGGAACGTACCGACAAACCGCCCAGCGTACCACCGTAGTTATCGTTGACTCCGCCCAAAGAGGGGGAGGTCTGGTTCCACATGGCATCCATGCCTTTGGCAATGTCTGCCTTGGCATCGGCTGTGGCCAGCCATAAAGATAATACGGCGATGGTGGGGACGGCATACTGCTGCAATAAATTACGGGTGGATTTCATGATGTGTCCTTTACATTTTTCTGCGGATCATTTCGTTCAGCATTTTGACCAGTTCGTCCGGGTTGTCCGGGTTGCGCATCCGGTTTTTGGCTTCCGCCATGTCCTGTGCCGACAGAATGCCCCTGTCTTGCAGTTTGGCCAGATTGCTCAGTTCGGGATCGGCCAGTTTCATGTCGACGGCCGCCAAAACAATTTTTTCTTCCAATTCGGATTGGGCCATCGCACCGTGGGCAACGATGGCCATTTTTTCAGGAGGGGCGACCAAAACCACCGCAGGTGTCAGTTTGATGCCCAAGGTGCGTGCACGCTCGGCGTTACGGTCGTAGCGTATCTGTGCTGCGGTCATACCCGGGATGATGCCGCCGTCCGTACTGATGTAATGGACGGTCAGACCGTGTTTCTGTGCCAGTAGTCGGGTGGTTTCGTATTGGCTGTGGCAGAACGAACATTTAGAATCAAAAAACATCCACAAACCGGCTTTGCCTTTCAGGTCGCGGATGATGCCGTCTTTGGCCTGGGCAACCCGCGATAATGCCTGCGCCCGCGCCATGGACGAAATCGGAAAGCGTACCGATTCGTCCAACATCGGATCGTTCTGTACCACTTTTTCACTCATGTTTGCGAAGTTGGTGGACATGTCCGACATAACGCGTTCCATGTATTTATAGGCACGGACGTTTTCTTCGGTCGGATTTGTGATGGCACGTTCCAGAAGTACCTGAAGATTCTTCCGTACCCACGGTGCAGAAAACGGTTCGTCATCCTGCTTTACCTCGGCAGGTTTATCCGCTTTGGCAGGAGCAGGTTTTTGCGGGACAGGTTCTGGTTTGGGTTTGGCCTGTTCCTGTTTCTGAGGTGTGGGGTCTTCGTACCAAAACCAGCCTTGAGGTTGTGCTTTCCGGTAGGCATTGTCGGCATACACCGGTAAAGTCGATACGGTTGCGGCGGTAACCGCCAAGACGGCTGCCGTTGCGGCCGTTTTCAGTTTTTTGTTCATATCGTCGCCTCCCCTGTTGTGTCAGCGTTGCGGGATTTCGGTATTAATCGGCTGTTTCCAGTCAAAGGATTTCGGAACCGTGCCGTGGGTGCTGAGCCAGCTGCGTGTCTGCGAGCGTACCTGTTGCTGTTTGGCGACGGGCAGGGCTGTCATAGCTTTCTCTGCCTGGCGGCTGTACCGTTTGTTTACCATGGCTGCAATCGTCCACCACTTAGCGGCATCGACCGGATTGGCTTCGCGCAGCTTATCACCGCTGCCTTGGTATTTGGCCAAAGCCACCATGGCTCCGACATGCCAGCGGTTGGCGGCGTTCAACAGGACGGGGTAGGCGCGATAGGGGTTCTGTACTCCTCCTTTGCCGTTCAATATCGCCATACCGTATCCGTACAGTCCTTCGGCTTCATTGGCTTTGGCAGCACGCTCCCAATACTCCAATGCTTCTTTTTCGTTTTTGGCAACTCCGTAACCGCGTTCCAAAATCTGGGCAATATAAACGGTCGCAGGCCAAAATACTCGATGCTGGCCCGGTGCGCGGTAGGCACTCTCCGCAGCCCTGAACCAGCGCAGGGCCTCCGCACCATTGGCCGCTACTCCTTGGCCGTAGTAGTAAACCAGCCCCATGTTGTAGGCAGCCATATAGTTGCCGTTGATGTCCGCCAGGCGGCCTTTATCCATGCGTTTGGCCGACAGGTTGTAGGCTTTAATCGCTGTGGACATGTCCGGCTTGCCGCCCGAACCGGGTAATTTGCCGGTATGGGCAAGATAGCCGTACTGTAATGCCGCCCAGCGGTTGCCGCTGTTGGCGGATTTTTTCAGTTCGGTAACGGCGGACGCATTGCCCGACTGTACCTGACGGTACAGATCCAGCGCATAGCTTTGGTCGCGCTGCCAAATCCGTTGCCCGCTTTCTGTTTGGGCGGTGCGAGCCTGCTGTCGGCTGCCGTGCAGACCGCTGCTGCCGAATACTTTGCCCGTATCCGCATGAACCGGAAAAACCGCCAAGGCGGTTACCAAAAAAACGGAAAATTTGTATTTCATATTGACATTGCCTTCTTGTGGAATTGATCTGTCAGTTGAATTCGCAACAGTCCACCCACCGCCACAGCAGATAGACGGCATCGGAATCATTGTTATCTAGGGATTGGTCGCTGCGGGAAACAGCCCAGGCAAAATTGCTGGAACCCAAACGGTGCGCACCTTTACCACCCATATTGAGAAAGTTGGCTACTTCGCCACTCAATTGACCGAACAGAGCACCTTCGCTGATGCCCATGTCTCCGCCGCTGCTGCCGCCCGATCCTGATTCGGGGTAGGGGAACAGCATGGAGGACTTGAATTCCGATTTGGACGCATACGGCACAGGAACCGGCGTACACAGGGCTTTGTCACCGACCGTCGAAACCGATGCGTAACCGCCGGTACGGTTGGATAGCATGATGGACCGGTTCAGGATGGTGGAGGTGCCGATGATGCTGTTTTTCTCAGCCGACATCGATCCGGCGGCTGGCAGGTTGTTACCCATGCATCCGCCCAACCAGTAGGCGGCATCGTCCACCATACCCCAGCCGATACCGGTGGTGTTGGCGATACAGGAAGCGGTGTGTGCGGGCAGGTCGAACAGGGGGCTGTTGACCAAGTTGCCGATTGCCATCCATTCCGGATAGAGCAGGTTCATGTACACAGGGTCTTTTTTCGACCAAACCGGTTGGGCAATCGAAGTTTCGAGGTTGCCACCTTTGTGGAAGCAGCGGGGATTCCAGCCGTAGGGGTTGAACGGGAACGACCAACTGTGGAAATGGCGGAATGAGGTGTCGTAGCGGCCTGAGGATTCGCCTGCAGTCAGGCGGGTGACCTGTTCCGACTGCCCGGTGCCGGCTAGTGCGGCCATCTGTTGCAGCAACGGTTTGACCGCATCCCCATACACGGGAGAGCAGCTTGCGTTGCGAACGACTTCGACGAAACGTGTCGGCAGCCACATACCTCTTGTATAACCATAAATGGCGTACGGTTCTTCGCCGCATTTGCAGGTAGATTGTGTGGTGGCATGGGGCGGGTGCGGTACATCTCCGCCTGAGATGACGGTATTGCCCATAATCCGCAGCGGAAAGGCCGAATCGAAGTCGAAATTGATTAACGCGTCGAAACCGGCGTTGGAGCAGGTTTGACTGCTGCCGTTGCCGCTGCTGCTGTCTGCACCGCTATCAAAGGCGTAAAGGCTGCCTGAAAGTAGCAGTCCCGCTGCCAGTACGGATAATCTGACTGTTTTTTTGCCGTATTTCATTGTTGCCTCAATCGAACGGGTGTACTGAAACTACCCGGAATGCCATGCCTTCTTGTTGCAGGTAGGTGGGTACCGTACGGATGCTCAGGCGTTGTGCCAGAGATGTGTTCAAAGGGGAGGCCGGAATGCCGGTTCCTGCCAGTTTGCCTAGCCGGGTATAAAGTACCAAGGTTTGGGGGCGTTCTTTGATAATACGCTGCGCGTAGCGCACTTGGCGGATGTCCCGTCCGTCAAGTGCCAATATGGAACGTCTGCCGAGTGGGTCAGCGGCCAAAATATTGAACATTGTGCCGCGCGGATAAACCGTCATGCCGGTTTTGGGATTTCGGATGTCGAAATCCGCACGCATATACGGAATGTGGAGCCGGTTCTCGATGCCTTTGGAAACCGGCAGATCCATATTGCCGGCCATCTGGGCAGATACAGATTCTGCTGCCGAACGTGCCTGCGCTTTCCAGTCCACGCGGGCTGCCGCCTGTTTCATGATTTTTGCCTGATCGGGTTCCGATACTGCCCATTGACGACTCAGACGTTGTCCGAACCGGCGACCGGTAATGGCGGTCAATGCCTGATCTAGGGATGGTGTACCCTGAACCAGATACCATTTGCCTTTATCCTGATGCAGCAGCGCAGGTACATGGCTGATGCGGTAACGGCGGAATGCTTCGGGCATAACCATGATGTTGGGCGGGTTTTTGCGGGCGGATTCGGGCAGTTTGCGTACTAATGTTTCTGCATACTCAAACGCCTTGTCGGCACCTCCGCTGCCCCAGCCGCGGTACAGAAATACCGTATCCCGGCGTCCGGCTCCCTGTGTCAGCAGCTTCAACAGTTCCTGTTCGGGCATGGAACGGGATACGAATACCACCGTGCGGATACCGGCCAGTTGTGCCCGGGCAGGATTTTCGCCCCGGGTCAGCATCTGGGTAGGGCTGCCGCCGGGAACCACTTGGCCTTTCAGGCTCTGCATAAATCTTGTTGTATTTGCCTTTTGGCTGTCGAGCAGCCGTTTCAGGTCAAACGTTTCCCCGTTTGCCGTCCCGCTAAAACAGAGGCAGCAGACGGCCGCGAACCATAGAAGCCCGGTACGGCCCCCAGTAGCGGGAGTCCCAGGAATGTTTTTCCGTGCCGAATACAAAAATCTCATCGTCTTCCAATCTGTATGCCGTATCCCAATAATCCACGGGTTTGCCCAGTTTGCCTGCGCCGTAGCGGACATCCGCGATCAGGCTGCCGTTGATATAGACGTTGCCGTTGCGGATTTCCACTTTGTCGCCCGGCAGTCCCGCCACCAGTTTGCCGACAGGCAGTCCGTCCGGTATGACGGGAGCCATGCCCCGTGCCGGAAACAGGATGACGTCGTTACGGCGCAGCGGTCTGTATGTCTGTTTTTTGTCGTACCAGTACACCTGCCATGGCAGGCAGCCCGCCGTTTTGGCTTCCACCATGACCGAGCCCTGTTCCTGCAACCACGGGCGTACGGTCCATGCACAGGCGGCAACGGCCAAGCCGGCAGCGCAGACTGCCAGTCTGACGCGTAGCGGAGGCAGCGGTTTTTGGGTCATATGTGTCAATCCAACTGGCTGCCCAAGCGGGCATCTGATGCGTTTGCGGGTGTTTGGTTTGCCGGTAAGCCCGTAGGAACCGGTGTGCTGCCTGAAAAGCTGTTACTGCTGCCTGCCTGCGGCAGAGGCTGTTCTGATGGCAGGGTAATGCCCAGTTCTGCCGCTACTTGGGCGGTGATGTCGGCACCCGGCGGTGCGGTCAGTACGGCTGATTTGCGTACGATGATCCTGCCTTCTGCGGCCATGGCATCCAGCTTGGCTTGAATGCCGCTCAGTTGCGCGGCCAGCTTCTGCTGTGCCGCAGGCGTATCCGCCTGTGGGTCGGACAATGCCTGCCGGATGTAGGCAGCAGCCAAACGATCGGAATCGACTACGGCCAATTTCTCTGTCGTTGCGGCTGTCGGAACAATGGTGCGGAAAAAGCTGTACCCGCCCAATACCAAGGCCAGCAATACCATGACCGTCGTCAGGCCGCTGCCGCCGGAGGTTGCAGGGCGGCCGTTTTCAGGCAGCGTTTCGGGTTGCTGTGCCGCTGTGCCGGTGCTGCCCGTTTTGCCTGCTTCGTCTGTTTTGTTCGGTGTCTCGTTCATGAAAGGGATCCTCTGTGATTCCGGTTGAAAGGCTGTCTGAAAGGGTTAAACCGTGCCGTCCCCGTACAGGCGTTTTGCTTCGGCTTCGACAATGTGGGTAATCTGTTCCCCACGGCGTACGCGCTGCTGCAATTCCTTGAAGAGTTCGCCTTCGGTGGAGAATAGTACGCGGTTGAACGGAGTTTCGATCAGGCGGGCAATACCAGCGTTTTCGCCGCTGCGGATCAGGATTT
This sequence comes from Neisseria chenwenguii, assembly GCF_002216145.1. Taxonomy (NCBI): domain Bacteria; kingdom Pseudomonadati; phylum Pseudomonadota; class Betaproteobacteria; order Neisseriales; family Neisseriaceae; genus Neisseria; species Neisseria chenwenguii. Next base: position 2,282,028 of record NZ_CP022278.1, read on the forward strand.
CGCTGTATTGACCCTTGGCGGTTTTTACTTCCCGCATCAATTTTTCGGTATAGGCATCTACTTGCAGCCAGTTTTTTGCTTTGGCTTCTTCGATGGACTCCGCTCGTTGTTGCATATAAAAATTGGTGTGTGCCGACGCCATGATGGCCGAACCGAATTCGGTGGCGTGAATCTGTTTCGGCGACTGTATAACCACGCCTGCGGAACCGTGTTCTTTGCGGACTTTGGAAAACAGTTTGGCGGTAAATTCGGCAAAAGAAGGATCGCCCAAGCGGTCGCCGCCTTCTTCGACGATCATCATCCGTTTGCGCAAATCGCGCGAAGTGAACATTTCCTGCGCAATGGTGGTGGACAAAATCATCAGCACCACGTCGCACAGATGCTTGTTGCCGGTCAGTCCCGACAATTCCAATATCGTCCAATCCGCTTCGGCGCGGAAGTTGTTCGCTCCCCTGAACCAGCGTCCCATCGAACCGGTCGAGCCGAACGGAGACAGCAGCATGGCCAGCTCGTGCTGTTGCGCAGCCATCGAACCGGTCTGATTGTTCAGGTATTGGATAATGTCGGTAATTTCGGCCTTGTTGCCTTTGGCAGAAAACACTGATTTGACCGCTTCTTCCAGCAGCGCACGCTGTGTGTCGGTCGTGCCTTCGGTCGGTTTGGCCATCTTGCCGAGAATGGGCAGAATAAGTTCGATCTCCTGATCAATGTCCGATACTTTGGTAAAGGGATTTAGACAGACGTCCGAGTCGAAATGGAAATCTAGAATCTGTGCCCCCGAAACCATGCCTGATGCCAAATAGGAAGAGCCGGTATCCATGAGCCAGATTTTGGTACCCAAAGACAGTTCGTCCTGTATCAGACGCTGAACGGCAAATGATTTGCCCGTACCCGATGCACCCATCCAAGTCCAGTTGTAGTTGAGATTGCGCTTGTCGAACAAAGAGTAGTGAAACAGCCGGCCCAAACGGGTGGTCAGCAGCATTTCGTTTCCGAAACCCTGCCATTCATCGGTTACGGGCAGCAGGTGTGCGGCTTGGGAACCCACCATGGTTTTGAAGCGGTGGGTGTTTTTGATGCTCTCGGGGGAGGCATTTAAAGGCAGTTGGTTGAAAAAGCTGACTTCCGGAATATATTTTTCCGGACGCATGACAAAGCCCAAACGCTTGTAGTACGTTGCCATGGTTGACTGTGCGGTGCGGACGGCATTGGCCGAACGGTTGAACAGACACAAACTGGTGCTGACCTCCACGGCATTACCGCCTTCCAGCATCAGTTCGGCCAATGCCTGAAAACTGTCACGCTTCTTACGCAAGCGTGGTGACCATTTCAGCATCAGTGCATTGGCCGATTTTTCGGTCTGCACTTGCGATGTACGCACCTTTGCCGCTTTTACGCCCTGATCCGGAAAATGAATGGTGGTGCAGAGCGCATAAGGCATTCCGATTTGCGCACCGTTGCCGGGCGGGTTGCCTAAAAGTTCGATCATCTTGGAGAAGTGGAACGGGTTTTCCGCGCCGGGATAGCGGTCCAGAACCAGTATCCCCATATACTGCCTCTCCCGGGAATAAGAAAAGCCAGAACAGTGCAGCACGTCGTGACGGCGGTTGTCCCAGTTCATACGCGAACCGACGGGAAACAGCTGCTCGTTGAGCGGTACATTTTCTTCTACGCCGGTGTCCCAAGGTTCGTATATCGAAAAATAACGGCGCAGTACCCCCATCATGGCGGCAGTACGCAATACTTCGGCATTGATGCCCATGACGGTCAGCTGTGACAGGGCATTGCGGCGCATTTTCAGGAAAGCGGCACACTCTTGCTGGAAGGCGGCTGTTTCTTTGGCATTTCCCGAAAAGGGATTTTGTGTTTTCAGCGGTACTTTGAACGTCCACAGGCCGAGGCTTTCCAATATGCGGGTATCCGAAGAAGCCACCAGTTTCTGACGGGTGCCGCGCTGTAAAAATGCCGCGCGGTCGCGTACCGCATACTGGGCGGTCTGTACCGATATATCGCCGGATACGCCCATTCTGGCATTGGCATAGGCATCCATTATCGGCTGTACGAAAGGGGAGCCGATATTGATGAATTGCATAATTGTGCCGCCCGGATAGGGTTCGTTGAGCAGCACGGCCGCATCGACCGGGGTTTTTTCGCTCCATCCGGCCATCGGCGAAAACAGGCATACCGAGCCGATGGCATTGTCTTTTTCACAATAGAAAATACCGTCTTCGTCATTACCTGCCGTCAGTGTGATAAATTCCCAGCCGAGGTCGCGCCCGGCATTTTTTTGAAAAATATTCATACCGAAATCAATCCGTATCCGTCAGAAACCGGAACGGCAGTGCAGCGGCCGTCCCAGGAGTGGTTTCAGAATGGCGTATCATCCTGTTCGTCCTCTGCAGTGCGGGGCGGTTTCAGGGTAATTGATTCGATACGGTCGGAGGATAGGTTCAGATAGATGTTTTCGACACGGATTTTGCGGGCTTTAACCCGTTGGCCGTCCTTTTCGTAGAATTCGACCAATTCTTCGCCTTCGATGATGACTGGCATACCTTTACACAGTATGTTTTCTAGATGCTGTGCGCGGCGGTTCCAGTATTCGCATTCCAGCCATTCGGTCGGACCAGCCGCAACATAACGGTCGCCCTGTTTTTTATAACGTGTCGAAGCAATGGAAAAATTCAAGACCGTGCTCGGTTCGTTTGAACCGTCACGGTTGATGGTTTTGAGAGAAAATGTCTGTCCTAGATTACCGCGGACAACAAGATTAATAGACATAAAGCTGATCTCCATCGGGAGAAACAGCCGAATTTGCAGAAATTTGGATTAAAATATCCCAAAATACAGATAGGGGTAGAGTATGTTAAAGTGTCTTGTGGTGGTTGTCAAGCCCTTTATTCGGATTTTCCGTCAGATAGAAAACTTTTCCGCTCAATGGCGACCAAATCAACTAATGCCTTTGCCTTTGAATCGGCATGCATATCTTTTTCGTCACTTGCCGGACACAGCTTCAGAAAATTCAGACGGCCTTTGAGCGTGTCTGACAATATTTATCTTGAAAGAAGCCGCTTTGGAAACAAAGCGGCTTTGCTATTGCCAGCGTACCGTCTGCACGGTATAGCCTTTTTCTGACTGTACGATGTTCAGGCAGACGTCCGAACCCCGACTGAGCAGTATCAGTTCCGCCTGCCGTTCAGCCGCCTCTGCCGTCGGATAAGTGCCGATTACCGAATACGTTGCGGGTTTTAAAACCCGTTTCACCGATAAAAACATACTTGTCTCCTTTCCTTTTAAGACGGGTTTTCCAATTTATCAAAAACGGCTTCCGCATAACCCGCTTGGCCGTTTTCCTCGCAAAAGTCTACAAACATCTGCCAATGCTCGCCGAGAAAATCGGCCAGCAGGCGTTTTTCAAAGTTTTCCAGCATAAAAATACTCCTTTCAGGTGGGTATTGATGGATAGTAAAAAACCGTTTCCTATTTAAGTTTCTTTTGCCGACTCTTTTAAATCACTCAGGTCTTTTTTATATCTTTTAAGGGAATATTCAAGAGATTTTCTATTTACAAAAAAAACTTCCTTATTTGATTGATAATTAGTCATGTTATAAACATCCATGCCACATGTAAAAATATCGAAAAAAATAAGGTACAATGGCGACATGAAAAAAATAAAGCAGAAGAATTCAATATTCCAAAAGAATTTTATAAAAATGTACCAGAAAATAATGCAAAGCCCTAAGACCACAAAAAATGCTCTTTTCTTACGGATTGACAATATATCTTTGGCTTCGTATTCTGAAATTTCAATCCATTCGTCATTAGGATTGCTTTTCAGTGCCTGCTCCATCCAAAATATTTTTCTATTATATTTTTTTATACAGTCAGCAATCCTTCTGTCATTGTCCGCTTTACAGTAAATTTCGGCTTCTTTCTCGAAGTCCGACAAACTCCTTCTCTTCATCATATACATATCTTTCCTTTCATTGCTCCACGGGTTTTCAGCAGCCGGTTCATAGCTACGGCTTTTTAAAAAATAGTTGACGGAAGAACGCCGCAGGATTTCGCCCCGGTGTCACCACCGGATTGCGCCGCCTGCATGATGGCTTTGGATTTGGCATCGGCATAAGCTTCGAGTCCTATCTGCCTGGCCACCTTGTAATCTTCGTTGCCGAAGGTGCATTGGCTGTAGTCGATGTTTTCGGATGGTAGTTTTTCCTGCACGATGTGACCATAATAAACGGTCAGGTTTGGTCGATCATCATGAACGATAAATATGAAGGCGAGCATACCGACAGCCCACGACAGCCAAGGCATAGAGTGGGTTTGAATGCCTTTAAAGCGTTGGATCGTATCAATGATGATTTTGAGTATACATATCGCGAATATAAAAACTGCGCCGTACCAGCTTATCGTGTAATAAGGTGGCGTGCTATCTAGATAAAATCGGATGACCGATAGGATTTCCTGTTCCAACATGAGAATTACTTCCTTATTAAATTATTCCTTCTTGGTTGCTGTAAACCCCGTTTACAGCTTTCCCACTCCGGATTTTGTAAACAGTGTTTACAGCTTTCCGCTTTGGATTTTATGTGGGGGGCACACAAATTTTCTGTCTGTCTCACAGATATGGTAGGCAAATCGCTGCCACAGGAATATTTTGCGATTCGGACATCTGCTGTATTTCCTGAACCAGTGCATAGTCGGTTTTCAGTATTTCATACAGCCGTCGGCCTTCCGAATGGAATTGCCGCATTGTTAGGTGTACGCGTATATGGAGCAGACGTTCGTCATAAGACGCATTGGCTTTATCCAGATAAACGGCAATTTTTGCCCAGTCGGTAATATCCGTTCGTTTTTTACCTTCGTACTCGGCCCAACAGATACTGGGTATATGGAATTCTTTGCGCGGATATTCAGGCAGATTCGGGTGAGCAACCGCGATTGTCCGGTAGGCCAGTCTCCTGACCAATCCCATTTGTCTCGACTGCTCCAAAAAATGCCGGGCATTGGCGACAAGTTCGTACACAGCCTTTTCAGTTGCTGCAATTTCCATTGCGACAGCTTCAGGCTCCCTTACCCTTAAAAGGCTTTTGTCGCACATAGATTTTTTACGGTCAGGAAACAGATCGCCCATAGCATCTATCCAAGTTGTTCCTGAGAGAGAATCTCTGTCAAACCGAACCTTACTGCTGCTTCATAAAGCTCGGATTGACGTTTTGGGGGGATAACTGTATCAACAAAGGTAAAGGCAGGCATCCTACGGTACAACAGTACATCTTCCTGTAAAGGCGACAGTACACCGTTTGCCACGGCCACACCCAACTTCTCGGCAATTACCGCATCTTCCAGCAGCGTAGTACGCGATATTGACTGAATCTGTCTGATTTTCATCGCAGAGGTGTACAGACCTTGCAGCAGCACCCTGATTTTTTTACCGCACTCATGAATTACGTCATTGCTGGCTGTATTCGACATCAGACCTTTCAGTCCCATCGTCTTTGCCAGACGAACCAAATAATCGTAGGCCGTCAAAAGCTGCAACAGTCTGAAACCGTAACCGCGTACGGCAGAGGTTTTAATCAATACCGGTTGGGCATTGGCGAAAACGCCGATGTGTATCCCTGTTGCACGATACTGTTCAAGCATCTGCTGCATCTTATTGGTTTCTGCTGCCAATGCACCCGAGACAGTATCCAGTTCTGTTTCAAATGCCAGCAGTTCGGCATGAGCAAAAGGATTATCGGCTTTCGCAGCACGGACCAACTCACCGGACAAAGCCATGCCGTAACGTATTCCGGGCCACCGGTGTGTCTTTTTATCGTTTTTACCCTCCCATATACGGATACCTTGTTTGGTATGCAGTTCAAAGGCATCTTCGCTACCGGCCAGCGTGCCGACCTCATCAAAGATTTTGTCTTCCGACAGGTAAACTGCATAATCATCCAAATTGACCGAACCCAAAGAACGGGAGCGTTTCTGCCCGTTCCGGATACGCTGACGCAGGATATGCTGCTTTAACAGCATCTCATGTTCGGCCAGTACCGCCAAAGCCCCTGCATCAGGATGACTGCTGTCTACACCGTCTGCTGCTACTGCTGCCAAACGCTTCCGTTCCGCCTCCCAGTCATACCCATCGGAAAACACCGACTGTTCCGACACAGGAAAGGACGTATCAAACTGCTGCGGCACACGGATGGATTTCGGTTTGATAACCAGTTTTTGTTTGTTGTTTTGGGTCATGATTGACGATACTCCTGTGAAAAATCTTCGGGTTTTGTGTGGGCCCCACACAAACTTTCCCGCTTCGGATTTTGTGAATACTGTTCACAAACTTTTCCGCTCTGGATTTTGTGAACGGGGTTCACAAACTTTCCGCTCTGGATTTTGTGAACAGTGTTCACAAACTTTTCCGCTCTGGATTTTGTGAATACTGTTCACAAACTTTTCTGCTTCGGATTTTGTGTGGGGGGCACACAAACTTTCCGCTCTGGATTTTGTGAACGGGGTTCACAAACTTTCCGCTCTGGATTTTGTGAACGGGGTTCACAAACTTTCCGCTCTGGATTTTGTGAACAGTGTTCACAAACTTTTCCGCTCTGGATTTTGTGAACGGGGTTCACAAACTTTCCGCTCTGGATTTTGTGAACAGTGTTCACAAACTTTTCCGCTCTGGATTTTGTGAATACTGTTCACAAACTTTTCTGCTTCGGATTTTGTGTGGGGGGCACACAAACTTTCCGCTCTGGATTTTGTGAACGGGGTTCACAAACTTTCCGCTTCGGGTTTTGTGTGGGGGGCACACAAACTTTTTTGCTATGGATTGCTGTTACCAACTAGCCTTGGCACCTGCTTTTTTCAGTGCTGCCTTCATTGAATCTTTAACCTTCTGGTAGACTTCCGAGTTGGATGTTTCCACTGGTGTTTCGGGTTTATCCGGAGATTGCAGGAACCGCTGTTCGGCACGCAGGCGTTCCGCTTCCCAAATTGCCTGCTGTTCACGCCGTTCCCGTACTATTGGGGCCAGTACGCAAATCAGTTCGCCGATGGCTGCTTTACGGCACAGGACGGTCAGCAATCCCAATGGGCTGGTAATGGGTTTGGTCTGCCCGGCGATTTCGTCCAGTATTTCCTGCAACTGCTCCTTGTTGGCTTCGGGGTGTAAGCGGGTAAATATTTCCCTGCTTTTTCCCTGCATGGATTGGCCCCATGTTTTCGGGTAAATCAAACCGTCAAACACTCCCACTACATTATTGTCTTTGTTGTAGTTGTTTTCTTCAGAAAACTCACTGTAATTTATATCTTCAAGAATTCGCCCTTTTGTACCTTGTGTATTTGCCGTTTTGTCACCTGTTAATTCGCCGTTTTGTAACGTATGTATTCGCCCTTTTGTTACCTGTGTATTTACCCTTTTGTAACCTATGTTCTTCCAAAAAGGCACTACTGTATTAACCCTTCTGTAACGTGTGTACTCCGAAAAAGTACCTTCTGTATTCGCCCTTTTGTTACCTGTGTGCTCTGAAAAAGTACCTGCTGGGTTGGTGTCTTGTACGGTCGCATTTTCCGGTGGTTTGGGAAGCCGGCTGCGGTTTTTCAGCGCACTCCAAATGGCTTTGCCGTTGAGCAGGGTAAAAATGCGGCGCGAGGCGAAAAAGTGTTTTTCAATAATAAAATCATGTGCTTTGAGCCGGTCTCTGGCAGTTTTCTGGGTCTTGTAGGGGAGAAACAGGTATTTTTGCCAGCCTTGTATGTTGAAGCTGACAAACCAGCGGTCGCTGTCGTTGTCCATGCCGCCTTTGGCAATGCACTGCTGCATGATGAACGACAACATGATGGCTGAATGGATGCAGCCTGTGAGGTCAACCAAGTCGCGGTGGTAGGCAATGCGTTCTTTGAAATAACGTAGGAAAAACAGATTGGAAGGCTGTCTGAAATCGGTTAGGCTGATGTCAGGTGTTTCCGCACCATTGGCCGTACAGACCGCTTTTGCCAACGCATCCAGTCGAATACGCAATTCCAAACGACCTTTGCCGAAACCGTAACGCTTGTAGCGTGTTTCGATCAGCCCGGATTCCAGCAGTTTCTGTTTGCAGGTTCCTTGTTCGCGTTTGCTTAATCCGGTTTCACCGTGCATCTGTTCTACGGATTTGTGTATCCATCCGTCTGAACCAACGATGTCGGTGCCACGCTGCGTCCAGTAAACCAGTTGCGACAGGAATACGGCGGCTTTGATGGAACCTGCTACACCGATCAGGCATTTATAAACGGCAATAGTACGCCCACCCTGCAAAATCTGTTTGCAGAGCATGATGTCGCGGTTGTACTCATGCGGGGCAGGAAGATTCATGATGCAGATACCTGTTTATTTCGCCAACAGGTTTGTTTCCGACTGTCCCAGCGGTACATTCAGTTTGATGTCTTTGCCTATCTCGATGCCTGCCCGATAATCGTCTCTGTAGCTGCGTACGCCTTTTACGTCACGTGTTTTGGCCTGTTTCATCTCGCCGTATTTATGCTCCCTGTACTGCGTAATCAGTCCGATTTCCTGTTCGGATTGGGCAAAACTGATGACGTTTTTCCGGACACCCCGTACCCAGCCGTCACAAAATTTGTTGGCACGGGCGGTTTTGTTTTTGCCGATGCGTACCCGTGACAGTTCCGTTTTCATGTATCCGCGCCGTGCGGCTTTGAGTTGGCGCAACAAAACCGTATAGGCATAAGCAGCCAGCTCGGAGCGACCGTTTATGCCGCAAAAGATAAAACCGCTACCGATGCTGTTGACGCTGTGCCATCTCTCGCAGCCAAAGGCGATGCCGCAAAGGTGTACCAGATTCCAATGCCATTGCGGTACGGTCAGGGGAGCGGCTATGCGGTCTTCGGATATTTCTGACAGGGAAACGTCGAGTTCATCCAAACCGAACTGAGTCATCAGAATTTGGGCGTGTTTTAAGGCTTGGGCGGCTTCATGCTCGTTTGCCGATTTGCCCAGAGCCAGGCATTTCTTGATTTTTTCCAGAGCAGATTGTTTGTCCATGTTGTTGTCCTTACTTATCTGTCTTGCAATGCTGCTTCGATTTCCAACATATCCGCTTCGCCAAGATAGGCAGTAGTCGGGTATTCGTTTTTCAGTATTTCCCACTCCTGAGGGGTCAACCCCATGGCTCTAACCAAGTCGGCCAAGCTGCTTCCGTTTCTGTGGGATACAAAGCCGAGAATTTGCGCATCGGCCATATCCAGTAATGATGTTTCTTTGTTCATGTCCTTTTTCCTTCTTTCAGATGGTCAGCGTCTGCATATAACCGTCGGTCAATTCTGCCAGCCTTTTCAGGCTGTATCGGCAGTAGCGCATACGGGGGAAACCCCTATACTCGTTTTCGATCAAACCGGCGGTGCGCAGGGCTTCCGATGCGTTTTGCTGTTCGCGCTTGCTCAGGTAGCTTCGTTCGGTAACGGTTTTTTCAGGCAGCAGAATCCAATCGCTGAAACTGCTGCGTTTGGCAAAGTCCGTATGCGGTGTTTCCGATTGGATAACCGCCAGATACAGGCAGGCTTTGACCGACAGGCCGTAGTGGAGCAGGGTACGCAGGTGCAGACGGTTGATGGAAAGGGGCGGGGCGGTAACGGCCGTCAGGGAGAGATTGCTGTGCCGGCGCATCATTGCTTCCAGTTTTGCTCCGTTCAGACAGTACAGTGAAGCGCGGACATTGCGGTCGTTCATCAAAACACCTTTGTCCAGCAGGCGGTCGCGTACGGCATACCATTGCCCGCGCCCCAATCCCGTTTCGGCAGCGGCGGTGTGTTCGTTGAATGCCGCCCATTCGCCTTCGCCGTAACGGGTAACGTAACAGCTGAGGAAATAGCCTGCCGTAACCGAATCTAGAGCTTGGGCAAACTGAACGACATAGCTGACCGGTTCGTCCCACAGTGCGGCCAGATAGGCGGTGTCGGAGGCCTCCTGCTGCACCATGCCGGGATGGTGCAGTAGGCCTTCGCGGAGGTTGTCCGTCCTCATCGTCCGCTTCTCTCCGCCTCATCGGATACGATGGTGCTGTACAGCCTGTCCAAGCTGTATTCCGGATAAAGGTTCGCCAGTTTCTGGTAACAGGAGAAGGTATCGGTTTCTTCGCTCTGAAGCTGTTGCCAATCGGCCAGCAGGGACAGGCGGGTTTCCATCGGCAGCGCCGAGCGGCGGCCTTTGCTGACGGGCATACCGAGTTCGTGCCGCATCCTGCGGATGTCTTCTACCGATACTTCGCTGCACAGCATCAGTATCATGTGGTTGCTGGCACCGTACCGTATCAGCCATTCTGCCTGCCGACGGTGGCGTTCGCACCGTTCCCCGTCGCCGGCGGCACGGCAGACGGCGTTGCGTAAAGCGGGAAGGTCAATGCGGATTTCCACCGAGCCGGACATGCTGCGGGCAATCTGCATCAAGCGGTCGGGTGTCATTGCCTGTATCTGTGCGAACACGTCGGCATAGCGGTGTAGCATCACGGCATTGGCTGCCGCTTCTTTGCGTGATTTGGGCAAAACCAGCAACGCGGGCAGGACGGACAGGATTTGCGTATGTACGGGTGTGTGACCGTGGACTTGAATACGGTATTGTTCTGCGACTTGCTTACTCATGGCCGTTCTCCTGTTTTTCGCAACGGTGTACGGCACGGAGTGCATTCAGGATTTCCGATACCGGTTCCGTGTAGGGTGTGTCGACGGTCTGCCAGTACAACACCCGATCCAGCAGATAAACCCGTTCGCCGATACCCATGACGTTGTATTCGTCAAGTACGTCAGGGTCTTGGTAGGCTGTGCGTAACGGCGAACTTTCAGGCAGCATCAGCAAGGGGTTGCTGCTGCCCAAATCCGGTTTGGCGAGCAGGGATTCCTGCATGGAGACTTTGGCCAGATACGCGAATACGTCGCCGGCATCCTCGTGCAGGTTGTCGATGACGAACAGGGCATCGGGGCGTGTTTTGGGAATGTTGTGGAAATCGGGGTATTCAATATAGAAGCCGTAACGGAACATATCGTGGCTGCGGAAACAGTTGTCCAGATGTACCAGAGACAGCATTTTGCGCACGGAGCGGTGCAGACGGCGCAAGGCTTCGTCGCGGTTTTCAGGCAGCCTGAAAGGCTCTGCCGCAGTTTCTTGCCCATGCTGCCGTTCCGCAGCCGGATCGACCGGCGGCGTAACGGTGCCGTCGGGGTTGCCGTGGTCAGAAACGGAAACAGAATCCGTCGTTCCGCCCGTACCGTTTTCAGGCAGGCTTTTGTCCGTGCCCTGTTGCTGCGCTGCATTGTCTGAAGCATCTGTTGCAGCTGCCTGTGTCTGCCCGTGTGCTGTTGCAGAACGGTTTTTTGCGGTCTGCTGCGGCTGTTCCGGCAATATGCCGCCAAATTCTTCGGCGAACCGCTGTTGCAGGTATTTACCCAGCGCAGCGGTGTCCAGTCCGTCGGCTTCGGTTTGCTGTTCTGCCCATTCTTGCAGGGTACTGTCCCAGAATCCGAGGAAGCGGTCTTGCTGTCCCACGGTTTTCAGGCTGCCTTCCAGTTCGTTGGCAAGTTTGCGGAGTTCAATCGTTTTGGGATTGGATAAATGGATACATTTCTCTCTCAAAGAAGACAACATATCTTTGGCGAAAAACAGGTAGCCTAGAATTTGATATGTTAAAGATAAGCCGTGAGAAACAAAGAGGCTCTCCAATTCACGCAAACTCAGTTTTTTATCACTTTGAGCCTGGAACATTTCCCGGATGGCCGCATATGCTTGAGCCTTGTCCCAAAAGCACATCTCTGCCCGCTGTTCGTTCTCAATCAGGTGGGCAATTTGGATGTCGGCTTCGGATGTGTATTCGGCAAATATGGCAGGAATGACGGCAAAACGTTCCAATCCTGTTTCTTCATGCAGCTCTTGGCAGATTTTCAGGCGGGTGTTGCCACCCTGTGCCAGCACAAAACGGCTGCTATCGGGTCTGCGGGTAATGTGCACGGGCTGCTGTACGCCGGACTCACGGATGGACTCCTTGATTTGGCGGTACAGTTCGGGGTCGTGCCGGGTACGCGGGTTTTTGTCGAAGAAATCGATTTCATATACCGAAACGTTCATGAACAGCCCCGGAAAAACATCGTCTTTGCGGGCAATGTCCATGCCGGTCTGCACCGGTTGTGGTACGTTCAGGCTTAATCCTGCGGTTTCCAATGTGAGTTTCGGACGGGCAGATACTGTGTTTTTATTCATGGCTGCCGTCCTCCGCACCGTTTTGAATGTTTTCAGCCGATAAATTCGCTGTATTTTCTTCTGGCAGCAGGTTTTCGAGGTTGTCGCCGAATAAGTGGCACTCTACCTTTTGCTCCTCAATTGACGGGAACAGTTCGTATACGAGGTTAATCATCTGGCGACGGGCTGAAGAAGACTTGCCGGAGTGGGTATATTCGTGACAATGCACTGGAATCCGCAACGTTGAGGCTTCTTTATAGGCTTTAGCCGATGGAATTTCCAATGTAAGCAGCCGCTTATTGGGATCCAACGTACTGTTGAAGTATTTTCTGATCTGTTCGGAAATCATCCGCGCATCTTTGGTGCGGTCACGGGCATAAATCAATGCACGCAGAGGCGGAATCGGCAGATTCATAATTGAACCGTGTGCGAGCCGTTCAAGTGCGTCTTGGGTACCGGAAATAAATTCGCGCGCACTCAGGGTTTCGGGCATTATGGGGGAGAGTACGAGATTGGCCGCAAAACAAGCTGCATCCTGTATCACGCCTACCGATCCTTGTGTGTCGATCAGGACAGCATCGTAGTTTTCGGCAATGTAGGGATGAACCAACTTACTGCGTAGAAGGAAGGCGCGATCAGGACGGTTTTGAACTTTAACCTGTACGTCATCGCTCACATCGTTAGAAAAAATAATGTCGAGATTGGGATAAATTGTGTTTGAGATGGTGGAACGGATGGTTGTTTCATCATTTTTTTCCAGCAGGAACTCCACCACTCCGTTGGGTGCACGATAGTGCAGCGGAAAGTATTTGCTTAATGATGGCTGAACATCGGTGTCTATCATCAACACCCGGAAACCCATGTCTGCTAGAACGGCAGAGAGGTTGGCTGTGACTGTCGTTTTACCCGTACCGCCTTTGGTCGAGAACACAGTTATGATTACCATGAAAATATCCTTTTCTATCAAAAGCATATTCTCTTGGGGGCGTAAAAATCATCGCACTGTGTCAAACTGAACTAACAGAAAAACGGTTTTAGCGAAACTCGCTACACCCGTTTTCAGACGGCGTTTTGGTGTGGGCAGGATTTGATACATATTCGTACGGTTACGCCGCTTTGGGCGGCTAACCGTACCTACGGGTTCTATGCTTGCTTGGGTGAGACGGTATGCCGCAACCCGATGAAACGGCAACCATGTAGCCATGTAGGTTGGGTTAGGCGGTACGCCGTAACCCAACGCAACGGCAGGGGTTCGGTTGGGTTTCCGAAGCGGTAACGGTTGTTGGGTTACGGCCTTAAAGCGGCCTAACCCAACCTACGCTTGCTAGACTGACATTTTATTCTGCTGCTTTTTGCGCCAATCGTAAGTAATCCGTTAAATGCTTATTTTCTATATCTTCAAGCGTATGTAATTTCAAATGACGGCAGTCTTTGCCTTTTCCTTCTAATAAACCGTGCGGGTCTGCTATCTCGGCGCCATGATTAAATTCCACAGATACATGTTGCTTGTAAACAAAAATGCCGCAAAACGGTTCAGGTGCGGCAAACAGAATGCCGCCATATTTCACTTCTTCCTCTACTGTATCTGCCAGCTGCAATATTCTCGTGCGCACGCTATCGGCGATTTCATACAAGGCGGGATTACCAATTTGCCAGTCATTCAGCAGACTTTTTACTTTTTGGTTCATGATTTCCTCCTAATTTGAGTTCTGCATAAGCAAGAGTAGGTCGGGTTAGGCGGTACGCCGTAACCCAACGCAACCACAGGAGTTCGGTTAAGTTTCCGAAGCGGTAACGGTCGTTGGGTTACGGCCTTGAAGCGGCCTAACCCAACCCTACGCTTGCTAGTTTAATCCAAGAGCTTTAACTAAAGCAGCTCCTACTACTGCTAAAATCAGCCCAACTATTAGTGGTGCGAGATATAAATCATGGAATTTATTTGAGGACTGAGGGAGTTCAACATTATGTTTGATCTGTTTTCTAGTTTCGTTAACTGAACTTTTAATCGAATCCCTAAGTAAGTAATCTTCAATTTCTCTATCAATCATTTTTATGCGACCTCTAAGTTCAAGTGCAGAGTTAATTACAATCCACCCAATAAAAAACATCATATAAATTAACAAGAAGATGAAATTTTGCTTATCCATTATATCTATTTGATTGGGAACTGGAGAACGTTTCCAAAAGAAATTGAGAAATTCTGTTCTTTCATAGATAGAGTAAACTATATTTTTGAAAGGTAACGAAATTGCGTGCCCTAAACTAGTCCCATCATCTAATCTAAAATAAAACATTTTACAAATAGAAACAATAGTAGAAATAGCGGATGGCAGAGAAATTAGAAAACCACATATAAACCTGATGATTACCTTTCGCTTAGCATCATTAAAATTCATATAAAAGCTCCAATTTCATTCTAATTTTTAAATTATATAATCACTCCGCCCCAAACAACAATCCTTCCTTAATCCCCCGAATCTTATCCCTCAACACCGCCGCTTCTTCAAACTGCAAATCCCTGGCCGCCTGCTGCATGGCTTTTTCCAGTTTGGCGATTTCTTTAAGCGCATCTTCTTCGGTGTGGATTTCGCCGACTTTAACCTTGCCTTTGCCGCCTTTTTTGGTTTTCAGGCTACCTGAAAGACCATTATTCTCTTCGTGGTACACGCCGTCGATGATGTCTTTGACCTTTTTGTTGATTTGCTGCGGTACGATGCCGTGTTCTTCGTTGAATTTCATCTGTTTTTCTCGTCGGCGTTCGGTTTCGTCGATGGCGGCTTTCATCGAATCGGTGATTTTGTCGGCGTAGAGGATGGCGACGCCGTTGACGTTGCGGGCGGCGCGGCCGATGGTTTGGATCAGGCTGCGGTGGGAGCGCAGGAAGCCTTCTTTGTCGGCGTCGAGGATGGCGACGAGGGAGACTTCGGGGATGTCGAGACCTTCGCGCAGGAGGTTGATGCCGACGAGCACGTCAAAGAGGCCGAGGCGTAAATCTCGAATGATTTCAACGCGTTCTACGGTGTCGATGTCGCTGTGCAGGTAGCGCACTTTGATACCGAGTTCGCTGTAATAGTCGGTGAGCTGTTCGGCCATGCGTTTGGTGAGGGTGGTTACGAGCACGCGCTCGCCTTTTTTGCGACGGTCGTTGATTTCGCTTAGCAAATCATCGACTTGCGTGCCAACGGGGCGGATGATGATTTGCGGGTCAACCAGTCCGGTGGGGCGCACGACTTGTTCGACCACCTGCCCTGCGTGTTCTTCTTCGTATTTGGCGGGGGTGGCGGATACGAAGATGGTTTGCGGCATGATTTTTTCGAATTCGTGGAATTTGAGCGGGCGGTTGTCGCGGGCGGAAGGCAGCCTGAAGCCGTAGTCCACCAGATTTTGCTTGCGGCTGGCGTCGCCTTTGTACATGCCGCCGATTTGGGTGACGGTAACGTGGCTTTCGTCGATAAACATGATGGCATTGTCGGGCAGATAGTCCATCAGCGTGGGCGGCGGTTCGCCTTCTTTTTTGCCGGAAAAGTGGCGGCTGTAGTTTTCGATGCCTTTGCAGAAGCCCATTTCGTAGAGCATTTCGAGATCGAAGCGGGTGCGTTGCTCGATGCGCTGCTGCTCGACGGGTCGGTTTTCTTTGGTAAAGAAATCAATGCGTTCGCGCAGCTCGGCCTTGATGCTTTCGCAGGCACGCAAAACGGTGTCACGCGGGGTAACGTAGTGGCTGGACGGGAACACGGTGTAGCGCCCCACCCTTTGCAGGCTGCCGCCGGTAAGCGGGTCGAACAAATCGAGGCGGTCGATTTCGTCGTCGAACAGGGAAATCCGCAGCGCGCTTTCGGAGCTTTCGGCGGGGTACACGTCAATCACGTCGCCGCGCACGCGGAACGAGCCGCGTTTGAAATCCATCTCGCCGCGTTCGTACTGCATGGAAACCAGCATGGAAATGATGTCGCGCTGCTCGATGGTGTCGCCCTCTTTCACGGAAAGCACCATCTGCTGGTATTCGGTCGGGTCGCCGATACCGTAAATTGCGGACACGGTGGCGACGATAATCACGTCGTTGCGCGTCATCAGGTTTTTGGTGGCGGAAAGGCGCATCTGCTCGATGTGTTCGTTAATCGCGCTGTCTTTTTCGATGAACAGATCACGTGACGGAACATAGGCTTCGGGCTGGTAATAGTCGTAGTAGGACACGAAATATTCCACCGCGTTTTCGGGAAAAAACTCGCGCATTTCGGCATAAAGCTGCGCCGCCAGCGTTTTGTTGTGCGCCATGATGATGGCCGGGCGGCCGCTCTGTGCGATGACGTTCGCCATCGTGTAGGTTTTGCCCGAACCGGTTACGCCGAGCAGGGTTTGGTAAGCAAGGCCGTCTGAAAGCCCTTCGAGCAGGCCGGCGATGGCGGAGGGCTGGTCGCCTGCGGGCGGGAAAGGCTGGTGGAGTTTGAAGGGGGAACCGGGATATTGGATGACTTGCATTTTCAGACGGCCTAAAGGGATGCGGAAAGAAGGAATTATAGCAAAAGGCCGTCTGAAAACTTCGGCTGCGCTCGGTGGGCAGAGTTTTCAGACGGCTTTTATATATTTTGCAGACTATTCCTGCGGCAGTTCCATCGCCAAAACCGCGGCTTCCTGCTTGGCGCGGAAGGCGGCGAGTTTTTGAGCGAGTTCGGCGTTTTCGTTGGCCAAAAGCGAAACGGCAAACAGCGCGGCGTTGGCGGCGCCGGCTTCGCCGATGGCAAAGGTGGCGACGGGCACGCCTTTGGGCATCTGCACGATGGACAGCAGCGAATCTTCGCCGCGCAGGTATTTGCTCGGCACGGGCACGCCCAACACGGGGACGGTGGTTTTGGCGGCGACCATGCCCGGCAGGTGTGCGGCGCCGCCTGCGCCGGCGATGATGGCCTTGATGCCGCGCGCGCGGGCGGTTTCAGCGTATTCAAACATCAAATCGGGCGTGCGGTGTGCGGAAACGACGCTCGCTTCGAATTCGACGCCGAACTGTTTTAAAAACTCGGCGGCGTGCTGCATAACCGGCCAGTCACTGTTGCTGCCCATAATGATACCGACTTGAATCATGTGTTTTCCTAGAGGCGGGTTGGTAGGGGGGGAATGGTTTTCAGACGGCCTAATCTGCTTTCAAAGGCCGTCTGAAAAATCCTAACGCTGCTTGATGCTTACCGCTGCGCGTTTGGCAGCGGGGCTGTCGGGGTAGGTCTGGATCAGCTTGCGCCAAGTGTTTCGGGCAATGTCTTTCTGCTGCATTCTGTATTGGCATTGGCCGATGACAAACAGCGCTTCGGGCGCTTCGGACGTGCCGCGGAAACGGTTGGCTAAACGGCCGGCGGTTTCGATGGCGGTTTCACAATTGCCGAGTTTCTGCTGACTTTGAACAAGTAAAAACATATTGCGCCGCGCGGCGTCGCTGCCGTTACCGCCGTCTGCGCCTTTGAGGGCGGCGGCGGCGGCGGCATAGTTGCCGCTTTTATAGAGTTTGGATGCGTGGGCATACAGGCGGGTTTCGCGGGCGGCAACGGTGTCGTCCGCGCCGACGCCGGCGGCGCTGCTTTTCAGGTATTGGTTTTTGAGTTTGGCATCGTTGATGCGGTAGTCGGCGGGCGGACGTTTCTCCGACGGAATCTTGCCACTGCGCTCAAGCTGCTGCACGCGGGTTTTGAGTCGCTCGATTTCGTATTCCATGCCGGCAAGCTGCATGTTGAGACGGTTGAGCTCGCTTTGCTTACCTGGACGGCGGTAATCTTCGTGTTTGTCAGGCACGGCTTCGGCGCTGTCGGGCGCCGGCGGCGGGAGGTTGGCGCAGGCGGAAAGGGCGATGATGCTGAGCAGAATGGCGGTTTGTTTGATGATGTTCATGTTATTTTTTCATTAACAGGGTCAGGCCGTCGCCGACGGGCAGGGTAATCGGAACGATGCGCGTATCGTGCGGCAGGCTGCGGTTGAAGGTTTTCAAAATATCCAAACTGGGCGGGGCGTTTGCGATGTCGTCTTCCATCACGCGGCCGCCGAGCAGGATGTTGTCGATGGCGATGATGCCGCCGCTTCTGACCAAAGTCAGGCAGCGTTCGAAATACTGCGGGGTCGGCGGTTTGTCGGCGTCGATGAGGGCGAGGTCGTAACTGCCGGCTTCGCCGTTTGCAATCAAGTCGTCCAACGTCAGCAGCGCGGGCTGAAGGTGCAGCGTGATTTTGTGCACCACGCCTGCGGCCTGCCAGCTTTCGCGGGCGAGGTCGGTAAAGGTGACGCTGATGTCGCAGGCGGTAATGCGACCGTGTTCGGGCAGAACGAGCGCCATCGCGGTGCTGCTGTATCCGGTGAACACGCCGATTTCCAGATATTTTTCGGCCTTGATCAGCCGTGCGAGCCAAGTCATCAGGGCGGACTGCTCGCGCGCAATCGCCATTTTGCCCAAGCGGTGTGATTTGGTGCGCCGGCGCAGCTTTTCCAACGCGGGATGTTCGGCCTCGCCGATGCTGTTGAGATAGGCTTGCAGCGCGGGGGCGATGTTGGCGGTGTGCGTGGTCATGCCGTCTGAAAATTAATCTTGGTAATAGGTGTAGGGCTTTTTGGCGACTTTGGCGGCTTCAAAACCGGCCTCTTCTTCGGGCTTGAGGGTAACGTCCCACAGCAGGTTGCGGTTGTCCAAACGCTGCTGCGCGAGCTCGGGGCGCTCTTCGAGCAGTTTGTTTAAAAACTTGGTGGCATCGGATTGGTAGTCATACATTTTCTGTTCCCCAAAACGGTAGTTTCGATGCGGTTTATTATAGCCGATATTTTCAGGCGCGGCAGGGTTTCAGGTATAATGGCGAGCTGTTTCGGCGCGATGCCGCCGTTTTGTTTTTATTGAAAAAACAGGCCGTCTGAAACCTTTGCCGAGTGTTTTTATCAAGAAGACTCCGCAAAGGTTTCAATCTGCGGAACCCGTCAGTTTCAGACGGCCTGATACAAAAAGAAATCCACATCATGCTGAAAAAACTGCTGCGCAAAGTCATGCCCGCCAAAGCAGGCAAATCCAAGCTGCACAAAACCGTCATTCCCTTTTCGCAACACGGCATCCGCGAGGATATGCTGAGTTTTGCCGCCGAAAAAGTCGTCCGCCGCCTGCACGAGCAGGGCTATGAAGCCTATGTCGTCGGCGGTGCGGTGCGCGATTTGCTTTTGGGCGTCGAGCCGAAAGATTTCGATGTCGCCACCAACGCCACGCCCGAAGAAGTGCACAAAATCTTCCGCCGCAGCCGCATCATCGGCCGCCGCTTTCAGATTGTGCACGTCATGGTCGGCCCCGAAACCATCGAAGTCACGACCTTCCGCGGCGGCAGTAACGCGCTGCAAAACGCCCACGGCCGCATCATGAAAGACAACACCTACGGCAGCATGGAAGAAGACGCGCAGCGCCGCGACTTTACCTGCAACGCGCTTTATTACGACCCCATCCGCCAAGAAATCACCGACTTTCACAACGGCGCCGCCGACATCGCCGCACGCCGCCTCGTCATCATCGGCGCCGCAGCCGCCCGCTATCAGGAAGATCCTGTACGCATCCTCCGCGCCGTGCGCCTTTCCGGCAAACTCGGCTTCGACGTCGAAGCGCAAACCGCCGCCCCCATCCCCGAATGTGCAGGCCGTCTGAAACACGAGCCTGTCGCGCGGCTGTTTGACGAAATCATGAAAATCCTCTTCTCCGGCCACGCCCGCGACTGCCTGCGCCGGCTCAACACCCTCGGCGTTTCAGACGACATCCATCCGCTTCTGACCGCGCTCAAAACCGCCGAACAACCCGAAAACCGCATCATCACCCTCGCCCTGAAAAACACCGACGAGCGCCTGCGCCAAGACAAACCCGTTTCCGTCGGCTTCGTATTGGCCGCCGTCTTATGGCCTCGGCTCGAACAACACTGGCAACACTACCGCAAACACGGCATGAAGCCCGTACCTGCGCTCACCGAAGCCGTCAACACCATGCGCGATACCGTCGAAAAAGGCTGGGGCGTACCGCAGCGCTTTTCCGCCACCATGCGCGAAATCTGGCAGCTCCAGCCCCAGTTTGACAACCGGCTCGGCGCCCGCCCCCACCGTCTCGTTGCCCAAGCCCGTTTCCGCGCCGCCTACGATTTCCTCGTCCTGCGCACCCAAACCGGCGAAGTGCCGCAGGAGTTAGCCGACTGGTGGACGCGCTTCCAACATGCCGACGACGAAACCCGCAACCAAATGAGCAACACCGCCCCGCAAAACGGCGACAGCGCCGACAAACCCAAACGCCGTCGCCGTAAACCGCGAAGGAAAAAAGCCGCGGCGGATTAAAGGTTTGAAACACTAAAGGCTGTCTGAAAACCTGAGGTTGAAGTTTTCAGACGGCCTTTGGCTTATAGGGTGGTAAATCAGAATGCAAGCCTGCGCAGATATGGTTAGAACTGCGTAGGGTGGTGTAAACCCACCATGTTTCGAAAAACTGTCAGTCGGGCATTTATGGTTTGAGACGGCATCGGATTGGG
Organism: Neisseria chenwenguii; assembly: GCF_002216145.1. NCBI lineage: Bacteria > Pseudomonadati > Pseudomonadota > Betaproteobacteria > Neisseriales > Neisseriaceae > Neisseria > Neisseria chenwenguii. The sequence goes on from NZ_CP022278.1 coordinate 2,302,749, forward strand.
GAAGATGCGTGCGTGGATTGTTGCTCATACATACATGCTGCACTTGCTGTATGCAGTTTTGTAGGTCGGGTTGTAAACCCAACGTTTCAGAGAAAGAGGGACTGTTTTGTTGGGTTTGCAATCCAACCTGCGCTTGCTGAAAAAAACACTTCAGACAGGCATTGAACCTCAGCGGCACTGACGCGGGCTGAGCGTGGTAAATTCTTGTCCGTTAGGACTGTACACGCGTGCGGTAACCCCTTTGCCAGCATGAATACGGCAGACGGCGGCAAGGGTAGCATCCAACTCGTATTCGCGCACGGGCAGGCGGGCGCCGCGGGAGACTTGGTGGCCGTCGCGTTCGAACACTTTCACTTCGTAAGTGCCTTGCGGGTAGTCGCTGCCCTGTTCGGACGAGCCGACGGACATACAGGCGGCAAGGGGTATCAGGCAAAGCAGGGCGGATAATTTTTTCATGGCGTTTCCTTAAACAAACCGTTTGGCGGTTCAGTGGTTGAAAACGTTATTGTCGTACAAAAGGCCGTCTGAAAGCAGGTTTTCAGACGGCCTTTTGCGGGGACAGATACAGGGGAACGGATTGGCAGATGTAGGTTGGGGCAGGCTGCTTTCAGGTCGTAATGCCAGCAGCCGCTGCCGTTTCGGAATGCTGACGAGGTCTGGATTCCCGCCTGCGCGGGAATGACGGAATTAAGGCATTGCGGATGGCAAGGCCGTCTGAAACGGTGGTGGGGGAAGCCGCTGTTTCGGGGTGTTTCGGCACGATGGGTTGACACCCATCCTACGATGACAGGCCGTCTGAAAGATGTTTTAGCGAAACTCGCTACACTTGTTTTCAGACAGGCATTGATGGTGGCGTGCGTTTTTTCGTAGGTTGGGTTGTAAACCCAACAAAACCGTTTACCGTTCCGAAATGTTGGGTTTACAACCCAAGCTACGCTTGCTTGCTATTTATAATGTATTGTATAAATAACTTAATTGTGCTATACGCCAAATAGCAGTTGCTTGATCAGCCATCCAGTTTTGCCGTGTCGTTATTTTTTCTGGAGCCCATTCTTGGTTTTGTCTTGCTAGCTGTTTGGTTAATTCGAAATTGCTATTTTCATAAGCATTTCGTTTTTGTGAATATTCCTCTGTACCAAGATCACGGTTGGTTCCAGTCTTCAGTAAAGTCATATTTCCTAAACGGTCGACTAATGCTGTACTTTCTTCATAGGTAAATCCTCCCCAATTATCAGGTGCATTCTGTGGTAGCACATGTTCAATATTAAAGCTATCACTAGAAAAATCATGTTCACTACCCGATACTTGCTTTTCTAATCCGCATAAAATAAATCGCACAATTTTCTTTCCACGTGAATCAGATGTACGAATTGCTTTTTCAGAAAAGTCTGCTTTAAATCGGTTGTCATCAATATAGATTGATTTTAAAAGATTCCATAATTGGCTTAAATTATTTATTTCCCCACTACTGATTTGTTCAGCGGCATTGTTATATACTCGTTCCTGTTCGTTGGGACTATATGCGCCTATTGTGTTATAACGAAGTGAAATAACCATAATAGCACGTAATAATGTGTTGAATTCCGAATCAGTAAATTTCCGCCGTGCAGCTAAAAGCAGAGAAAACGGTTGACGCACGCGAAACATCTTTAACACATTTGCTAAATATTTATTATCTTGAGACCAATCTGAAATATCAGGAGAGGTAAGAGCAAGATAATTATCTAAATCTTCTTCCATACCACGAATTAAAGAAAAAACCTTCTCCCGATCTTTTATATGATTTCGAATTATCTTAAATAGTTCGGATTGCCTAGTCAGTTTATAACGACTGTTCCAATATGTTCTTAAGAAATCCGGAAACTTTTCTGACTGCAAACGGCTTACTATACTTTCCCAACGTTCTTCTAGGGTTCGCAATTCATGTTCAGTTTCTTGGCCTCGATCTAGTACAGAAAATAGATAATTCTTTAATAAATCGGTTGATGATAAACGGACTCCTCGGGCATTCAACGTTTCAAACACCTTATATGCATTCAATTCATCTGTTACTGTAATAACAGTGAAAAATAAGTTATCACTAATATTTTCAACCAGTTGAGCCAGGCGTTGGCCTTCGTTTCCTATGCTGGATTTCAAATAATCGGAAATCCGTTTATCAAACCATTCAAATGCTTTTCGTAAAAGGTGTTCCGATGCGCGGAAGCCACGTTGCGGCAAATGGCCTAAAGGTATCAGATAGGTTTGAAAATACTCGTTATTATTACGGTTAAGTGTTAATTTTGGGCGGGAAATTAGGGTAATGGGATCCAAATAACCAATGTAGGTTTGTCGTATTTGATTCAAACGCTGTGTATTGGCTTCTGCTTCATTACCTAATTCGATCAGTCGTTGAATATTTTTAAGAATCGCAAGGACGATCAGACTAACTGTCGTTAAGCGTTGCTGCCCATCTATAACATCAAATGATTTATCATCAGCTGATTGCAATACTAAATAACCCATATAGTGTGCAGAATCTTCATCTTGTTTAAGGCTGGATAGAATATCCACCCATAAATCTTCCCATTGCTCCACTTCCCAACTGTAATCGCGTTGAAATCGTGGTATACGGTAAGTTAGTCCATTGCCAATTAATTTTCTGAAAGTATTATTTTCAGTTTTAAAATTCGTCGCTGCCATAATGAAGTCCTTTATGATGATAAATTTAGATTATTTTATAATTGATTTCAAGTACTTGCCAGTATAACTTCCCTTAATTTTCGCTACCTCCTCCGGCGAACCTTCAGCAATAATCCGCCCCCCGCCATCGCCGCCTTCCGGCCCTAAATCCACAATCCAATCGGCGGTTTTAATCACGTCCAGATTGTGTTCGATAATCACGATAGAGTTGCCTTTACCTTTCAGACGGCCTATGACTTCGAGCAGCAGGGCGATGTCGGCGAAGTGCAGACCCGTCGTCGGTTCGTCGAGAATATACAGGGTGCGGCCGGTGTCGCGTTTGGAGAGTTCGAGGGCGAGTTTGACGCGTTGGGCTTCGCCGCCGGAGAGGGTGGTGGCGGATTGGCCGAGGCGGATGTAGCCGAGGCCGACGTCCATGAGGGTTTGGAGTTTGCGTGATACGGTGGGCACGGCGTCGAAGAATTGGCGGGCTTCTTCTACGGTCATGTCGAGCACTTGGCTGATGTTTTTGCCTTTGTATTGGATTTCGAGGGTTTCGCGGTTGTAGCGTTTGCCGTGGCAGACTTCGCAGGGGACGTAAACGTCGGGCAGGAAGTGCATTTCGACTTTGATGACGCCGTCGCCCTGGCAGGCTTCGCAGCGGCCGCCTTTGACGTTGAAGGAGAAGCGGCCGACGTTGTAGCCGCGTTCGCGCGAGAGGGGGACGCCGGCGAAAAGTTCGCGGATGTGGGTGAAGAGGCCGGTGTAGGTGGCGGGGTTGGAACGGGGGGTGCGGCCGATGGGGGATTGGTCGACGTTGATGACTTTGTCGAGGTGTTCGAGGCCGCGGATGTCGTCGTAGGGGGCGGGTTCTTCGTGGGCGCGGTTGAGTTCGCGGGCGGTGATTTTGGCCAGCGTGTCGTTAATCAGGGTGGATTTCCCGCTGCCTGAAACGCCGGTGATGCAGGTGATCAGGCCGAGGGGGAGTTCGAGGGTGACGTTTTTGAGGTTGTTGCCGCGCGCGCCGCTTAAGACGAGCATGCGCTCGGGGTTGGCGGGCGTTCTTTTAGACGGCACGGCGATGGTTTTTTTGCCGCTGAGGTATTGGCCTGTAATGGAATTTTCATTTTTGGCAACGTTTTCGGGTGTGTCGGCAATCAGCACGTTGCCGCCGTGTTCGCCTGCGCCCGGCCCCATGTCGACGACGAAATCGGCTTCGCGGATGGCGTCTTCGTCGTGTTCGACCACGATGACGCTGTTGCCAAGGTCGCGCAGGCGTTTGAGGGTGGCGAGCAGGCGGTCGTTGTCGCGCTGGTGCAGGCCGATGGAGGGTTCGTCAAGCACGTACATCACGCCGGTCAGGCCGCTGCCGATTTGGCTGGCAAGGCGGATGCGCTGGGCTTCGCCGCCGGACAGGGTTTCGGCGGAGCGGGCGAGGTTGAGGTAGTCGAGGCCGACGTTAATCAGGAAGCCGAGCCGTTCGGTGATTTCTTTGAGGATTTTTTCGGCAATCTGTTTTTTGTTGCCTCCCAAATTGAGAGTTTCGAAGAATTGGTGGGTTTTGGTGAGCGGCCAAGCGGAAATTTCGTGCAGCGGCTGTTTGCCGACATAAACGTAACGCGCTTCTTTGCGCAGGCGCGCGCCGCCGCAGCTCGGGCAGGCGCGGTGGCTTTGGTACTGCATCAGCTCTTCGCGCACGGTGGCGGAGTCGGTTTCGCGGAAACGGCGTTCCAGATTGGGAATGATGCCCTCGAAAGCGTGGCTGCGGTTGAAGGTCGTGCCTTTTTCGGATAAGTATTTGAAATCAATCACTTCCTTGTCCGATCCGTGCAGCACGATTTTCTGCACTTTTTCAGACAGGCCTTCAAACGGCGTGTTCACGTCGAAATCATAATGCGCGGCCAGCGACTGTATCATTTGGAAATAAAACTGGTTGCGCTTGTCCCAGCCCTTAATCGCACCCGCGGCCAGCGATAATTCGGGGTGCAGCACCACGCGTTCGGGGTCGAAGAAATTCATGTTGCCCAAGCCGTCGCAGGTCGGGCAGGAACCCATCGGGTTGTTGAAACTAAACAAACGCGGCTCCAGCTCCTGCAAACTGTACGAACACACGGGGCAGGCGAAGCGGGCGGAAAACCAATGCTCTTCGCCGCTGTCCATTTCCAAAGCCAGCGCGCGCTCGCCGCCGTGCCGCAGCGCGGTTTCGAAACTTTCGGCAAGCCGCTGTTTTATATCGGCTTTCACTTTCACTCGGTCGATGACCACATCGATATTGTGCTTGATGTTTTTTTCCAGCTTCGGCACTTCGTCAAGCGTATAGACTTCATCGTCCACGCGCACCCGCGCAAAACCCTGCACCTGCAAGTCGGCAAAGAAATCGACAAACTCACCTTTGCGTTCGCGTACCGCAGGCGCAAGAATCATCACACGCGTATCTTCAGGCAATGCCAGCACGTTATCGACCATTTGCGAAACGGTTTGGCTCGACAGCGGCAGATTATGCTCGGGACAATACGGCGTACCGACACGCGCGTATAACAAGCGCAGATAGTCGTGGATTTCGGTTACTGTGCCGACAGTCGAACGCGGATTATGGCTGGTGGATTTCTGCTCGATGGAAATTGCCGGCGACAAGCCTTCAATCAAATCGACATCAGGTTTATCCATCATCTGCAAAAACTGGCGCGCATAAGCGGAAAGACTTTCCACATAACGCCGCTGCCCCTCGGCATAGAGCGTGTCGAACGCCAGCGACGATTTGCCGCTGCCCGACAAACCCGTTACCACCACCAGCTTGTGGCGAGGAATGTCCAAATCGATGTTTTTCAAATTGTGAGTGCGTGCGCCGCGGATGCGGATGGTGTCGTTGTCGTGGAGTTTGCTCATGGGAAAAGGCCGTCTGAAATTATCAAGAAACCAAGCATTTTAGGCTTTGGGACGGGGATGCGCAATGCGGAGGAAATGCGGAAACGGTTTGTCTGGCGGATTTGTGCTTGCAGCCGGCGTTTGAATAGGACTGATGCGGATGCCGGTATTGATAAGGCCGTCTGAAATTTCAGACGGCCTTTTTGTTTTTTTAGATTTTGGCGTTAACCGCGCTTCGGATCATTCGGGCGCAGTTCTGCGGCGAGGCGGTCAAGGATGCCGTTGACGAATTTGTGGCTGTCGGTGCCGCCGAAGGTTTTGGTCACTTCGATGGCTTCGTTGATAATCACGGGATACGGCGTTTCGGGCATGGCGGCAAGTTCGTGGCAGGCGGCGAGAAGGACGGCGCGCTCGATCGGGTTGAGGTCTTTTTCGTCGCGGTCAAGCAGCGGGCGGATGTGCGCCATGTATTCGGCGGTGTTGCTGCTGGCGCCGAAGAAAACAGCGCTTCGTCGGCTTTGTCGAAATCGGCGCTTTCGCGGATGTTTTTGGCGATTTCGGGCGCGGCGGTTTGGTTGAGCATGGCCTGATACAGGGCTTGCACGGCAAATTCGCGGGCGCGGCGGCGTGGGGTTTTCATGGGGATTCCTTTGGGTGAAACAGTTGTTCAGGCCGTCTGAAAGCGGCGGGCTGTTTTTCAGACTAACGAAACTTCAGGCCGAAACTTTTGCAAAAATCAGAAGAATCCGCCTAAAGGCCGTCTGAAACGGCCAATCTTATAACCGACGTCATTCCCGCGTAGGCGGGAATCTGCGGTTAAAAACAGACAACAATATTTTGTTTTAACACAGTTTCAGAAAATCAAATATGGATTCCCGCCTACGCGGGAATGACGTTCGTGAAAATTTTTGTACTGAGCGCAGTCGAAGTGTCAGACGGCCTTTTCGATTTTTGCAACAGTCTCAGGCCGGCCGTCTGAACCTTATTTTTCGTCTTCTTCCGCAAACTGCGCTTCGAGCAGGTGATTGACGAGGTTGGCGCATTCGACGGCGACTTTGGCGGCGTCCGAGGCTTTTTCTTCGATGCGGGCGACGGCCTGTTCGTCGTTTTCGGTGGTCAGAATCGCGTTGGCAATCGGGATGTTGTAATCGAGGCCGACGCGGGTAACGCCGGCGCCGGATTCGTTGGAGACCAGCTCGAAATGGTAGGTTTCGCCGCGGATGACGACGCCGATGGCAATCAGCGCGTCGAATTGTTCGGACGAAGCCAGATTCATCAGCGCAATCGGCACTTCCAGCGCGCCGGGCACGGTGGCGACGGTGATGTCTTCATCGGCCACGCCCAATTCTTTCAGGGTGCGGCAGCAGACTTTAAGCATTTCGCTGCCGATTTCGTTGGTAAAACGGGCTTGGACGATGCCGATGCGCAGTTGGCGTCCGTCGAGGTTCGGGGTGATGGTATTCATTTTAAATCCTTGTTTTTAGAAATGGTTTTTTGTTTTCAGACGGCCTTTGATGTTGAGGCCGTCTGAAAAATGAAAATAAGGAACACGGCGTTCGGTTTGGAACGCACCGTTTTTTCAATCCTGCGGCTGCCAGTCGGCAACGGCCTGAAATGCGCCGTCTTCGCCGGTTTCCCAAGCGCTGCCTTCGGGTTTGGCCAGCAGCGCGGCGATTTCGGGATTGCGCGCGGTAATGTCGGCCACGCTGCACACGGTGAAATTGTCGGGATTGTCGGTGTATTCGTCGCTTTCGTCGCCGCTGAAAAAGCGCCAGCCGCTGTCGTGTTCGAATACGGGGGCTTCGCGGTAGAGGAAGCCGACAGGTTCGCCGCCTTCGGTGACGGTTTTGGTGGCGATGCAGCGGTCGAGCGCGGCAGAGAGGGCTTGGGCAAAAAGGTTCACGGCGTTTCCCGGCGGATAAAATCAGGCACGATTTTACACGATTCGGGCGTTTTCCGCACGGTGGCGCCGCCATCTTGCAATCGCGGGTAGGCGCGGTTTGATGTACAATTCGGGCCGTCTGAAAGCGGTGGTATCGACTTCAGACGGCCTTTTTCAATCGCAGCTTTAAAGTGCTTCGGTATTTGGTTTTTACGGAATCCATAAAGTATCGAAACGCGTTCGGGCTGCCTTTTTGCGGAAACGACGATGAAAAAAGATGCAATCAAAGAGCAGGCGCAGCGGGGCATCCAGCGGCGTCTGGGTTATGAATTCCGGCAGCCGGCGCTGTTGCGGCAGGCGCTGACGCACCGCAGTTTCGGTGCGCAAAACAACGAGCGCTTTGAATTTATCGGCGATTCGGTGTTGAACTATACCGTGGCGAAAATGCTGTTTGACGCATTCCCCAAACTGACCGAAGGCGAGCTGTCGCGGCTGCGCGCCAATTTGGTCAACGAGGGCGTATTGGCCGAAATCGCGCTGGAAATGAATGTCGGCGACGGTCTGTATTTGGGCGCGGGCGAACTCAAAAGCGGCGGTTTCAGACGGCCTTCGATTCTGGCCGATGCGATGGAAGCCCTGTTTGCCGCCGTGAGCTTCGATGCCGATTTTGGCGCCGCCGAAAAAGTCGTGCGTCATTTGTTTGCCGAACGCGTGAAACACGTCAATTTCAAAAACCAGGGCAAAGACAACAAAACCGCATTGCAGGAAGCATTGCAGGCGCGCCGTTTGCCGTTGCCGAAATACCGGATTGACGGGCAGACCGGCAGCGGTTCGGATACCCGGTTCGTCATCTCGTGCGACCTGGGCGAACTCGGTTTCATTACCCGCGCCGAGGGCGCAAGCCGCAAGGCCGCCGAGCAGGAAACCGCCGCCGAAGCCTTGAAATGGCTGGAGCAGAAGTTTCCGATGAAAAAGCCCAAGAAATAAACAAAACCTTTGGAGTTGAGGCCGCGTATGAAATTTTCAGACGGCATCTGGCGAAACTTAAACTCTATGGATTTTACGTTTCAAAACATCGGCTTCATGTCGGGAAGAATCATATGACACTCAATCTGCATGATTTTCATTGGACGCGGCCGCCGAAAGATTTCCATATCGGCGAAGACTGTATCGAAATCACGACCGAACCGCATACCGATTTGTGGCAGCGCACTTACTACCGTTTCCGGAACGATAATGCGCCCGTGCTGCAAATGACGACCGACGAACGCTATTTCAGTTTTACCGTGAAAACGGAATTTCACGGAAGTCATCAGCGGTTCGACCAATGCGGCATTGCGGTTTATCTGGACAGCGAAAATTGGCTGAAAGCCTCCGTCGAATACGAAAACGAACGGATTCAGCATTTGGGCAGCGTGGTCACGAACCACGGTTATTCCGATTGGGCGACGACCGAAATCGCTGCCGGAATCAAAACCATGTGGTACCGCCTGAGCAGGCGCGAAGACGATTATTGCATCGAATGCTCGTTTGACGGCTCGGATTTCCGGCAAATGCGGGTGTGCCATTTATGGAAAGGTGCGGAGCGCATCCGTTTCGGCGTATATGCGTGTTCGCCCGAAGATTCGTCGTTTAAAGCCGTCTTTACCGAGATGGCTTTGACCGAGTGCCAATGGCAGGCACACAACGGCCAACAGCCCGATTAAGAAAACCCAATCCAGCAGAAAGCAAACATGGACATCGAAACCTTCCTGAACAACGAAACCCGATCCGCCGACGGCTATCGCTGCGGCTTCGTTGCCATCGTCGGCCGCCCCAACGTCGGCAAATCCACGCTGATGAACCACTTAATCGGCCAAAAAATCAGCATCACCAGCAAAAAAGCCCAAACCACGCGCAACCGCGTAACCGGCATCTACACCGACGACACCGCCCAATTCGTATTCGTCGATACCCCCGGTTTCCAAACCAACCACCGCAACGCGCTCAACGACCGCCTGAACCAAAACGTCACCGAAGCCTTGAGCGGCGTCGATGCCGTCGTCTTCGTCGTCGAAGCCATGCGGTTTACCGACGCCGACCGTGTCGTGATGAAACAGCTCCCGAAACACACGCCCGTATTATTGGTTGTCAACAAAATCGACAAAGACAAAGCCAAAGACAAATACGCGCTCGAAGCGTTTGTGAACGAAGTCAAAACCGAATTCGAATTTGCCGGACACGAAGTCGTCAGCGCAAAACACGGCCTGCGCATCGCCAATCTGTTCGAGTGCCTGAAACCGTATCTGCCCGAGAGCGTGCCGATGTACCCCGAGGATATGGTTACCGACAAATCGGCGCGGTTTCTGGCGATGGAAATCGTGCGCGAAAAACTGTTCCGTTATCTGGGTGAGGAGCTGCCTTACGCGATGAATGTGGAGGTCGAGCAGTTTGAGGAAGAAGACGGGCTGTATCGGATTTATATCGCGGTGTTGGTCGACAAAGACAGCCAAAAGGCGATTTTAATCGGCAAAGGCGGCGAAAAACTGAAGAAAATTTCCACCGAAGCACGCTTGGATATGGAAAAACTCTTCGATACCAAAGTGTTTTTAAAAGTGTGGGTGAAAGTCAAATCCGGTTGGGCGGACGATATCCGCTTCCTGCGCGAGATCGGGCTGTAGAGTGGGTTTGGTGTAAACAAAGGCCGTCTGAAAGTTTTCAGACGGCCGTTTGATTGATGGTCAAACGGTGGGCAAGGTTTCAGACAGCCTTACGCCCCCAAACTCTCCACAAACTTCATCACTGCCGGCACGGCCAATACCACCAATGCCAGCAACACCGCCTTTTCATAGCCGTTAAACCGCCAGCCACCGTGGTGTTTGCGTTGCGAATAGAGAAACAGCAACACGCCCGGCAGATAGAGCAATACCGAAAACAGCAGGTATTCCGTGCCTGCCGCATAAACAATCCACAGCGAATACAGCGTCGCCGCCGCGCCGATGAGCCTGTATTTCGGCGCGAGCTTTTGCGTAAACGACAGCTTGAGCAGATATGCGCCGACCAGCAGGTAGGGAATCAGAATCATCGAAGTCGAAATCATCAGCAGCGCGCTGTAACTGTTGCCCGTTTGCCAAACCAGAAACAGGCAAAGCTGCACCGTCAGCGTGGTAAACAGCAGCGAACCCTGCGGCACTTCGTTTTTGTTGAGCGGAATAAACGAAGGCGGAAATGTGCCGTTTTTCGCACCCAGATGCGGAATTTCCGTCGCATAAAGCGTCCAGCTCAGATACGACGACAAAACCGACACCATCAGGCAAACCGTAATCAGCACCTTACCCCAGCCGCCGACCATATACGCAAGCACGCCCGCCATCGACGGATTCGCCATTGCCGCAATCTTGGCGCGCGGCAGCACGCCCTGCGCCAAGAGTGTAATCGCCACATACATCGCCAGCGTCAGCGCCACGCCGATGACTGTTGCCTTGCCCACATCGGCGCGGCTTTTCGCGTGTTTCGACAACACCGCCGCGCCCTCGATGCCGGTAAACACCCACAGCGTAATCAGCATCGTGTTTTTCACCTGCGTCATCAGCGAAGTATCGGGATTTTCCGGCGTCGCCAGCGAAGCGCCCGACCAGTCGGCCGCAAACACATCGCTTTTAAAGAAATACGCCGCCAAACCGATAAACAGCAGCAGCGGGAAAACCTTCACAAACGTCGCCGCCAGATTCACGCCCGCCGCCTCGCGGATACCGTGTGCCACCAGCGCATACACCAGCCACGCCACCGCCGACGCCCCGACAAACGAGGCCGTCGTATTGCCCTTGCCGAACACCACCGCATCCGGAGTATCCACAAGCGTACCGATGCCCTCAAAGGCCACCACCAGATAGCCGACGATGCCCACCGTGGTGCAGAGCCAGTAGCCCCACGCCGAGAAAAAGCCCATCAAATCGCCGAAGCCGTCGCGCGCGTAGGTGTAGATGCCGCCGTCCAGATCGGGTTTCAGCTTTGCCAAACAGGCAAACGACACGCCGAGAAACATAATCCCCGCGCCCGTAATCAGCCAGCCGATAAGCAGAGCTTGCGAGCCTGCCGCCGCCGCCATATTCTGCGGCAGGCTGAAAATGCCGGAACCTATCATCGAGCTGATGACCAGCGCCGTCAGCGCGGTCAGGCCGATTTGTGATTTGCTGCTCATGAAATATTCTCCTTTGTTGGTCGAAAGGAAGCGATTGTACGCAAATAAACCGCAGGCCGTCTGAAATTTTCAGACGGCCTGCGGCCTCGATGAAGAAGGAAAAATGAAAAAATCTGATTGTTCGGTTTGCGTTGCTCCTTACTCTTTGCGGGTGAATTCTGCATTAAATGAAACGGGAATCTGCTGGACGATAGAGCTCAAGCCCATTACTTCGACCAGTTTGGCCACGCCTTCGGTCATTTCCATGGCTTTAATATCCAGGATAACCGGGCTCAATGTGCTGACCATAATCTTATCCGCACTGACGCGTTGGGCAGACAAATCGGCTTCAAGGTTGATTTGCTGGCCGTGGATGTCCAACACCAAAGGCTGTTTCAGCTTGAGGGTTTCGCCCAGTGCCAATTTGCTGACTGCATCGACGTCTACTTTCCCGCTGATGCCGGCTTTGGCGAATTTGGCGGTTTCGAATACCCAGTCTTTCAAACGTTGGTCGCGGATTTCGATGCCGGTTTTGACGCTGCTCAAATCCACTTCCATCTTAAATTCGCCCTGTTTGTCCAGCATGGCTTGGCTGGCGGTAAAGCTCGATTGCTCGGTGGTACTGCCGAGCTGCTTGTTGATTTTGCTGCTGAGGAAAGAAATGGTTGCATCGGATACTTCCCAGTTTGCCGCTGTTTGCGGTACGGCCATCATGACTTCGGGCGCATCGGCGGCTTTTGTCGAAGCCGAACCAGAGCTGGCCGGCGAGCATGCGGCAAGGGCGAGTAAAGACGCGGTTACGATAAGTGTTTGTTTGAACATATGATTTCTTTCTTTAAAAGTGAGAGTTTATTCCGCACCTGCACCGGATTTCGGATGTTTCCAGAACGGTAGGCGGCGGGAGGAAAGGTGTTGCGAACTGAATCTGTCTGATTTGACGGACAGCATGAAGAAATCTGACAATTATTTTTAAAAAATTTTTAAACTGTTGTTTTCGGTATGTTTTCTGTAAAAAACCGTTTGGGAAAAATATTCGGACAAAAAAGCGGGATGCCTTGTTTTCAGACGGCATGGCACGGCAGCCGCGGGGCGGTGGTGCTCCGAAAGTTTCAGACGGCATTCATATGTAAAAGAATGCCGTCTGAAAAACGGACGCGGCCGCTGCCGTATCAGGGCAGATATACGGCGGGCGCGGCTGATGCAGGCTGGTTTTTTTCATGCAGGCGCTACAGCCGCCGCTGATTTCGGGCGGGTCATGCCGTCTGAAAAACAGGTTTTGGAAAAAAGCCTGTTTGAAGTTTTTTCAGGCGGCTTTATTTGTGAATCTCATAGAACGCGTGCATGCTTCGGCATACACCCTACTCGTTTGGGTTGAACGGGTTGGGTCGTTTGCAGCGGGTGTCGGGTTACGCCGCAAAAGGCGCGGCTGACCCAAGCTGCGGCTGGCTTTTTTGTTTTTTACCTGCCAAACTGCTTGCGCCACGCGTTCGGCTGTACCTGATAGTAACGGTAAAACTGCGTACGGAACGAAACCGTATTTTGAAAGCCGCAGCGTTCGGCGATTTGGTCGATGGTGAGCGAGGTGTTTTCCAGTAAATCCAGACTGAGTTGCAGGCGCTCTTGGTGCAGCCATTCGAGAAAAGTGATGCCGGTGGCTTTTTTGAAGTGGCGGGTAAAAGTGCTGCGGCTCATATTGGCCTGTGCGGCTGCGCTGTCGGTACTGTGCGGTAAATGCAGCGTGTCTTTCAACGTATTTATCAATATGTTGATTTTCTTGTCTCGGGTTGATTGCGCCAGCGGCCGTTCGATAAACTGTGCCTGCCCGCCTTCGCGGTGCGGCGGTACGACCAGGAGCCGGGCCGCTTTGTTGGCGGCTTTCACACCGTAGAATTTGCGGATAATATGGAGACAGCAGTCTAGTGCCGCTGCTGTGCCCGCAGAGGTAATGATGTTGCCGTCTTCGACGTAGATCGAATTGATGTCCAGCGCCACTTGGGGAAAACGGCGGCGGAAATCGTCGCTTCCCAGCCAATGCGTGGCCGCTTTTTTGCCGTTCAAAAGTCCGGCATAGGCCAGCGCGTACGTGCCGTAACAAAGCCCCACCAGGCATGCGCCGCGTCCGCAGGCGGCCTGAAGCGCTTTGACCGTTGCGGTATCGGGCTGCGTATCTGCGTCTGCCCAGCCGGGAATGACGATGATGCGGCATTCTTCCAAGAGATCCAAGCCGCCGTCGATTTTCGGCTGCATGATATTGTTTGCCAAGGGTTTGCCCGTCGGCGTGATGATTTTAACGTCAAACAAGCCTTCCGATGCATCTTGGAAAGCCATATAAGGAACGGAAAAATGGAAAGGATTGATGTCGGGATAGAGCAGCAGGGCGGTTTTGAGCATGGTTGGTATCCGAATCGGAATCAGGCGGCATGGAAAAATATCTGACCCGATTTTTATGTTTTTTGAGCCGATAGTCAATTATCGGGAGATTTTTACATAGATACAATTCGTTTTATCCGTTCAACCCGATGCAAGAATAAGGAAATACCATGAAAGCCAGTCAAACCATGCTCCTGACCGCCGCACTGCTTGCCGCCGTTCCGGCGATGGCCGAAGTCGGTTACCGGCATATCCGCAACGCAACCGCCAAAATCCACTACGGCGGCGTAACCTTCCTAGTCGATCCGTATCTCGCCGGCAAAGGTGCGTATGCGGGTTTCGAAGGTACGGTCAACAGCCGGAAACGCAACCCGCTGATTGATATGAAATCTTCTCCGGCCGAAATCATCAAAGGCGTGGATGCCGTTGTTGTTACCCATACCCACGACGACCACTGGGATAAGGCCGCGCAGAAACTGCTGCCGAAAAATCTGCCTGTATTCGTACAAAATGCGGGCGATGCCAAAATCATCCGCAGCCAAGGGTTCCGGGATGTACGCGTAGTCGGACAAAACACCGTATTTAAAAATGTACGCCTGAGTAAAACGGGCGGCCAGCACGGCACCGATCAAATGTATGCAGTTCCGCAGCTGGCCGAGCTGCTCGGTGAAGCAATGGGTGTCGTGTTCCAAGCTCCGAACGAAAAAACCCTGTACATCATGGGCGATACATTGTGGAACTACCATGTTGACCACGCACTTGCGCAATACAAGCCCGAAATCATCGTGATGAACACCGGCAAAGCCATGCTGCAGAATATGGAGGGCGGCATCATCATGGGTACGGAAGACGTGGGCAGGGCCTACCGTGCCGCACCGAACGCAAACATCATTACCGTGCACATGGATGCGGTCAATCATGCTACCGTCAGCCGCAACGATATGCGGCGCTATGTGAAAGCCAACGGGTTGGGCAAGCGCGTCGCCGTGCCGGAAGAAGGAGAAGTGTTGAAGTATTGATGCCGGCCGTTCGAGGTACCCGCTTCGCCATTCGAACGACAAAATGCCTGTCTGAAAAGATTTTCAGACAGGCATTTGATGTTTCAGAGGGTCTTTGCGGAGGACAGGCCTGGTATCGATACCCGTCCTGCGGCGGTACTGTTTTCAGACAGGCATTCTGTCTTTCAGACGGCAAGAGGGCCTGAAAAAAAACAGCCGGGCCGTCTGAAAACCCTCACACCATCGGGTTTTCCCATGCGCCTTTGGTATCGGCGCCGGTTTCTTCCGCCAGCTTCTCGAAAGTTTGGATTTCGTCGGCGGATAAAACGATTTTTGCAGCGGCTGCGGCGTCGGTAACGTGGTGCGGTTTGGTTAAGCCCGATAAGCGGCGGCATGCCTTTGGCGATTGCCCGGGTGATGGCGGTTTGCGCGGTTTCGGACGAACCCATGCCGTATACGGCGGCGGTGTCCCAGAGGTGGAGGCCGTACTGCCGTGTGCCCCAAAATCAGGTACCCAATGAGATTTTTGGTAGGTTTTTTTAGGGTGTTACTCCCTGCTTTTTAAAACGTCGAAACGCAGTCCGCCTTTGTTTTGCAGAAGGGCAGGGGTGATTCCGACGGCCTGTTTGGATGCCGTCATGTCCGCGGTCTGTTTGAGGTAGGTTTGAAAATGCGGTGTTAGGCGGTGTGCCTGATAGGCGGCATCGTCGGCGTAGATTTCGAAGAAATACCAGCGGTTGGGCGCGGATTTTTCGGTAGCGGCGTAGATGGCGCGTACGCCGCGCTCTTTTGCCACGGCCTGCGCCATTTCGTCGTGAACGGTGCGGGCGAACGCGGCGGCGTGTTCGGGTTTGACATCGACGATGACGAGGTTGGTGCGGGTTGCGGCGCTTTGCCGCACGGTTTTGTCGCCGAGAAACTGTGACACCAGTTCGATGCGCTTTTTATGGTCGGTCAGAATCTGCGGCGAGGCTTGAAGGAACGCCTTGTATTGCGGCGACTGCAAATGCGCCTGATAGGCGGCATTGTCCGCATAGATTTCAACCATATAGGCCAGGTTCGGATTGTCTTTGCGCTTGACGGAATACATCGCCGGCGTGCCTTTTTCGCCGCCGACCGAGGCGGTGATGTTGCGGCTGCCGATGTCGTCGTAATGTGCGGTTTTGCCGTTTTGGATGCCGAGTTCGAACAGGTTAAACACGGGCGCGGCAGCGGCCGTTTGAACGGTCAACGCGGCGGCCAATGCGGCTACGGCAAGGGATTTTTTGAACATGGCGGGATTCCTTATTTGGAAGCGGTTTTCAGACGTCCTTTCAGGCTGCCTGTTTTGGCCGTCTGAAAGGTTTTGTGGCCGGGCATTCGTGCAGGCTTTGGCTCCGCCTGTTTCAATTTGCGTCAGGCGTAAATGCCAAGCCTACGGTTACGGTGCTGAAAGATTGCAGGCTGCGTCCGGCAATCAGATTTCAGACAGGCATTTTGCTTTTTTCATCAGACGGCCTTTCGGGCTGTTTGAACCGTCTGAAAGGTTTGCAGGCCGGGCATTGATGTCCGGCCTGGGTGTGTCAGTGGTGGCGGCGTGCGGACTTGCCGCGAACATGGCTGCCGAGCGGGGATTGCAGGCGTTCGGTTACGGCGGCCTGCCATTGTTTCAGGCCCGCATCGTCTACGGCATTCGAGCCGTTGAACATCAGCGGTGTGCTGTAGGTCATGCTGGTGTAGTAGGCGCTGGCTTCGAGCGGGCTGAAGACGTCTTCGGGCGTACGCTGGACCAAACCTTCGCGGGTATAGGTTTCCGCTGCGGCGCCTGCGGGAGCGATGATTTGCAGCTCTTTGTTTTCCAGTGCATAACCGCCTTCGCCAAACGCCCAGCCGTATGCCCAGACGGCGTTCATATAGGCTTTGAGCATGGGCGTGAGGTTGAACCAGTGGACGGGAAACAGGTAAACGATGCGGTCGGCGGCTTCGTGCGCGGCCTGTTCGGCTGCGACGTCGATGGCGGCAAAATCGCTGCCGTACATCTCGTCGATGTTGCGTACGGTTACGTTTTCGACGGCGCCTGCGGCTTCGGCCAGCGCGCGGGTGACGCGGGAGTTTTTGTAGTAGGGGTGGGATACGATGACAAGGGTTTTCATTTTGGGAATCCTTTGGGCGTTGGAGGGTTGTCAAACCGGGTTTTTCAGACAGACATCTGTTTTTCAGACGGCCTGTTCCACGCCTTCGACAAACCAGGCGCGGCTTTCGGCGGCGGTGTGGCGGATACCGATGATGGCTTGGTACTCGGGCGATTCGTGCCAGGCGTGCGCCTGTTCCATGCTGTCGAAGCGCACCATCACGATTTTGCCCTCGGGCGCGCGGCCCTCCAGCGTTTCGGCCGCACCGCCTGCAATCAGACGGCGGCCGCCGAATTTTTCAAATGTGGCGGCAACCTGCTGCTGATAGGGTTTCATTGCTTCGGGGTCGTTGATTTTGACGTCGATGATAAAGTAAACGGGTTTGCCCATGTTTTTGCTCCTGTTCGAAGAACGGAAGCCATTATGACGTGTTCGGGCCGTCTGAAAAATCCTATAATCGGAAAAACATACTCAACCGGTAGTTGACAATCATGCAGAAAACCGAAGACTGGCGCTGCATCCAATCCTTTATCCAGGCCGCGCACAGCGGCAGCTTTACCGCCGCCGCCCAACAACTCGGCCTTACCGCCGCCGCTGTCAGCAAAAACGTTTCCACCCTCGAAAAATCGCTGGGCATCCGCCTGTTCAACCGCACCACCCGCACGTTAAACCTGACCGACGGAGGCCGTCTCTTTGCCGCGCAGGCCGCCGAAGCGTTCGAACTCCTGCAAAACGCCGCCGAAAACGTCCGTCTCGCAGCCGGACAGGACAGCGCCGGCAGCGTGCGCATTTCCCTGCCCAACACTGTCGGGCGGCTGTTTGTCGTGCCCCATCTGGCCGAATGGCAGAAGCGTCACCCGCTGATACGGCTCGATTTGGATTTCGACAACCGCCCCGTCGATTTCGTCAAAGCCGGTTGCGACCTCGCCGTGCGCGGCGGCAATATCCCCGATTCCTCCATGGTTTCGCGGGAGCTGGCCGAAATGCCCCTCTGCCTCGCCGCCTCGCCCGACTATCTCTCCCGATACGGCACGCCCCGTTTTTCAGACGGCCTGTCCGCCCACCGCCTCATCGTGCGCCGTCTAGGCACCGACCAACTCATGCCGTGGCACTTCAAAAATGCAGACGGCGGCATCCGAACCTACCTGCCCGCTGCCCCTGCACTCATCCTCTCCGAACCCGAAACCTTGCTCGAAGCCACGCTTGCCGGCTGCGGAATCGCCGAGCTGCCGCTTTACCTCGCCCAAGCCCACCTCAAAACAGGCCGTCTGAAAACCGTTCTGTCCAAACAGCACCACAAAGACAGCGCCCGCCTCGTGCTCCAATTCCGGCGGCAGTACCATAAACGGCCGCGCCGGAATCTTGCTGCCCGGGTGGTTGGCCTGCTTTGCAAACTTGCCGCCAAACCGCAACGCTTTGGCACGTTTAGGGCGGATAACGTGCGCCGCCGTTTTGCCGCCGAAATGGTGGATGGCCGCATAAACCACATTCGTGCCGACAACGGCTTCGTTGCCGGTGCTCGCCTGCGTAATCGAGTTTCTCAGACGGCCTGTCGCCTGCAAAATGCCCGACCCCTTGCGCAGCGGCGGATACTTGTGCGGCTCCCAGCGCGCAGGCCGTCCGCCTGCCTCGAAGTTTTCAATCACGGCGTTGTGCATTATCCGTGCCAAATCCGCCATCAAGGGCTTGGTGTTGCCGATTTTGTCGGCTGCCTCATTCAGACGGCTTTCCAGCTCTTTTGTGTTGATTTTTATTTCGATCATGGGTATATTGCTCTCAATAGCCATAAAACTCGGGTTTCCTACTGGAAAGGTTACGGCCACGTCATCGTGTCGCGTATTATCCTGTTCGAATCAGGCAATGAGTTTTATGGCTTTTACCCCCACCGTGCCCTGCTGGCGCCGAGGGTGAGGGCGGCGGCGGAATTTTTGGCGGAGAAGATTAAAGCGGGAATGGCGGAGCGGTAACGTATCGCGAACCCACATCAAGAAATCTGCTTCGCAGGCTGCGGCTTGCCGTCCTGTATCTTTTTGTTTTGTTTCACTAAAAATGCCTGTCTGAAAAACCGTTTTCAGACAGGCATTTTTAACGGGCTGCATCCCAGATGCCGGAGGACGCGCTGAAGACGTTATCGGGTGCCGAAGGACGGACAGTTCCGTTTCCGATACTTGGCGGGTCGCTTTTTCCGGTTCGGGTGTGGCGCCGTCGCCGTTTATGGTTTTCAGACGGCCTGACCGGCCAACCCGTCCGCCAATACGCGGATGTGTTCTGGGCCGATGCCGCAGCAGCCGCCGACGGTGTCTGCGCCGGCGGCAATCCATTGCCGCGCCCATCGCAGATAGGCTTCGGGTTGGGTGTCGTCGCGCAGGCTGCTGAGTTCGCCGTTGGCGTCGTCGCTGTTGTTGTCTTCCGTCACCAGCGCGTTGGCATAGACGCCGACGCGCATTTTGCTGCCGACGGTGTGGCGCGCGGTGCGTACGGCGGCTTCCATTGCTTCGGGCGCGCTGCAATTGAAGAGCAGGGCGGCGGCACCCAGCTCCAGCGCGGTTTGCGCCGCCTGCGTCGCGCTTTCGCCCGAGCGGATTTGGGGAACAGTGTGCGGCGCGGCGTCGTCCAGCGTGAACGACAGCCAGAACGGCTTGCCGTCGTCGGGCAGTGCGGCTTTCCAGGCACGGGCTTCGGCCAGCGAGGAGACGGTTTCGGCCAGCCAAATATCGGCATACGGCGCCAAGCCCGTTACCAGCGGCGCGGCCAGTGTCGGCGCTTTTTCCGCGTCGAACAAATCGGGGCGGTAGGAGCCGAACAGCGGCGGTAGCGAGGCGGCGACCTGCACGTTCCGGCCGCTCTGTCCGACCGCCTCGCACGCCAGACGTCCCGCCGAGGCGGCCAAAATCTGCGCTTCGTTATCGAAACGCGCACCGATGTGGAAGGGCACGACGGCGTAACTGTTGGTGGTGATGACCTGCGTACCGGCACGGATAAAATCCAAATGTGCGTCGCGCACAGCATCAGGCGCTTCGGTCAGCGCGAGCGCCGACCATTCGGGCTGGCGGAACGGCGCGCCGCGGCGCAACAGCTCGCGGCCCATGCCGCCGTCTAGGATGAGGATGGGGTTCATGGTGTTTCCTTTCGGTATGCAGCGGTTGGCAGGGTTTTTATACGGCATAGGAACGGTTGGTTTTGCCCCGCGCAAAGCGTACCCGCAAAGATCCTGATGCCGTCTGAAAATATTCCTAATTTTTCAGACGTCATTTTAACGTTTCAATGCGCTCACACGGTCACGTAAAGCGGCTCCGATTACGTTCAGCCACCGTCGGGGTTTGATGCCGTCTGAAAATTCACCCGCGCCGTGTTTCAAAAAAACGCTGTAAAACGGCGCGGCATTCGTCGGCCAGAATGCCGCCGGTTATGGCGGTATGTTTGTTTAACAGGCTGTTTTCAAAGAGATTGATGACACTGCCTGCGGCGCCGGTTTTGGGCTCGGCGGCACCGAAAACGACTCTTGCGACCCGCGCCTGAATCAGGGCGGAGGCGCACATGGGGCAGGGCTCGAGGGTAATGTAAACGTCGCAGCCGTCGAGGCGGTAGTTTTGCAGCGCGGCACCGGCTTGGGCGAGGGCGCGGATTTCGGCGTGGCGGCTGATGTCGCAGTCGGTAATGCAGGTGTTGTGGGCGGCGGCGATGATGCCGCCGTTTTTTACCACCACCGCGCCGACGGGTACTTCGCCTGCGGCGGCGGATTGTTCGGCCTCATTCAGCGCAATCCGCATGAAGCGTTCCATTTCAGACGGCACAGGGAACGCGGCGACGGGCGGATGGGTTTTGACGGTGGCGAGGAGTGCGGCTTTGGCGGCGCTATCTAAAGTTTGCGGTGTACAGCCGTGCAGCAGGGCTTCGAGCTGCCAGAGGGTGCTGTCGGTAATGGTCAGCCCTGCGGCTTTGAGCAGCAGAAAGGTTTTGGTCGAACCGCTGCGGTGCAGGTCGTCAAGCGTGTTGATGCCGAGGCTTTGCAGGGCGGCAAGGGTTTTGGGGGCGAGGGGCGGGGTGGTGAGCATGTCTTTTTGGTGTGGTTTTCAGACGGCATGAACGCGTTGTAAAAATCAGAATGGCCGTCCGACACTTCGGTTAGGCTCAGCGTAAGTGTTTCGACTACGCTCAGCAACTGAATTTTTACGGATGTCATTCCCGTGCAGGCGCACCGCTGTCCGGAATAAATTTTTTAATATCAAAATATTACGAAATTGGCATTTCGGATGAGATGAAAACATCGAAATATCAAAAAGTTGGTGAAACTTAAATCTGTGAAAACGGCTGATTTTCGACGCCCAATTTTGAAGTTCCTACAATCTGTCCCCTCTCCTGCGCTTTGCGCGGGAGAGGGTGGTGCTTCGTAGAAGCAACGTTTTGCTTGGTTTTCAGAAAAATTTACCATTTCAGGAGGAAAACTACCCCTACCCCAGCCCACTCCCGCGCAAGGCGCAGGGGAGGAGGGAGTAGATTGCAGAAACCCAACCGTTGCCGATTTTGAGTCCAATCGAAGCTAATAACGCGGGAATCATCAGCATTTCAGAATTTCAGACGGCCTCAGGAATTTATTCCGGACAGCAGCGTGCCTGTGCGGAAATGATGTCGGCTGAAGAATCAAGCGTTTCAGACGGTATCCAAATATACATTTTTATCTTCGCAAAGGTCTGAGGATGTGGGAAGTCATCCACGTTCTCACACGCCAAAATGCCGCTTGACCGCCGCTAAGGCCGTCTGAAAACAGCTGTCGGCGCAGGGGTCTATGCTTTGCGTGAGCGGGATTTTGCGCAGCCAAGTGAGCTGGCGTTTGGCGAGCTGGCGGGTGGCGGCGCTGCCTTTTTCGACGAGTTCGCCGTAGTCAAACGCGCCGTCGAGGTAGTCCCATGCCTGGCGGTAGCCGACGCAGCGCATGGCGGGCATGTCGGGGTGGAGGGCGGGGTATTTTTGTTGCAGGGCGCGGACTTCGTCGAGGAAGCCTTGTTCGAGCATCTGCTTGAAACGCTTGCCGATTTGGGCGTGAAGCAGGGCGCGGTTGGCGGGAATCAGAGCTACTGTAGACAAATCCAGCGGCGGGGTGTGGGCGGCTTTTTCGGCGAAGTGGCGGCTCAGCGGTTTGCCCGTGAGCAGGAACACTTCCAGCGCGCGCTTGATTCGCTGGCTGTCGGCGGGTGCGAGGCGGGCGGCGGTTGCAGGGTCTGTTTCCTGCAGGCGGCGGTAGAGGCTTTCGAGGCCGTGCGCAGCTTTTTCGGCCTGCAATCCGGCACGGACGGCGGGGTCGGCTTCGGGCAGATTGTTCAGGCCTTCGGTCAGGGCGTGGAAATACATCATGGTGCCGCCGACAATCAGCGGCAGCCGTCCGCGCGCGCGGATTTCGGCGGCAAGGCGGACGCAGTCGGCGACAAATTCTGCGGCGCTGTAACTTTCCAGCGGGGAAATGATGTCGATAAGATGGTGCGGCACAGCACTGCGCTCGGCGGCGGTGGGCTTGGCAGTACCGATGTCCATGTCGCGGTAGACCAGCGCGGAATCGAGGCTGATGATTTCGACGGGCAGGTTTTCGGCGATTTTCAGGGCGAGGCCGGTTTTGCCGGAGGCGGTAGGGCCGAGCAGGGCGAAGGTTTTCGGGGTCATGGGGTGGAACCTGAATATTTAAGGGCAGCTATAAATTTTAGGAGAATCAATTTTATAAACTTGAATTTTGACCTTTCCAAGCGCTATTAGGCTAATCCGCCTGCTTTTTCTGCAACAACGCAATAATTTTGTCTTTTTGCTGCAATAACTCGTCTTTATGTCGTAATTCCTGCTTTAATTTTTCGATTTCAGCAGCCATTGTGTCATTGCCGTAATAATTGTTATGGTACACATTACTTTGCTGCGCCTGTGTGGTATCAGGGCTGTCGTATGCGAATTGGGTTTTAGTGAAGTATTGGCCGACTTCAAGCAATTCCAGTGCATCTTTTTCAAATAAGCTTGCCAGTTTAAACAGTAGTTCTAAACGCGGGGAAATTTCACCGCGTTTAATCCGCGCATATTGGGATGGGGAAATATGCAGCATTTCGGCTACATATTCTTGTGTCTATTGCTTGGAAGCGCGCAGGCTGCGGATTTTTTCAACATCAAGGCTGGGAACATGTTTATTCATAATGTAATTCCTTTCATATTGGCTATTCTCTGCAAAAAACGCCAAGAATCTGACGAAATAGCCGAAAATCAGTCAATTTGACTCTGTACGGGTGATATTAATATTCAATAAGATGAGACACCTTAAAAAACTGCTTGGGTACAATTTGAGCTGATATTAGCAAGCAAGCCTTAGTGCTTAATTGTATCTCAACTAAGTTTCTTATGATTAAGATACTGAGTATTGTAACGGATAATCCGTGTACAGTAATTTTTGTAATCATTGACTTAATAGAGTTAATTATGATAGAACTTTCTACACAAGAATTGAATGCAGTAAGTGGCGGTTTGCGTTGGCAGGGACGTACTCCCAGTATGAATGTAGAGAATATGCGTTCAGGGTATGTTCATACTCCTTTTATCAGCCCGCATTTCTATGTCCCTAATCCGATAGCTAATTACTGGGCGACAGGTAATATTCTGCCAAATAGCTGGAGGGACTTAAGCTTTAGTTGGCAGTAATTGAGCTAAAATGACGAAAATACCTCGCCTAAAATTAGGTGGGTATTTTCGTTATCTTTAATTTATAATTGGAAGGAGCACAATGAGATTTCCTTTCTTTGTTTTGCTCTTATTAACTGCCTGTATCCAAACTGATACGGATACCTCAGTCAATCCTATCGATATGAATGGAACAATACAAATATCCGTTGAAGAAGCTAAATTTATCTATCAAAAACAAATATATTATTTAAATGATGAGCGAAATGTATTGTCTGAATTAGTTGCACAGGAACGTGCTAAAAATGATGCATTTTTAGTCAAAAGAAATATCTGCCTAACCGGTTATATTAAAACCAAAGCCCAAAATAACAATAATGGTTTTGGCGCATTGGGTCGGTATGATAAAGCGATTGTGATACAAAAACTGTGTTAGTTTTCAGGTTGATAGCAAGCGGTCGAAATTACACTATTTTCATGAAGTCGGAGTCTATAATGCAGTCGTAAAAGTAACCCGATACAAGGCCGTCTGAAAATGCGTTTGCCCGTTTTCAGACGGCCTTTTCGCCTTACATCTGAATCGAGCCGGATACGGTGATGCTGATTTCTTCTACGCCGGAGGGGGCAGTATCGACGGGCGCGGCGGCGGATTCCGCCATCGGCATGGCGCGCGCCATTTTCAGCGCCATACCGCTTTCATGGCCGATGCTGCGGCTGCCGATGTGGCCGAGGCTGAGTTTGACAATTTTGTAGTGGGAAAAACCCATGGTTCGGGCGATGGTTTGGGCGCGTTCTTTGAAACGAACAATCGCGGCTTTGCTCACTTCGTCGATGGCGTCTTCGCGTTTTTTCTTCGACACGCTGAAATAGGTGTGTTCGACGTTGGCGTCGTTTTGGGTTTCCGCAATCAGGCGGTTGAGGGCGGCAAAGTCTTGGCTTTCGACTTTGAATTCGGCGTTTTCTTCCCAACCGGTTTGGGTTTGCTTGCCGTTGCTGTATTGGTAGCGCGGCGAGGCGCGGCGGCTGAGGAGCTCGGTTTTGAAGGCGCTGCCTTTGGTTTTTCTGTTGAAATTGTTGAACTTTTTGGTAAACGCAGTGCTGACGGCGCTGCGGTCTTTGCCTTCGGCGCGGATTTGGAATTGGGCGGCCATGGTGTCGCGGGCGACTTCTGTGCCGGCGCTTTCGGAAAATTCGACGATGTTGTAATTGAGCGGTTCGGCGGCGGCGGGCAGAGCAAGCGCGGCGAGAACGGCGGCGGCGAGGACGGTGCGGAACATGGTGGTTTGCCTTATTAAGAGGTTTTTTTAGGGGGTGGCCGTCTGAAAAGAGACGGGGTGTGCGGTTTTTTCAGACGGCCTTTGATGGTTGTTGAGGCTGTCTGAAAGGTTGGGGTTTAAAAGTTTGTTACGGTGTTTGCTTGCGGACTTTTAGGCCGCAGGCTGGGCTTCAGCCCAGCAAATTAAAAAATATTCCAGAGGGTTCGCTGGGCTGAAGCCCAGCCTGCGGTTGTATGTTTTGAGTTTTTCAGACGGCCTGAAACGCCGTTTACCCGAAAAAACCCATTCTGACCTGAATCAGTTTTTCCAATTCGCGCAAGACGCGGCGGCGGGCGACGAAGAAGATGACATGGTCACCGTCTTCCAAAACAGTGGCATCGTGGTGTCCCATAATCACTTCTTCGCCGCGCACTAAGGCGGCGAAGTGGCAGCCTTCCGGCCATTGGATGTCTTTGATGCGGCGGCCGACGATGGCGGAGGTGCGTTTGTCGCCATGGACGATGACTTCAATGGCTTCGGCGGTGCCGCGCCGCAGTGGGTGGACGGCGGCGATGTCGCCGCGGCGGATGTGGGCGAGGATCGAGCCGATGGTGGCCATGTGGGGTGAGACGACGATGTCGATTTTGTTGCCTTCGAGCAGATCGACGTAACTGGAACGGTTGACGATGGCAATCACGCGCTTGGCACCGAGGTTTTTGGCCAACAGGCCGGACATGATGTTGTTTTCGTCGTCGTTGGTCAGGGCGCAGTAAACGTCGATTTCGTCGATGTATTCTTCGTTGAGCAGCGATTCGTCGGTAGCCGAACCTTGCAACACCAGTGTACTGTCGAGGTTTTCGGAAAGCCACGCGGCGCGGGTGGGGCTGTGTTCGATGATTTTGAGGTCGTATTGGCTTTCGAGCTGTTTGGCCAGCCGGTAGCCGATGTTGCCGCCGCCGCCGATCATGATGCGGCGGCTGCGGGCTTCCTGCGGACGCAGTTCGCGCATGATGACGGAAACATTGTCGCGGCTGGCGAGGAAAAAGACTTCGTCTCCTTCGATAATCACTGTTTTGGAAGAGGGGACGATCAGGCGGTTGTTGCGGTAAATCGCGCAGATTTGGCAATCGACGCCGTCGGGCAGGTGGCTGTTGATCTGCGAAATTTCTTTGTTGACCAGCAAACCGCCTTTGCGCGCCTGAACAATCACCATGCGCACCCGTTCGTCGGCAAAACTCAATACCTGCAGGGAGCTGGTGTGGCTCAACAGGCCGACAAGCTGCTGGGTCACGAGCTGCTCGGGGCTGATGTTTTCTGTGATGCCGAAAACGTCGAGGCTGGTGGCTTCGGGATTGTCTTCGGTGGGGTGGAGGTATTCTATGTATTCGCTGGAACGCACGCGGGCGATGCGGCTGGGAATATTGAAGAGGTCGGCGGCGATTTTGCAGGCGACGATATTGGTTTCGTCGCTGCGGGTCAGCGCGAGCAGCAAATCCGCATCGGCCGCGCCGGCCTGTTGCAGCACAAACGGTGAGGCACCGTTGCCGACGATGGTTTGCACGTCCAAACGGCTGCCGAGCTGTTGCAGGGCTTTTTCGTCGATGTCGATGATGCTCACATCGTTGGCGGGAATGGCGGCGAGGTTTTGGGCAACGGTGGAACCGACTTGGCCGCTGCCGAGAATCAGGATTTTCACGGTAGTTTGCGTGCGGGGGAAACAGATACGGCTATTTTATAGTGAATTAAAATAAAAAATCTACTTTGTTGGCAGCGGCTGAGCTCAAAGAGAACGATTCACTAAGGCGCCGAAGCGCCAAGTTCATCTGTCCCGTATTACCTGTACTGTCTGCGCCTTGCCGCCTTGTATCTTTATTATTTTATTTCACTATATAACAAAGGCCGTCTGAAAACAGAAAAACTGTTTTCAGACGGCCTTTTATTGTGTTGCTTTATCTGTTTAACGGTTTACCAGTAACCCAAGACTTTCCACCACAAAATGCCGATGGTGCCGAAAATCAGGATTTCCAATACGCTCATGATGAAGCCGGCTTTCCACCATTCCTGCATGGTGACGTAGTTGGAACCGTAAATCACGGGCGAGGAGCCGGAGGCGTAGTGGGTCAGCGACATCATGATGCCGGTGGCGGCGGCCATGACGAGGGCGAAGAGCATGGGCGGGGCGCCGAGTGCGAGGCCTGCGCCGTAGAATGCGCCGAACATGGCGGTAACGTGGGCGGTACCGCTGGCAAACATATAGTGCGAATAGAGGTAGGCGAGCATGAGCAGTGCGCATCCGGCTTCCCAGCTTAAGCCCATGTGGCTGATGCCGGTTTGGAGGTAGTCGGAGAGCCAGGCGATTAAGCCTAATTTATTCAGGAAGTTGGCCATCATGACCAATGCGGCGAACCAGACGATGGTGTCCCACGCACCTTTTTCTTTCAGGGCATCGTCCCAAGTCAGAACGCCGGTAAGCAGGCAGAGGGCAAGGCCGAGGAATGTAGTGGCGGTGGCATCGACTTTGAGGCCGAACAGCATTTCGGGTACGCCTGCCCACAGCAGCAGCAACAGCAGGAAAATGCCGAGCATGATTTTTTCGTCACGCTTCATCGGCCCCATGGCTTGAAGCTGTTCTTTGGCCAATGAAGTGGCGTTGGGAGTTTGGGTGATTTCGGGTTTGTAGAGGACATACAGCACCAGCGGCATCAGAATCATGGCAACCAGTCCGGGTACGACCATGGCGGCAAACCATGTTCCCCAAGAGAGGTGGATGCTGGAATTGGTGGCTTTGGCGACCAGCTCGACCACCAGCGGGTTGGGGGCGGTGGCGGTAACGAAGATGCAGCAGCTGATGATATTGGCGTGGTAGTTGACCAGCGCGAGGTATTTGCCGATTTTGCCTTCCGTGCCTTTTTCGGGGTCGGAATCGAAACTCAGGGCGATGGATTTCATAATGGGGTGCACAATCGCGCCGCCGCGAGCGGTATTCGACGGGGTAACGGGCGCGATGAAGAGGTCGGCCAGTGCGAGGCTGTAACCCACGCCGAGCGTGCGTTTGCCGAACAGGGAAATCAGCAGGTAGCCGATGCGCATACCCAAACCTGTTTTCAGCAGGCCGCGCGAAATCATGATGGCGATACCGATCATCCAGATGAGCGAGTTGTTGAGACTGCTCAGCGCGTCTTTAGTGGCTTGCGCAGGTTTGCCGCTGGTGACGCCGGTAAAGGCGACAAGAGTGATGGCCAGAATCGCCATTGCGCCGATGGGCATGGCTTTGCCGATGATGCCGGCGATAATGCCGACAAACAGCGCCAAAAGATGCCATGCATCGGGCGATACGCCCTCGGGCACGGGAATGGCGAACCAGATAAGCAGCGTCAGCGCAAGTGCGACGGCAGCGGGAATTGGCTTGAAGCCCATGTGTTGTCTCCTAATGAGATAGTAGAAAAAACGGTTTTCAGACGGCCTTTTTGGGGTAGGTCGTCTGAAAATATTTTGCAGGGTGGGCAAATGCTCTACGGCAGTTTGAAAGTCGGTCGTGGCGCAATCGAAGCGTTCAGACGGCATGAGAGCCCTGCAAAATAAAAACGGATAGTTTGAATGCCGCCGTCTGAAACGGTTAATTCCCCTACCGACGTCATTCCTGCGCAGGCGGGAATCTACGGTTAAAAACAGGCAATATTTTGTTTTAACACAGGTTCAGAACATCAAACATAGATTCCCGCCTGCGCGGGAATGACGTCCGTGAAAGTTTTTACTTTGAGCGTAGTGGTTCTACTACGCCCACCAACCATCGAAGTGCTTGTACTGAGCACAGTCGAAGCGTTTCAGACGGCCTTCAGGAATTTCCGCATCTCAGGCCGTCTGAAAAACCTTTACTGCTGCTCTTCCGCTGCCGGCAGGCCGTATTCTTCGGGGAAGGTGCGCAGCGAACTTTGCAACACCGTTACCGCGCCGTCTATCAGGCCGCAGCGGCCGCTGCGGGGCAGAAGCTGGCAGAGGCTTTGCAGTGCACGCAAATCGTCGCTGGTGCCGATGCCGGTATCGACGCGGTTCAGCAGGCGCGAAAGTTGGTAGGTGCCGCCTTTGCAGGGTGGGCATTGGCCGCAGGAATTGGCGGCGAAAAATTCCACATATTCGGAAACTTTGCGCACGACGCTGGTGCCCTCGGAAATCACGATCATCGCGCCCGTACCCAAGCTGGATTTGCGTTCGCGCACGGAAACGAAGTCGAGCGGGACGTCTAAGTCTTTGGCGGTCAGAAGCGTATTCGAGGGGCCGCCGGTAAATACGGCTTTAAATGTGCGGCCTTCGAGCATACCTCCGCCGTGTACATAAATCAGCTCTTGCAGGGTGGTGCCCATAGGCAGTTCGTAGAGGCCGGGGTTTAACACGTCGCCGGAGAGCGAGTAGAGCTTGGTGCCGGCGGCATCGTCCAAACCGAGGCTTTTATACCATTCTGCGCCTTTGGCGAGAATTTGCGGAATATTGGCAAAAGTTTCGGTGTTGTTCAACAGGGTCGGTTCGCCGGCTACGCCGCTTTCTGCGGGAAACGGCGGTTTGCGGCGGGGAAACGGAAAACCGCCGTCCAGCCATGAAATCACGGCGGTTTCTTCGCCGCCGATGTAGCGGCCGGAAGATTCTACCAGTTGCAAATCCAGCGGTTTGCCCAAGTAGTTTTCGATACGGATGTAGAGGTCGCTTTTTTTCCATTGCTCAATGGCGGGTTTGAGCGCGGCAAGCGATTCGGTTTGGTGCGGATTGACGTAGAGAACGGCTTTGTTGGCGCGGCAGGCGACGGCGGCGATCAATACGCCTTCGATAACCTGATGCGGGGTTTTTTCCAATAAAAAACGGTCTTTAAATGTACCCGGTTCGTCTTCGTTGGCGTTGCAGACGACGTATTTGTCGCCGTGTTTGCTTTGCGCGGCAACGGCGGCTTCCCATTTGCGCCAGGTCGGAAAACCGGCGCCGCCCATGCCGCAAAGGTTGGCTTCTTGCAGTTTGGCAACGATGTTTTCAGGGTCTTTCAGTGCGGCCAGCAGCCCTTCGCCGCCGCCGGCTTTGCGCCACGCGGCCAAATCCGCGCCGACGAGGCGGGAAGGGTGTAAGAGGTTTTGGTTTGCTTTATTCATGATGGGTCTCCAACAGGCCTGCGTGTTCGCGGAGATCGAACGGGCTGTAATCGGGATAGAGTATCGGGGCTTTAACTTCGCTGGTCAAGCCGGCGCGGGTCATTTCGCGTTGCAGATTGTGGACGTGATCCACGCCGCCGCGTACTTTTTTCAGCGGCAGACCGCATTCGGCAGCGGCTTTGCCTGCGCGGCGGCCGAAGCTGATAATGTCGAGCAGCGCGTTGCCCATCAGGCGGTTGCGACCGTGGATGCCGCCGGTCACTTCGCCTGCCGCATAAAGCCCGGGTACGGAAGTCGAACCGTCTTTATTGATTTCCATGCCGCCGTTTTGGTAGTGAAGGGTGGGATGGATAATCACGGGGTCGACGGCGGGATCGACACCGCATTTGTGGGCGACGTGGCCGAGCGTCACCAGGCGGTTCAATACTTCAGGGTCGTTTTCAATCAGGCGCGGGGTGTCGAGGAACACGCCGACCTGTCCGTCGCGCACCACGCCGCGGCCTTCGGCCACTTCGCGCAAAATGGCGGCGGCTACAACGTCGCGCGGTTGAAGTTCGTCAACGAAGCGTTCGCCCAAGCCGTTGATCAGTTTGGTGCCTGCCGAGCGTACGGCTTCGGAAATCAGCGCGCCGGCCAAGTGCGGCGGGTGTGCGACGCCGGTCGGATGGTATTGGAACGAATCCATATCGCGCAGTTTGACACCGATGCGGTAGGCCATCACCAAGCCGTCGGCGGTGGCGCCGTAGTGGTTGGACGTGGCGAAGCCCTGCAAGTGCAGACGGCCTGAACCGCCGGTTGCCAATACCACGGCTTTGGCGTGTACCAACACCAAAGAGCGTTTTTCCAAATCATAGAGAATCGCGCCGACGCAGCGGTTGTGTTCGTCGGATAATAATTCGATTGCTGGATGGCGGTTGAGTTGGGTAATGTTTTCGTCCAATTCGACCGCTTCGCGCAACACGCGCATCATTTCGAGGCCGGTGAAGTCGCGGTAGCTCAAAATGCGGGGAACGGTCGTACCGCCCGCGCGTTTGCGGTTCAGATGGCCGTCGTTGCCTTCGCCTTTGGCCAAATCGAAACTCATACCCAAGCCGATCAACCAGCGGATGGCGGAAGGGGCGTCCGTTACCATCTGCGCTACCAGCTCTTTTTTCGCAGCGTTGTGGCCGCCTTTAACGGTGTCGTCGAAATGCTGCTGCAAACTGTCTTCCGCGCCGACTGCCGCCTGAATGCCGCCTTCGGCCATAACGGTGTTGCTGTCGCCGATGCGCAGTTTGTTGGCCATAATCACGCTCGCCCCCGCTTCGGTTGCGGTCAGCGCGGCAGCCGTGCCCGCACCGCCGCCGCCAATCACCAAAACGTCGGTGTTCAGATGTTCGGCACCGGATAAATCGTAGTCGTCAATCAGCGGATGGCTGGTCAGCAGTTTGGCTAAATCGGGGTGGCAGTAGTCGCCCGCATTGGGGCCGATGGGCAGTTTGACGCGCGCGTCCGCCTGATAATCGGGGTGGTAGCGGTGCAGCAATTCTTCTTTGGGCGGCAGGTCGGTGCGCATTTCCAAGGTGGAATTGCGCAGGTTTTCGCGCGCGGTTTCGTAGTCGATGCCTTTGATTTTGCGGTTCATCACAAAGCCTCCTCTTCATAGACGACTTTCATTTCGCCGCTGTCGATTTCGCGTAGGCGGCGCATCAAATCTACCGGACGCAGCGTGCGCGCGGCTTTCATGCGGCGGGCAAACAGGCCGAGGTGGTTGGGGCGGATGTGTTCGGGGCAGGATAGGGTGCAAAGATTGCACATCACGCATTGGTCGAACGTCGTCGCCGCCGCGCTGAAATCGCCGGAAACGACCTGCGCCACGCCGTTTTCTACTTCCAAATCTTTCGGACAGGCTCTGTTGCAGCCGCCGCAATGGCGACAATGCTGCGCTTCGGGGAAGGATTTGGCAGTGTCGTCCAGCCAGTTCCAGCCGTCGCCGACTTCGCTGACGTCGTAGTATTGGATGTGTTCGGGAATGAAGTAGTCGATGAAACTGACCTGCATACCGCTTTCGACTTTGGTTTCACAGGCCAGCGCGGTGCTTACCTCGCGGTCGCCATCTTTGCGGATCATGCAGCGGCAGGAACCGCAAACACCTTGACCCATGCAGCCGACGTTGGCGGTCAGCGCGCTGCCGGCGCGGGCATAGGCTTGGATGATGGTCGAATCGGGCGAGGCTTTGACTTCGTGCCCGTCGATGGTCAGAGTGATGAGGTTGTTGCTCATGGCAGTGTCCTGTGGATTTTGGGGATTTGTGTTTTGAAACCGGTTTTTGTATTTTTATTACAGCCGTTATAGACAGCCGTTATAGCCGAGTAATTCACTCGGGAATTGCTTGATAAATCGGCGTTTTCTCAATATTGAAAGTTTAGCAGAGTTTGTGCGGATTTTTGACGGTGGGGCAGGGCGGATGCCGTCTGAAAAGATTGTGGACAATTTTTGCGGGCAATAGGCCGTCTGAAAAATTAGTTTGATGTTTTATAAGAAAAAATAATTTTATGAAATTGGAAAATTTACGAAAACTGTGCAGTCATTGCAAGTCAATATCATTGGCGTTTTGACAGTTTTTCATTTTAGTTGCTTGAATTTAAAATGGAAAAATATTTTTTGACGGGCAGAAGTATTTCTGTTGGAAAATTTCAGAAAAACGCCAAATTTTGATGTTTATCAAAAACCGTTAGTAAAAAGATGACATCTTTTTTACATTTGTGTAGCGTTCAGCCTAACCGCGATTAAGGCCGTCTGAAAACAAAATCTTTTTGAATTCAGGATAATATTGAGAATTTTTAGCATTTTCAGACGGCCTGTAAAGTAAAACGTTATAAAGTCATAAAATAACGGATTGTAGTTTTCCTTCCGAAAAGGCCGTCTGAAAACGGCACTACCTACGAATTATCCACTACCAAAAAGGAACCGACCATGACCGTCATCAAGCAAGAGGATTTTATCCAAAGCATCGCCGACGCATTCCAATTCATCAGCTACTATCACCCGACTGACTACATCAAAGCCCTGACTAAGGCTTGGGAAAAAGAAGAAAACCCCGCGGCGAAAGACGCGATGACGCAGATTCTGGTCAACAGCCGTATGTGCGCCGAAGGTTTGCGCCCGATTTGCCAGGATACCGGCATCGCCACAGTGTTCCTCAAAATCGGTATGAACGTGCAATGGGACGCGCAAATGAGTGTTCAGGAAATGGTTAACGAGGGTGTGCGTCGCGCCTATACCAATCCGGATAACGTATTGCGTGCCTCCGTTTTGGCCGACCCGGCGGGCAAACGCGTCAACACCAAAGACAACACCCCCGCCGTCGTCCACATGGAAGTCGTGGCCGGCGACAAAGTCGAAGTCATTTGTGCAGCCAAAGGCGGCGGCTCGGAAAACAAAACCAAAATGGCCATGCTCAATCCTTCCGACAGCATCGTCGATTGGGTGTTGAAAACCGTGCCGACCATGGGCGCGGGCTGGTGTCCGCCCGGCATTCTCGGCATCGGCATCGGCGGCACGCCCGAAAAAGCCGCGCTGATGGCCAAAGAAAGCCTGATGGAACACATCGACATCCAAGAATTGCAGGAAAAAGCCAAATCCGGCGCCGAACTGAACACCATCGAAGCCCTGCGCTTAGAGCTGTTTGAAAAAGTCAACGCGCTGGGCATCGGCGCACAAGGCTTGGGCGGTCTGACTACCGTGTTGGACGTCAAAATCTATGACTACCCGACCCACGCCGCGTCCAAACCCGTGGCCATGATTCCCAACTGCGCCGCTACCCGCCACGTCGAATTCGAACTCGACGGCAGCGGCCCCGCACACCTGACCCCGCCGTCCATCGAAGACTGGCCCGACATCACATACAGTCCCGACAACGGCAAACGCGTCAACGTCGATACTCTGACCAAAGAAGAAGTCGCCACTTGGAAAATGGGCGATGTCCTGCTGCTCAACGGCACCATCCTCACCGGCCGTGATGCCGCGCACAAGCGCTTGGTCGAAATGCTCGACAAAGGCGAAAAACTGCCCGTCGATTTCACTAACAAACTGATTTACTACGTCGGCCCCGTCGATCCCGTGCGCGACGAAGTCGTCGGCCCCGCCGGCCCTACCACTGCCACCCGCATGGACAAATTCACCCGCCAAATGCTCGAACAAACCGGTCTGCTCGGTTCCATCGGCAAATCCGAACGCGGCGCGGCTACCTGCGAAGCGATTGCCGATAACCAATCGGTTTACCTGATGGCCACCGGCGGCGCGGCTTACCTCGTCGCCAAAGCGATTAAAGACGCCAAAGTTGTCGCCTTCCCTGAATTGGGCATGGAAGCGATTTACGAATTTACCGTCAAAGACATGCCCGTAACCGTGGCGGTGGACAGCAACGGCAAATCCGTCCACGCCATCGCCCCGAAACAGTGGCAGGCCAAAATCGGCATTATTCCCGTTGAGGCTTGATTTGCAGGTTAGGTAGAAGAAGAGGCCGTCTGAAAATTTCAGACGGCCTTTTTATAATTGCCATCAATAACCGGCGGGCTGCTATTTTTCTTCCTCAATCACAACCCGCGCATTTAAAGGCTGGATGGGGCGGTTGTTTTTCTGGCCGATGATTTTTTCCATGGCTTCAATCTGCGCTTTGCCTGCTTCGACGGGAGTCTCAAACACAATCCAGTTGACGCCCTCGCTGCAAGGCGGGGTAGTCAGCGAGCCGTTCAGGTGGAAGTGGCGCGGATTTTTCGGAAACAGGCTGCCGATGTCCAATGCTTGGGCAAGTTTGGTTTCTTGGCCGCTTTTCAGTAGTTTGGCAGTCAGCGGTGTCAGTGCAGGATTGGTTTTGCCTGCTTTGAAAACCACGCCCAATACGGCCAGTTCGCCTTTTTCGTTTTGGTGGACGAAATGTGCTTCCATTGGAAAATATTTTCCTTTGAAAGTATGTTCGCTCGGGGTGTGGAAGTGAAACTGTTTGAATTGGAATTTTTTGCCGTTCAGCATAATAAACTGCGGTTTTCCTTCGGGCTTGGCTTCCAGCGTGTGACCGTTGTTTTCCAATTTGTAAACTGTTCTGACATGGCGGTATTGCAGACTTGATTTGTCGGTAACGGCGGCAGGTTGGGATAAATCGACAGGTGATTGGTTCAGCCCTGTTTTACAGGCGGTATAAGCAGTATCCAAATCACCCCAGTATTCAGGACTTTTATGTCCGCTGTAAGACCAGTGGGAATGGCCGGCAGCGGCAAGCGGCAGGGAAAGGCTGAACAGCAGGCTGTTGAGAAGTATGCGTTTGTCCATCATTTTTTCCATTTGTCGGATAAGCGTAAGTATATTTTGATAAAAACAGTGATTTCATTATTATATAAATAAAACTCGCGAAAATGATTATTTTGAAATTGATATAACGCAAAGATATGCGGATTTCCCCGGACGGAATAAAGGCCCGAGAGGGGGTAGCTGCCTCAAGTCTCCGAGCGAAAAATAAACCTAATGCCGTCTGAAAACCCGCCAACCGCCCCTGCCGATTCATATAACAAAAACATCTTTGATTACAACCAAGCATTCTTTCCTCTTTTCAGACGGCCTCGTTAAAGTATTGCCAAACAAAATAAGGCAAGGAACACCCATGACCACGACCGATCCACGCGCAAAGCTGCCTGATGCGCCGCTTGCCGACAACGAACGCCTCAAAGGCGACAGCGACCACCTGCGCGGCACCATCGCCGAAGATCTGAAAGACGGCATGACCGGCGGTTTCAACGGCGACAACTTCCAGCTTATCCGTTTCCACGGCATGTATGAGCAGGACAACCGCGACATCCGTGCCGAGCGCAACGAGCAGAAACTCGACAGCCTCAAAAACGTCATGCTGCGCTGCCGCTTGCCCGGCGGCATCATCAAGCCCGAGCAATGGCTGGGCATCGACAAATTCGCGGGCGAGAGTACGCTTTACGGTTCCATCCGCCTGACCAACCGCCAGACTTTCCAATTCCACGGCGTGTTGAAAGACAACATCAAACCCATGCACCAATGGCTGAACGAATTGGGCTTGGATTCCATCGCCACCGCAGGCGACGTCAACCGTAACGTGCTCTGCACCAGCAATCCCGTCGAAAGCAGCCTGCACAAAGAAGCCTACGAGTGGGCGAAAAAAATCAGCGAACACCTGTTGCCGAAAACCCGTGCCTACGCCGAAATCTGGCTCGACGGCGAAAAACTGCATTCCACCGACGATTTGGTAACCGCGCCGCTGGCCGATTCCGTGAAAAGCGGCGACGCCACCGAGCCCGTGTTGGGCAAAAACTACCTGCCGCGCAAATTCAAAACCACCGTCGTCATTCCGCCGCATAACGATGTCGATCTGCATGCCAACGACTTGAACTTCATCGCCATCGGCGAAAACGGCAAACTGGCCGGGTTTAACGTCTTGGTCGGCGGCGGTTTGTCGATGGAACACGGCAATACCAAAACCTACCCCAACACCGCCCGCGAATTCGGCTTTATCGGTTTGGACAAAGTTTTGGACTGCGCCGCATCTGTCGTTTCCGTCCAGCGCGACTGGGGCAACCGCAGTGACCGCAAAAACGCCAAAACCCGCTACACCATCGAACGCGTCGGTTTGGACGTCTTCATCGACGAAGTCGAAAAACGCATGGATGCCAAATTCGAGTCGATCCGCCCGTATCAATTCACCTCACGCGGCGACCGTATCGGCTGGGTGCAAGGCGAAGAAGGCCGCTGGCACCTGACCCTGTTTATCGAAAACGGCCGTCTGCTCGATTATCCCGGCCGTCCTCTTAAAACCGGTATGCGCGAAATCGCCAAAATCCACAAAGGCGACTTCCGCCTTACCGCCAACCAAAACCTGATTGTAGCCAACGTACCAGAAGCGCAAAAAGCCCAAATCGAGCAAATCGCCCGCGACCACGGCCTCATCAGCGACAAAGTAACCCCGCAGCGCGAAAACAGCATGGCCTGCGTCGCCCTGCCAACCTGTCCGCTGGCGATGGCCGAAGCCGAGCGCTTCCTGCCCGCGTTTTCCGACAAAGTCGATGAAATCATGGCCGAAAACGGCTTAAGCGACGATTATATCGTTTTGCGTGTCAACGGCTGCCCCAACG
Organism: Neisseria chenwenguii; assembly: GCF_002216145.1. Lineage (NCBI taxonomy): Bacteria > Pseudomonadati > Pseudomonadota > Betaproteobacteria > Neisseriales > Neisseriaceae > Neisseria > Neisseria chenwenguii. The sequence goes on from NZ_CP022278.1 coordinate 2,339,961, forward strand.
GCTGCGGCCGCACTATGCTCGCCGAAATCGGTCTGGTCGGCAAAGCCGTCGGACGCTACAATCTCTATGCAGGGGGCAACCGCCAAGGCACACGCATTCCGCGTCTGTTTAAAGAAAACATTACCGAGCCGGAAATCCTTGAGATTCTGAACGAATGGATCGCTGCTTGGGCGAAAGGCCGCGAAGCAGACGAAGGGTTCGGCGACTTCGCCGTGCGCACCGGCATTGTGAAACCCGTTGTCGATGCGCCGCGCGATTTTTGGGCGTAAATTCAAATAAACAGCAGATGTTATAAATAAAAAACAGCATGAAAGCACAAGGCCGTCTGAAAATTTCAGACGGCCTTATTTTATGGATAAACAATCGGCTTGAAATTTTTGCAACAATAAAAAACTTACGGTTGAATGCCGTCTGAAAACATTTATTGAGGTTGCGATTGAAAAAAGGCTATCTGAAAAAACGCGGATACAAAACGTTTTTTTCAGACGGCCTTTTGTACAGCCTTTAAAATGGCAGACTACGTCAGCTTGGCTTTAATCAACTCCTGCACCTGCCCAGGATTGGCCTTGCCTTTGCTGGCCTTCATCACTTGGCCGACAATCGCGTTCAGGGCTTTTTCGTTGCCGGCTTTGAACTGCTCCACCGCTTTGGCGTTGGCGGCCAGCACTTCGTCCACCATCGCTTCGATTGCGCCGGTGTCGGTAATCTGTACCAGACCGTGTTTCTCGATAATCTCGGTGATGCCCGCTTCGGGTTCGGCCCACATCGCTTCGAAGGCTTTTTTCGCCAGCTTGCTGCTCAAAGTGCCGTCTGAAATTTTGCCCACCAGTTCGGCCAGGCGCGGCGCGGTAATCGGGCTTTCAGACAGGCCTAAACCTTCTTTGTTCAGCGTCGCGGCCAGTTCGCCGTTCATCCAGTTCGCCACCAGTTTGCCTTGTCCGCCGGCTTTGGCAGCGTCTTCAAAGAAAGCGGCCTGAACGCGGCTGGCGGTCAGCAGGCGCGCGTCGTATTCGCTCACGCCGTAGTCGGCCACGAAACGCTGCGCCATTTCAGACGGCAGTTCGGGCATTTCGTCTTTGGCTTTCTGCAACTGGCCGTCTGAAATAATCACAGGCAGCAGGTCGGGGTCGGGGAAGTAGCGGTAGTCGTGCGCGTCTTCCTTCAGGCGCATCACACGGGTTTCGCCCTTGTCGGGGTCGAACAGCATGGTCGCCTGCTGCACCTTGCCGCCGTCTTCCAGAATTTCAATCTGGCTTTCCACTTCATAGTTAATCGCCTGCTCCAAAAAGCGGAACGAATTCAGGTTCTTAATCTCGCGGCGCGTGCCGAATTCAGACTGGCCTTTGGGGCGCACCGACACGTTCGCATCGATGCGGAACGAACCCTCGGCCATATTGCCGTCGCAAATGTCCAGCCAAGTGACCAGCCCGTGCAGGGCTTTGGCATAGGCCACGGCCTCGGCGGCGGAACGCAATTCCGGCTCGGACACCACTTCCAACAGCGGTGTGCCCGCGCGGTTTAAGTCGATGCCCGTCGCGCCGTCCAATCCCTCGTGCACCGATTTGCCCGCATCCTCTTCCATGTGCGCGCGGGTAACGTTGATGGTTTTCACCTCGTCGCCCGCCACGATTTCCAGCTTGCCGTGCTCCACAATCGGCAGGGCCAACTGGCTGATTTGATAGCCTTTCGGCAGGTCGGGGTAAAAATAGTTTTTGCGGTCGAACACGTTTTTCTGATTGATTTTGGCATTCATCGCCAAACCGAGTTTCACCGCTTTTTCAACCACCTCGCGGTTCATCACAGGCAACACGCCCGGCAAGGCGCACTCCACCACGCTGGCATGCGCGTTCGGCTCGGCACCGAAAGCGGTGGACGCACCGCTGAAGATTTTGGATTTGGTATTCAGTTGGACGTGGATTTCCAGTCCGATTACGGTTTCCCAGGTCATAGGGGGTCTTTCAAAACAATAAACTGTTAAACGGATATATAGCCTAATCGGTGTAATTCTTGTTGCAGATTGCGGCACCATTCAGGCAATTTTTCTGTAAGGAGAAACAGATTTTTTGCATTTAAGAAAAAAATCATATGCGGTTTATCTGTGGAATTATCGTAAACCAAAACTTCATCGCAAAACGGCAAAGCTTCTAAAAGATGTGCTTGGCTGACCTTATAGCGTTGGCGGATGGTATTTTCATCAATCGGATGCCCTCCCGATTTCACCCTCGCCACAACACGGGCCAAATTGATGCTAACGTGATTTACCGCCACATAATTCAGCCGGACATAAAAGCCTTGTACCTTTGCTGTCCGGATACGCTGCAAAATGGAATTCCCCGATAAAGTGGATTCCATAGAAAAAGAAATCCGGTTATTTATAGCGAACCGAAACAATTTTACAGCTTCTCTGCCGGCTTCAAAATCTGCCTGTCTTGGCGCAGAAGGATTGATTTGTGCCGCGATGTTATCGGAATCAATCACGATTTGCACCGTATCTTGATTAAATGAACGAAGCGTCGACTTTCCAGCCCCGTTCGTGCCGCAATAAAAAACGGCTAAATTATTGTGCGGCATAACGGATAACTTTTTCTTCCCCATTCGGATAATGCTCAACCAAATCACCGTTTTCACGCTCAAAGGTTAGCACTTCGCGTTGCTTTTTATCATTCATCCACGCTTCAAAGATGACATGCAGTCGCCGTTGCTGTTCCAGCAATTCTTCGCGTTTGGTCATTTTTCGTTCCTTTCTCTAACTTCAGGCCGTCTGGAAAATTAAATTACTCGTAAGGTAATCCTAGCCATTTTAGTGGAATTTCATTAAACAGATAATGACAGTTCATAGAATGAATATAGTCCAGTGTATCCTTATAAGAAGGCGACTTAAACCAATCGTTCAGCACATAAACATATTCAACTTTCCAACCTAATTGATGAACTAGTTTTGTATATTGCTTACGCTTAAAATCACAGGTTTGTAATTTTTCATCAACAGATCCAGGAACATGTTGAAATTTAACCTCAATAATAAATAAAGTATCTCGAATAATGATAAATAATGCGTTATCAGGTTCTAGTTGTTTGGAAAGATGGTTTCTCCAGTCAATGTTATATGGCTCTTTAGATAGAAATCTATATAACTCTTTCTTTTTAAAACAATATGCTAGCAATTCACCATTAAATAAAATCTGATAGCCGCAACGCTCTACTCCTGTATCTCTTAATTCATAGCCTTCTATACCCATAAACGGGTCAAAAATCAAATCACCGATGCTGGAGGCTGCCTGAATGCAACGCTCAACTAAAGCCAACGGCTTTTGCGTCGGGTGTTTGCCAAAGCGTTTTTCTTCTTTACTCGGCGGAGCAATCTGCCAGACGCTTTTCATCTGCTTACCACCATTCTGCGCTTTCATCGTTGCATAGTTAAACGTATGCTTGGCTTTCTTGTTTTTCTTTGCCCACAACAGCGTTTCGGTGGAATGCGTAAAAAAACGGCAAGACAAATTCGGCGGCGGGTTGGGCTTTTCCCATGTGATGTTATTCAGCAGGTGATAACCGATGACCTGCATCAGGTAGCCTGTCAAATAAATATTGTGCTGCGTACCGCACACCCAAATCGTGCCGTTCGGTTTCAACAGCGCGTAACACAAGCGCAGCCATTCTTCGTGAAACTCCAAATCAGCGGCCAAACCCTTGGATTTGTCCCATTCGCCTTTGTTCACGGAAACCATCTGCCCGTTTTGGCAGGTAAATCCATCATTGGAAAGCAGATATGGCGGGTCGGCAAATATCATGTCGAAGCAACCGTTTGGGTGTTTATCCAAAATACGGCGCATCACGGTTAGCGCGTTTTCATTGTAGATAACCATGCCGTCTGAAATATATTTTTTCAGACAGGCATGATAAACCGCCGCGTCTTCACGCAATATGTTGAACTCATCCGCCATAGATCGCCAACAATTCGCCAACTTTTTGCCTGCTGCTGCCTTTCGCTGCAATGTTCCGCTGTACGGCAACCGTTTCCAAACGCGCATCTTTAATAGATTTGACGGGTAAATGCCGTGTCATGGTTGGAAATCAAAACGCCTTGCGACTGTTCGGAAACCCGTTTCGCCGCCTGTGCCAAACGGCTTTGGTCGTCCAAATCAAACCCGCCTTTTGCATACGCGGTAAAAGAAGCCGTTTCGCTCAACGGCACATAAGGCGGGTCGCAATACACCACGTCATCATCATTTGCCCCATCCAAGGCCGTCTGAAAATCGCCGCACAGCAATTCGATACGGTCGGATTTTCGGATAAATCCCAGCATTTCCGCTTCGGGAAAGTACGGCGCGGCATAACGCCCGAACGGTACGTTAAACCCGCCTTTGCTGTTGTAGCGGCAAAGCCCGTTAAAGGCGTGGCGGTTCAGATAAACGAACAAGGCCGAGCGTTCGGCTGCATCTTGGCTTTGATTGAATTGCTCACGCAGCGCGTAGAAACGGTTTTCCTGATTGTTTTCGGGCGTGAAAAACGAACGCGCGTAAGCGATAAATCCTTGCTTTTCCTGTTTCAATATCCGATAGAGATTGATGAGGTCGGCGTTGCTGTCGTTCAGCAGATAAGCGTCAAAATCCACAGCCAACGACAAAGCCGCCGAACCTGCAAACGGTTCAATTAAACGCTTGCGGGGTTGGCTGGGAAAGTTGTTCAATATAAACGGGACGAGCTTCGCTTTTCCACCCGCCCATTTTAAAAAGGGTTTGTTCAACATTGATGATTTAGTTGCCCTCAATGCCGTCTGAAAACTTTTTCAGACAGGCTTTTGTCGGTTTCAGACGGCCTTTCCTTTTACGCCAGCGACTTGGTATGCCAATCGCTGTTTAACTGTATCTGATGCGCCGTGCCCAAAATCCTGGCTTCGCTGAAATAGTTGCCGATAAGCTGTACGCCGATGGGCAGGCCGTCTGAACTGAAGCCTGCGGGCAGGGTCAGGGCGGGGAGGCCGGCGAGGTTGACGGCGATGGTGTAGATGTCGGACAGGTAGGCCTGCACGGGGTCGTGGTTCAGTTCGCCGAGTTTCGGCGCGGCGGTGGGGGCGGTGGGGGCGAGTATCAGGTCGCATTGTGCGAAGGCCGTCTGAAAATCGTTGGCGACGAGGCGGCGCAGCTTTTGGGCTTTCAGGTAATAGGCGTCGTAATATCCGTGGCTGAGTACATAGGTGCCGATCATGATGCGGCGTTTGACTTCGCTGCCGAAGCCTTCGGCGCGGGTGTTGGCATACATTTCGTCCAAGTCGCCGAATTTTTCCGCACGGTGGCCGTAGCGCACGCCGTCGTAGCGGGAGAGGTTGGTGCTGGCTTCGGCGGAGGCGAGGACGTAGTAGGCGGGGATGGATAGTTCGGTTTGCGGCAGGGAAACTTCCACCAGCTCGGCACCTTGCGCCTGCAACAGGGCTTTGGCGTTTTCCAAGGCCGTCTGAACGTCGGCGCTGTTGCTGGCGGTGAAGTATTCTTTGGGCAGACCGATTTTGAGGCCTTTGAGCGGGGCGTTCAGGTCACGGGTGTAGTCTTCTTTTTCGCGCTCGAGGCTGGTGGAGTCGCGTTCGTCGAAACTTGCCATGGCGTTGAGCAGGATGGCGCAGTCTTCGGCGGTTTGCGCCATCGGGCCGGCCTGGTCGAAGCTGGAGGCGTAGGCAACCATGCCGAAGCGGGACACGGTGCCGTAAGTCGGCTTGATGCCGGTGATGCCGCAATGCGAGGCGGGCTGGCGGATGGAACCGCCGGTGTCGGAACCGAGCGCGGCGGGGGCGAGGCGTGCGGCCACGACGGCTGCGGAACCGCCCGACGAGCCGCCGGGTACGTGTTCAAGGTTCCACGGGTTTTTGGCCGCGCCGTAGAACGAGGTTTCGTTGGTGGAACCCATGGCGAATTCGTCCATATTGGTGCGGCCGAGCGTTACCATGCCTGCGTCAAGCAGGTTTTGCACGACGGTGGCGGTGTAGGGCGCGACGAAGTTGTCGAGCATTTTGCTGGAACAGGCGGTGCGCCAGCCGGTTTGGCAGAAAATGTCTTTGTAGGCGACAGGGACACCGGTAAGCAGGCCGCCTTTGCCTTGTGCGATGCGCTCGTCGGCAGCGCGGGCTTCGGCCAGTGTGGCTTCGGGATTGAGGGTGATGTAGCCGTTGAGCGTGGGGTTTTGCGCGTTGATGGCATTCAGGTATTCGGTGGCCAGTTCGACGGTGGAAATTTGTTTGGACTGCAATAACTCGGAGGCTTGTTTGAGGGTGTATTGGGGCATATTCAGGCTTTCTGGAAACAGGCCGTCTGAAAAAAAACAGGGTGGCCGTTTGACGAATGTTTGATATGGTCAGATTTGTTTGTATTGCGCTAAATCCGCAGAGGTTTTGCTCGGCAGAAATTCGATGGTTTCGTATTCGGCCACGCCCGCTTGGTAAAACGGGTCTTCCGCGATGATGCGCTGCACTGCTTCGGCGTTTTCCGCGTTCATCAGAATTACGCCGCCGGTGCGCGGCTCTTTGCGGCCGGACATCAGAAATACGCCTGCGGCGTAGTAACGGTCGAGAAAATCGCGGTGGGCGGTGAGGTGTTGTTCTATTTCGGCCATCGGGCGGATGTAGTTTAGGGAAACGATAAACATGGCGGTTTTATGGCTGTCTGTTTGTCAGACGGCCTGATTGTTTATATGGATAAGGCCTTCTGAAATCTGAAAATTATTCAATTATTCTTCAATAACTTGCGGCACGATATACAGGCGGTTGCGCACTTCGGGGGCGACTGCCTGATATTCGGCGGCATGGTCGGTTTCGGTCACTTTGTCTTCGCGCAGGCGCAGGGCGACTTCGTGCGGGTGTGCCATCGGCTCGACGCCGTCGGTATCGACTTCGCGCATTTTTTCAACCAGCGCGAAAATGCCGTTTAATTCTTGCAAAGTTTGCGTTTTTTCGTCGTCGCTCAGGTGCAGGCGGGAGAGCTTGGCGAGCTTTTCGACGTCTTGTAACGATAATGTCATAAACTGTTCCTTGTCTGATAGCAAATCCAGCCTTGTTAGGGTATCATTGCGGTTTGTTTTCAGAAATTCAAGAATTATAACTGAAAACGTACAGAGCGGCATGGTTGTTTGCGGCGGCTTCAAGCAGATGCCGTCTGAAAAATATCATGAAAACTCTGAAATAACGACACAGCAAGATCTTGTCGGTGCGCCGGTTTATCTGCCTGTTTTTGTAAAGAAACGGCGGTTTGGCGGCGCGTCGGCTGCATCTTGAAATAATTCCGAATAACCCGTTTGGGCGTTTGCCCGTGTAGCAGGTAGTTTCATGTTCCGTTTTTTATCGAATTATTTTTCCAACGATATTGCCATTGATCTGGGAACGGCCAATACGTTGATTTTTGTGCGCGGGCGCGGAATCGTGCTCGACGAGCCTTCCATGGTGGCTTTGCAGGCCGGCGTTCTGGGCGGCAAAAACAGAATTGTCGCGGTTGGCATGGAAGCGAAAAAAATGCAGGGGCGCGCGCCTAAGAATATCGAAATCGTGCGCCCGATGAAAGACGGTGTGATTGCGGATTTCGAGCTGACCGAGCGTATGCTGGGCATTTTGATTAAAAAAGCCGTCGGTAAAGTGGTGGTGCCGCCGCGCATCGTGATTTGCGTGCCGGGCGGTGCGACGCCGGTCGAGCGCAAAGTGATTCGTGATTCGGCGTTTGCAGCAGGCGCTTCAAGCGTCCATTTGATTGAAGAACCGATGGCTGCGGCTTTGGGTGCGAGGCTGCCGGTTGAAGAGGCTGCGGGATCGATGATTGTGGATATCGGCGGCGGTACGACCGAAATCGGCATCTTGTCGCTGGGTGGCATGGCTTATTCGGATTCGGTGCGTGTCGGCGGTGATGCGTTTGATGAAAGCATTGTCCATTATCTGCGCCGCAACCGGGGGATCCTGATTGGCGAAGCAACGGCGGAAGAGCTGAAAAAAGAAATCGGCACGGTGTTCGGCCGTGAAGCCACGACTGCGCTGCGCATCAAAGGCCGTGATTTGGCGGAGGGAACACCGAAATCGCTGGCGGTTACTTCCGATGAAGTGCGCGAGGCTTTAAGCGAGCCGCTGAACCAGATTATCCGCGCCGTCCGCTTGGCTTTGGAGCAGGCACCGCCCGAATTGGCAGGCGATATTGCCGACCGCGGTATTATGCTGACGGGCGGCGGCGCGCTGCTGCGCGGTATCGACGGAGTGTTGGCCGATGCAACCGGGCTGCCGGTCGGTATCGCCGACGAGCCGTTAAACTGCGTGGCTTACGGCTGCGGTCAGGCGTTGGAATACATCGGCAAATGGGATGCCGTCTTTGCTGATCAGGTGTAAGGAAGCACGTTAATGGAACATTCTTCTTTGCGCTTTAACGGCGAAACAGGCGGCCGTCTGCTGATGAAGCTGGCGGCTTATTCTGCTGTGGCTGTTGTGCTGTTGATGCTCGACAGCCGTTTTTCGGCGGTGCAGACCATCCGACAAACGGTGGCCACCGTGCTTTATCCGATGCAGTGGCTGGCCAACCAGCCCGTCCGCCTGTATCAGTATGCAAACAACCTTTCCCAGTCGCAAACCGAGCTTTTGGAGCAAAACCGCGTGCTTCAAGAGGAAAACGGCCGTCTGAAAATCCGTTTGCAGCGTGACAAAGTCAATTTGAGCGAATTGAACGAGCTGAAAAAACTCTATGGTCTGCAGCAGCGCGGCATCAATAATGTGGTCGGTGCGGAAGTGATTTCCAGCGGCAAAGACCCGCTGTCGGAAAAGCTGATTATCAACAAAGGCAGCAGCGGCGGGGTAAAAGAGGGCGATACGGTTATCGACACAGACGGCCTGATCGGCAGGGTAACGCAGGTGCAACTGCAAAGCTCGGAAGTGACGCTGCTTTCAGGCGGCAACGGCATCGTGCCGGTTACGGTCGAGCGTACGGGTGAACGCAATTTGGTGTACGGCAGAGGCGGTCGGTTGGATTTGCGCTATTTTCCGGTTTCCTCTGATTTGAAGGCCAAAGATGTGCTGCTGACTTCGGGTTTGGACGACCTCTATCCCGCAGGGATTCCCGTCGCGACGGTAGAAGAAGCCGTCCGCGGTTCGGGTACACCTTACTACGCCGCCAAGCTCAAGCCGTTTGCCGCATTAAACGGCAGCCGCTTTGTCTTGGTCGTTTCCCGACACCCCCTTACCGAATCCCGCCCCTGATTTTCCTATGGACGATTACGACGACTCTTCACGCGCCGTTTCGCTGCGCGTTGTTATCATCAGCTTTATTCTGGCGATGCTGCTGGACTTCATGCCGTTTCCCTTTGATGCGTTTTTCTGGCTGCCCGAACTGACCGCGTTGGTGTTGGTTTATTGGGCCATCCACCGCCCGAAATGGGTGGGGCTGAGCGCGGCTTTTGCCGTCGGCCTGCTGGCCGATGTGGGAACGGCCTCTTCTCTGGGTCTGCACGCCCTGTCTTATACCGTGATGGTGTTTTTCATTCTGCGCCACCACCGCCAGATTACGCTGGGACATATGATTCAGATTTTGGTGGTGTTGGCGGCACTGATGTGCAACCAAGCGGTATTGGTGGTGGTGCGGCTGTTTCTCAACCATCAGATTATCACTTGGCAGAGCTTTATTTCGCCCCTTGTGGCAACGCTGCTTTGGCCGATTGTCAGCCAGTTGATGCTGACGGCAACCAATTTCCGACGCGCTTACCGTTAAGTGGACTTATGATGAAGTTTAAAGTTTCCAAACCGCGTCCCAACCGTGCCGCAGATGCGGTGCAGGCCGATTTTTTCCTGCGCCTGTTTGCGGCGTTTGCGTTTATTGTGATTTTCTTTTCCGCCCTGCTGGCACGCTTTGTCTATCTGCAAATCCAGCGCCACGACGATTTCTCGGGGCAGGCTTCGACCAACCGCATTACGCTGATCCCGACGCCGCCTGCGCGCGGCGAAATCGTCGATGTCAACGGCGTTCCTTTGGTCAGAAATTTTCCCGTGTATTCTTTGGAAGTGATTCCGAGCAAAACCGAAGTCAAGATGGATGATCTCATCAAAGACTTGGGCAAATATGTCGCTATTTCCGAAACCGATTTGCGCCGTTTCAAAAAATACCGCGCCATGTACCGCAAGTTTGAAAACATTCCGCTGAAACTGCGTCTGACCGATGAAGAAGCGGCAAAATTGTCGGTGCACCTGCATGAATTCAAAGGCGTGGAAGTCAATTCGCGCACATTCCGCGAATATCCGTTCGGTAAGCTGACGTCGCACTTCTTGGGCTACATCGGTCGCATCAGCGACCGCGACCAAGAGCATCTGACCGAAGCCAACCTGACCGCCCTTTACCGCGGCAGCACGCACATGGGCAAAGCGGGTTTGGAAAATTATTACGAACACCAGCTTCACGGTGTTCCCGGCTATCAGGAAGTGGAAAAAGACGCTTACGGCAATGTTGTGCGCGTGATGAAAAGCGTGCCGCCGAAAATGGGGCAGACCCTGCGCTTGGGTATGGACATCAGGATGCAGCTTGAAGCCGACCGCCTGCTGGGCGACCGGCGCGGCGCGATTATCGCGCTCAATCCGCAAACCGGCGACGTTTTGGCCTATGTTTCTAAGCCTTCTTTTGATCCGAATCTGTTTGTAGACGGCATCGACAGCGATACCTGGAAAGCCTTGAACGACGACTGGCAGCGCCCGCTGATCAACCGCATCACGCAGGGGCTTTATCCGCCGGGTTCGACGTTTAAACCGTTTATGGGCATGGCTTTGCTGGAGGGCGGCAAAATTACCCAGAAAACTATCGTTCCCGCACCCGGTGCGTGGAGCATTCCCGGCAGCCGCCATGTGTTCCGCGACTCGGTCAGGAGCGGCCACGGTTCGGCCAACTTGAGCAAGGCGATTCAGGTTTCTTCCGATACCTTCTTCTACCGTTTGGGCTACGAAATGGGCATCGACAAAGCCTCGCCGCTGCTGGCGCAGTTTGGCTTGGGCGAAAAAACCGGCATCGACCTGCCCAACGAATACCGCGGCGTTTTGCCGAGTCGGGCATGGAAAGAGCAGCGTTTTGCCAAATCTAAAAACGAATACGACCGCGAATGGCATGTCGGCGAAATGGTTTCGGTCAGCATCGGGCAGGGTTACAACGCCTATACCCCGCTTCAGATGGCCCACGCGACCGCTTCGCTGGCCAACGACGGCGTGGTTTACCGCCCGCATCTGGTGAAAGAAATTCTGAACTACAACACCCGCGAAATCACCCGCATCAATCCGAAACCGACGCGCAATATTCCGTTTAAGGCCGACAATTTCGAGTACGTCAAACGCGCCATGGAAAAAGTGTTGCAGCCCGGCGGTACGGCTTGGCGCATCGGTGGTGCGCCGTATTCGATGGGCGGCAAGACCGGTACGGCGCAGGTGGTGCAAATCCGTCAGGGCGCAAGCTACAATGCTTCCGCCTTGCGCGAGCAACACCGCGACCATGCGTGGTTTATCTCGTTTGCACCGGTTGAAAAGCCCGAAATCGCCATTGCCGTCTTGCTGGAAAACGGCGGCTGGGGCGCATCGGCCGCGCCGCTGGCCAGGGGGCTGACGGATTTTTATATGTTGAACGTCAAAACCAATACTTTCCCGCCCGAAATGCAGGAATTACTGAACCAATACAGTTCGGGCAAACAAAACAAGCTACCGTCTGAATCGGTTTTTCAGACGGCCTATCGGAGAAAAGTGCAGACTGCGGAGCCTCTGGCCGCATCCGCTGCCGCAGCATCGGGAGTCAAACCATGACCGAAGAAAAAAGCGTCGGTTTGCTGCAAAAAATCAAAACCGCATTGGCCGACCCGATTGACCCGTGGCTGTTTGTGCCCATGCTGGTGATTTACATCATGAGCCTGTTTCTGCTGTATTCCGCCGACGGGCAGGAATTCGGCCAGCTTGAAAACAAAACCCTGCATACCGTGTTGGGCTTTATCCTGATTTGGCTGGTTGCCCGCTTTCGGCCGACGGCGGTTTCCAAAATAGCTTTCCCGATTTATGTTATCGGCGTGCTGCTGCTGGTCGGCGTGGAAGTGGCGGGCGTAACCGTAAACGGCTCGACCCGCTGGCTTGATGTCGGTATCGGCCGTATCCAGCCGTCTGAAATCATGAAAATCGCGCTGCCGATGACCGTCGCTTGGTATTTCCAGCGCTACGAAGGCCGTCTGAAATGGTATCACTACATTGTCGCCATACTGCTGATGGCTGTGCCCGTTGCCCTGATTTTGAAACAGCCGGATTTGGGTACATCGGTTTTGATTATGGCTTCCGGCCTGTTTGTCGTCTTTTTCGCCGGTCTGCCGTGGAAAGCAATTTTTGCCGCTGTCATTGCTTTTGTCGCCGCTTTACCGACGATGTGGAACTACGGGATGCACGATTACCAAAAAGCACGCGTCTTGACCCTGCTTGACCCGACCAAAGATCCGCTCGGCGACGGCTACCACATCATTCAATCCATGATTGCCATCGGCTCGGGCGGCTTATGGGGCAAAGGCTGGCTCAACGGCTCGCAAACCCATCTCGACTACATTCCCGAAGCGACTACCGACTTTATCTTTGCCGTGTACGGCGAGGAATTCGGCTTGATCGGCAATATTTTGCTTTTAGCGGTTTACCTGATTATTTTGGCGCGCGGGCTGTATATCGCTTCCAAAGCCAAAACGCTGTACAGCCGCACGCTCGCCGGCGCGCTGACGATGACGTTTTTCTGCTATGCCTTTGTAAACATGGGCATGGTCAGCGGTATTCTGCCCGTGGTCGGCGTGCCGCTGCCGCTGGTGAGTTACGGCGGTACGGCCACGATTTCCATCATGATGCTGATAGCCTTGCTGATGGGCATTTCGGGCGAAGAACAGCAGCAGCGGAAGGAGCGGTAATTGGAATTGGGCGTTGAAATCAGTAAGCTGATACTGGCGTTTATGGTGTTGATCAACCCGTTTGGCGCGTTGTCGATTTATCTGGATCTAACCCGCAACCACAGCAGCCGCGAGCGGCGCAAAATCGCGCAGACGGCCACAATGACGGTGTTTATCGTGATTGCCGTGTTTGCCGTATCCGGCGGCGCCATACTGAAACTTCTCGGCATCAGCGTCGGTGCGTTCCAAGTCGGCGGCGGCATTTTGGTGCTGCTGATTGCCATTTCGATGATGAACGGCAACGACAACCCCGCCAAACCCGACGTCGGCACCAGCGAAGCCAACGACATCACCATTTCCGCCAAGCCCAAAGACATCAAAGCCGTTGCCGTTGTGCCGATTGCCATTCCGATGATGATCGGGCCGGGCGGCATTTCCACCGTCATCATCTATGCTTCCGCCGCCAAAAGCTATTCGGATATTATGCTGATTATCGCCGCCGGCCTGCTCATCAGCGTGATTTGTTATCTGATTTTGATGGCGTCGGCCAAAATCAGCACATGGCTCGGCGATACCGGCCTGACCATCCTCAACCGCATCATGGGTATGCTACTGGCAGCGGTTTCGGTGGAAATCATTGTTGCCGGTTTGAAAGCCATTTTCCCGCAGCTGGCTTAAACTTTAGGCTGTCTGAAAAGTAAGAATTCGGCCATCTGCCGGCAATTCCGATGCGGATTATTCGGTTGTATTCGATTTGGAATTGTTATAAAAAACAGGCCGTCTGAAATTTTCAGACGGCCTGTTTCCATCTTACACCGGAGGAAATCAATACAGACCTTCGCGCTCTTCGCGGGTGCTGATGTAGATGTTTTTCGCTTGGGTGTAGGCGGCGAGCATCATTTTGTGGGTTTCGCGGCCGATGCCGGAAGTTTTGTAGCCGCCAAACGGCGCGTGGGCAGGCAGGCGGTTGTAGCAGTTGACCCAGACGCGGCCGGTTTCCAGCGCGCGCGAAACGCGCAGGCAGCGGTTGATGTCTTTGCTCCAAACGGCGCCGCCGAGGCCGTATTCGCTGTCGTTAGCCATTTTGACGACTTCTTCTTCGGTTTTGAACTTAATCACGGTAGCCACCGGGCCGAAGATTTCTTCCTGCGATACGCGCGCGTCGTTGCTGTTTGCTTCAATCAGCGTCGGCTCGAGGAACGCGCCGCTGCCCAATGCGCCTTCGACTTTTTTACCGCCGGTGACGATGCGGCAGCCTTCCTGTTCGCCGATTTTGACGTATTTCAGGATGGTATCGAGCTGCCCCGCGTTGACTTGCGCACCCATTTGGGTATCGTCTTCCCACGGCAGACCGACTTTGACTTTTTTAAACTCTTCGGCCAGTGCGGCAACGAATTTGTCGTAAATGCCTTCCTGTACGAAAATCCGCGAGCCGGCGCAGCAGACCTGACCTTGATTGAACAAAATACCTTTTTGCGCGCCTTCGAGGGCTTTGTCAAACGGCATGTCGTCGAAGAAAATATTGGCCGATTTGCCGCCCAGTTCCAAAGTGGCCGGAATCAACATTTCTGCCGCAGCGATGCCGATGTGGCGGCCGATTTCGGTCGAGCCGGTAAACGCCAGTTTGTTGAAACCTTTGTGGTGCAGCATGTATTCGCCGGATTTGCTGCCTTTGCCGGTGATGATGTTCAACACACCTTTTGGCAGCAAGTGGTTGATTTTTTGGGAGAACGAAAGCAGACTCAAAGAAGTGGAAGAAGAGGGGTGGATGACGATGGTGCAGCCCGCCGCCAGCGCCGGCGCTATTTTCCAGGCCGCCATCAGGAAGGGGAAGTTCCACGGAATAATCTGACCGACCACGCCGATGGGTTCGCGCAGAATGATGGACAAATCCTCGCCGTCAAGCTGGGTGGCCTGACCTTCTTCGCCGCGGATAACGCCGGCAAAGTAGCGGAAATGGTCGGCCGCCAGCGGAATGTCGGCCGCGCGGGTTTCGCGGATGGGTTTGCCGTTGTCCAGCGTTTCTTGAAGCGCAAACAGCTCGGCGTTTTCGTCGATGACATCGGCGATTTTATTCAAAATCGCAGCGCGCTCGGTAACGGTGGTATTTTTCCACGTTTTAAACGCTTCCTGTGCCGCAGCAACCGCCGCATCGACGTCGGCGTTGCTGGCGTCAACGAATTTCGCCAGCTCTTCGCCGTTGGCGGGATTGTAGGAAGACATCAGCTCGCCGCCGGTTTTCCATTCGCCGTTAATCAACAAGCCGTACTCTTTGTCAAACACATTCAGATTCTTTGCCATGATGCTTCTCTCCTAAGCGGGTTTGTAGTCGGGTGTAAGCATTGCGCTTGACTTGCAGGATAGTCCCGTTTATTTGCAAATTCAAGACTCTTATGTCAGAGCATAATGCCGTCTGAAAATTCTGGAGTCGTATTGTGTTGAAACAAAAGGAAATATCGGCCGGCGTAGGATTGTTTCGGTTTGAAATTTTACAGTTAATGACAATGCTTATTTGTTACAGTATAACATCTTCTTTTATTTCAATATGTTGGCGGTTGACAAAAGCAATTCTGCGGGTTCATACTCAAACTGCCTTCCGTGGGAGGCAGCAGGGTCGTTTAAGTGTGAATATTTCCGTACCCGGCTTGAGTTTTTAATGTGGTTTGTTTCCGGTTCGACCGACAAGGAGAGTTATCATGAAAATGCGTGCTGTTGTAGTCAATCAGGCCGTTAAGGGCGATGTGGAAGTGGTGGAACGCGAGTTGCGCCCGCTGGCGGCGGGCGAGGCATTGGTAGAGGTGGAATACTGTGGTGTGTGTCATACCGATTTGCACGTCGCCGCAGGCGATTACGGTGAAAAACCGGGACGCGTGTTGGGTCACGAGGGCATCGGTATCGTCAAAGAAGTCGCGCCGGGTGTGAAAAGCCTGAAAGCGGGCGACCGCGTCAGCATTGCATGGTTTTTCAAAGGCTGCGGTTCGTGCGAATACTGCAACACCGGCCGTGAAACCCTGTGCCGCAGCGTATTGAACGCAGGCTACACCGCCGACGGCGGTATGGCGACACATTGTATAGTGGATGCCGACTATGCGGTCAAAGTACCTGAGGGCCTTGATCCTGCACAGGCTTCAAGTATTACCTGCGCGGGCGTGACTACTTATAAAGGCGTGAAAGTTTCCGGCGTCCGTCCGGGGCAGTGGATTTCTGTGTACGGAGCGGGCGGTTTGGGCAACTTGGGCATCCAGTATGCGAAAAAAGTGTTTGGCGCGCACGTTATTGCCATCGACATCAACGACGACAAACTGGCGTTTGCCAAAGAAGTTGGTGCGGATATTGTAATTAATGCGGCAAAAGAAGACGCGGCAAAAGTCATTCAGGAAAAAACAGGCGGCGCCCATGCGGCAATCGTTACCGCCGTTTCCAAAACCGCATTCAATTCGGCTGTGGACGCTGTCCGTGCGGGCGGTCGCGTGGTCGCCATCGGCCTGCCGCCCGAAAGCATGGATTTGTCGATTCCGCGCATCGTGCTGGACGGTATCGAAGTCGTCGGCTCGCTGGTGGGTACGCGTCAGGATTTGGCCGAAGCGTTTCAATTCGGTGCCGAGGGCTTGGTCGTACCGAAAGTGGAACTGCGTCCGCTCGATGACGCGCCTGCGATTTTCCAAGAAATGCGCGACGGTAAAATCAACGGCCGTATGGTCATCGATATGAAAAAAGGCGCAAGCGGCTGCTGCGGCGCTTGCGGCGGTTGATAACGCTTTTTAGAATAAGGCCGTCTGAAACACAGATTTGTTTTCAGACGGCCTTTTTATACGGATCAAGCGGTGGTTACAGTTTGCACTGAAATTGATGATAGCTATCAGGTTTTCAGACGGCATTAAAAAATTTTCCTCAAGAGGCCGTCTGAAAAATTGCCGCTGAAGCCGTGCGGCATCTGTGCTAAGCTATCGCAGATTTAGTGTTTTTCAGACGGCCTTGGTGTCGTTTGTAAAGTTTTACAGAGGATAAAAAATGAAAAACTACCAAGCGCCCGACGGGCAGGGTTTTTTCGGCGAACACGGCGGACTGTATGTTTCCGAAACGCTGATTCCCGCGCTGAAAGAATTGGCCGAGGCTTACGAAGCCGCGAAAAACGATGCTGGGTTTTGGGCGGAATTCCGCCACGATTTGAAGCATTATGTCGGCCGTCCGAGCCCCGTTTACCACGCCGAACGGCTGTCTGCTCATTTGGGTGGTGCGCAAATCTGGCTCAAGCGTGAGGATTTGAACCATACGGGGGCGCACAAGGTCAACAACACCATCGGTCAGGCGCTGCTTGCGCGCCGAATGGGTAAAAAAAACGTGATTGCCGAAACCGGCGCGGGTCAACACGGCGTCGCCAGCGCAACCGTCGCCGCGCGTTTCGGTATGAAATGCCGCGTGTTTATGGGCGCGGACGATATTCAGCGTCAGATGCCGAACGTGTTCCGCATGAAACTTTTGGGTGCGGAAGTCGTCAGCGTGGAAAGCGGCAGCCGCACACTCAAAGATGCGATGAATGAAGCGATGCGCGAATGGGTGGCGAAAGTCGATGACACATTCTACATCATCGGCACCGCCGCCGGCCCCGCGCCTTACCCCGAGATGGTGCGCGATTTCCAATGCGTTATCGGCAACGAAGCCAAAGCGCAGATGCTTGAAGCCATCGGCCGCCAGCCCGATGCTGCCGTAGCCTGCGTGGGCGGCGGTTCCAACGCCATCGGCCTGTTCCATCCCTATATCGGCGAAGAAAACGTGCGCCTTGTCGGCGTGGAAGCGGGCGGACTCGGCGTCGATACGCCCGACCACGCCGCGCCGATTACCTCAGGCGCACCCGTCGGCGTGTTGCACGGTTTCCGCAGCTATCTGATGCAGGACGAGGGCGGTCAGGTATTGGGCACGCATTCCGTCTCCGCCGGTTTGGACTACCCCGGTATCGGCCCGGAACACAGCCACCTGCACGACATCGGCCGCGTGGAATACACCGCCGCCAACGACGATAAAGCGCTGGAAGCCTTTGATTTGCTGTGTCAGTTTGAAGGCATTATCCCCGCACTCGAATCCAGCCATGCGCTGGCTTGGGCGGTGGAAAACGCGCCGAAAATGGCGAAAGACCAAGTGATTCTGGTCAACCTTTCAGGACGCGGCGATAAAGACATCAATACTGTTGCCAAGCTCAAAGGTATTGAGATTTAAGCGGTTTTGAAAAGCCGTAAAATGCAAACAGGCCGTCTGAAAGTTTCAGACGGCCTGTTGTCGTATTACCCGTTAGCTGGGCGTATAATAGACTTTCAAAAATTAAAGATAGGAAAGGCGATGAAACCCGCATTAATTGTGATTGATGTACAAAACGAATATTTCGGCAGCGCAGGCGGCGCCTTTCCGCAATGGCAGGCAGACGAAACTGCTGCCCGAATTGCGGCGCGCATCCGGCAGGCGAAAGCTGATGGTTGGACGGTCATTGCCATTCAGCACATTTCGCCCGACGATGGATCGGTGTTCCAGCGTGGTACGCACGGTGCGGCGCTGCATGAATCGGTGGCTTCACTACTTGACGACTGTCCTTTGGTGGAAAAAGCCCATGCCGATTCGTTTTTGAATACCGACTTGAAAGCCGTTTTGCAGGAGCGGGGAATTGAAGAGCTGGTTTTGTGCGGCATCATGACACAAAACTGTATCACGCATACTGCGGTTTCTCCTCAGGCCGGCGCTTATAAAGTCAGTGTGTTGGCAGACTGTTGCACGGCGCCGAGCGAGATTGTCCATCTCGTTGCTTTGAGAGCGTTGGCCGATAGAGTAGTGGTTGCTTGATGTCCGGTTAAAATCAGCATTCCCGCATCAGGCAAACAGGCCGTCTGAAATCCGGTTACTGAGCGTAGTCGAAGTATCAGACGGCCTCTTTGTATTTTAAAACGGCGTTATTTGTCCAACTCAAACGCTTTGTGCAACACGCGGGTAGCCAGTTCCATGTATTTTTCGTCAATCAAGACGGAAACTTTGATTTCGGAAGTCGAAATCATCTGGATATTGATACCTTCTTCGGCCAATGTGCGGAAGATTTTCGAGGCCACGCCTGCGTGTGAGCGCATACCCATGCCGACGGCGGAAACTTTGCAGACGGTATCGTCGCCGGTAATGTCGGTAGCGCCGATGCTGTCTTTCAGACCGTTGAGCAGCTCGAGGGTTTGTTTGTAGTCGCCGCGCGGTACGGTGAAGGAGAAGTCGGTTGTACCTTCGTTGCCGACGTTTTGGATGATCATATCCACTTCGACATTGGCGTCGGCAACCGCGCCTAAAATCTGATAGGCCACGCCGGGTTTGTCGGGTACGCCGCGCACGTTGATGCGGGCTTGGTTTTTGTCGAATGCGATACCGGTTACGGCAGCTCTTTCCATGTTGTCGTCCTCTTCAAAGGTAATCAAAGTGCCGTTGCCGCCGTCTTGCAGACTGCTTAATACGCGCAGGCGCACTTTGTATTTGCCGGCGAATTCCACCGAACGGATTTGTAAAACTTTCGAACCCAAGCTGGCCAGCTCAAGCATTTCTTCAAAGGTAACCGTATCGAGGCGGCGCGCTTCGGGCACGACGCGCGGGTCGGTGGTGTAAACGCCGTCCACGTCGGTATAAATCTGGCATTCGTCAGCTTTGAGCGCGGCGGCCAGCGCAACGGCAGAAGTGTCCGAACCGCCGCGGCCGAGTGTGGAAATGTTGCCTTCGCTGCTGATGCCCTGAAAGCCCGCCACAATCACAACACGGCCGGCCCGTAAGTCGGCACGGATTTTTTCGCCGTCGATGTCTTCGATGCGGGCTTTGGTGTGCGCCGTATCGGTTTTCACGGCGACCTGCCAGCCGGTGTAGCTTTTGGCTTCGACGCCGATGCCTTTGAGCGCCATTGCCAAGAGGCCGATGGTGACTTGTTCGCCGGTGGACAATACCACGTCCAACTCGCGCGGATCGGGGATTTCCTGCATTTCGTGCGCCAGCGCGACCAAACGGTTGGTTTCGCCGCTCATGGCCGATACGACCACGACCACGTCATGACCTTCGGCGCGGGCTTTGGCGACACGTTTGGCTACGTTTTTAATGCGTTCGGCGGAACCGACCGATGTGCCGCCGTATTTTTGTACGATTAACGCCATGTTTCGTGCTTTCTTGGGGTTGGTTTCGAATTGTAAACAATTTCCGCATTTTACTATTTTTTGCCGGCTTGACAAGCCTGGCGGGGGCGGTGATTTAACGTTCGCCGGAATGCGGATGTCTGACGCAGGGCAGCGTCATTTCGGATACCATATTTAAAAGGTAAAAGGCGGAGGCAAGGATGGGGATTTTCCCGCCCAACTTCCGCTATAATATCCACCTCGTTCAACCCCACATTTTTCAAAAGCATATCCTATGAAACACATCCACATTATCGGAATCGGCGGAACATTTATGGGCGGCGTGGCCGCCATTGCCAAAGAAGCGGGCTTCAAAGTCAGCGGCTGCGATGCGAAGATGTATCCGCCGATGAGCACCCAGCTCGAAGCGCTGGGCATTGATGTTCACGAAGGTTTCGATGCCGCGCAGCTCGACGAATTTCAGGCTGATGTTTACGTAATCGGCAACGTCGCCAAGCGCGGGATGGATGTGGTCGAGGCCGTGTTAAACCGCGGTCTGCCCTATATTTCCGGCCCGCAATGGCTGGCGGAAAACGTGTTGCACAGCCGCTGGGTGTTGGCCGTTGCCGGCACCCACGGTAAAACCACTACCGCTTCCATGCTCGCCTGGGTGTTGGAATACGCCGGCCTCGCACCCGGTTTCCTTATCGGCGGCGTACCGCAAAACTTCAGCGTTTCCGCACGCCTGCCGCAGGCGCCGCGCCAAGATCCCGCCTCGAAATCGCCGTTTTTCGTGATTGAGGCCGACGAATACGACACCGCGTTTTTCGACAAACGCAGCAAATTCGTCCACTACCGCCCTCGTACCGCCGTGTTGAACAACCTCGAATTCGACCACGCCGACATCTTCGCCGATTTGGCCGCAATTCAAACCCAGTTCCACCACCTTGTGCGCACTGTGCCGTCTGAAGGCTTGATCGTCAGCAACGGCCGCGCCGAAGCCTTGCACGAAACCATAGACAAAGGCTGCTGGACACCCGTCGAGTGGTTCGGTAACCAAGCCGGCTGGCAGATTGCCGATGTGGCCGCAGACGGCAGTTTTGCCGTCCATTTCAAAGGCGAACCCGTCGGCCGCATCGTTTGGGACTTGATGGGCGAACACAACCGCATGAACGCGCTTGCCGTCATCGCCGCCGCCCGCCACGTCGGCGTCGATATTCAGACGGCCTGCGAAGCGCTCGGTGAGTTTAAAAACGTCAAACGACGCATGGAAGTCAAAGGCACCGCCAACGGCGTAACCGTTTACGACGACTTCGCCCACCACCCGACCGCCATCGAAACCACCGTTGCCGGCTTGCGCCAAAAAGTCGGCAGCGCGCGGATTCTGGCCGTATTGGAGCCGCGTTCGAACACCATGAAACTCGGTACCATGAAAGCCGCGCTGCCCGCCAGCCTTGCCGAAGCCGATTTGGTCTTCTGCTACGCCGGCGGTGTGGATTGGGACGTCGCCGAAGCCCTCGCCCCACTGGGCGGCAAGCTGCACGTCGGCACGGATATGGAAAACTTCGTGGCCGAAATCGTGAAAAATGCCGAAAGCGGCGACCAAATCCTCGTCATGAGCAACGGCGGTTTCGGCGGCATACACGGCAAACTGCTCGAAGCGCTGGCTGCGAAATAAAGCAGAGGCCGTCTGAAAAACTGCGTGATGCGGGTTTTTCAGACGGCCTTTAAACAGGCAGCTTGATATTTATAAAAACGCACCCAATCCCCAAACGCCCCGACAAAGGAGTTGTCATGAAAACCTACACCGCACAGCAAATGCGCGCCGCCGAGCAGGCCGCCGTTGAAAAAGGCACGGGTTTCGAGCAACTGATGGAAAACGCAGGCCGCGCCGCCGCTGCCGATTTACTCAAACGCCGTCCGAATCCCGGGCGCGCGCTGGTAGTTTGCGGCAAGGGCAACAACGGCGGCGACGCGCTCGTGATGGCGCGTGTCATGCAGACCGCCGGCTGGCGCATCGACATCGCTTTCGTTTTGGGCGGAAACCTGTCGCCGCTCGCCACGCTCAACCGCGACCGCTTGCAGGGTTTGGAAAACATTGTGTTTGTTGAGCCGGACGAACTCGAAGGCCGTCTGAAAAACGGTTACGACGTCATTATCGAAGGCATTTTTGGCACAGGCTTCACCGGTGCGCTGCCCGAATCTGTTGCCGCCGTCTGCCGCCTGCTCAACCGTTCGGACGGCCTCAAAACCGCGCTCGACATTCCCACGGGTTTGGACTGCGACAGCGGCAGCGGCAGCGCCGATCCCGACACCTTCCGCGCCGGCCTGACCTACACTTTCGCGGCTTACAAACCCGCGCATTTCAGCGGGGCGGGTAAAGCTGTCTGCGGGGAAGTGGTGTGTTTGGATATTGGGATTGAGTGAAAGATGGATGATAGATACAAGAAGGCGGCCGTCTGAATTTCAGACGGCCTTTTCTTAATGCAGGCGCAGTTCAGGCCAGCCAAAAACGGAATGAGAGATAAAGAACCAGTATCAGCACGATCGCCCACACGAAAAGCATAAATTTGGCAACTGTCTGTCCGAGGCGGTAAACAGGATTGTTGCGTTCGTCGTTGGCGGGATTCAGTGTCGGCTTGGTATTTTGTTCGGACATTTTCTTCTTTCTTCGGGTTGCTGGAGCGCATGGTTGCGTAGAAAAAGGCTTCTGCCTGTATCGGTAGTTTACAAGGACAGGAAATAGCGGCTTGTGTTTTTGAGTGGTCTTGTATCCGTTATTCGGGCGGCTGCCAGTTGTTTTTCAATTCACGCAGTTCGGCGAAAACTTCCGATTCGCTGTTCAGTTTTCTGCCGCACAGGTTTTCCACCCGCGTCCAGACGTGTTGCAGGCCGACGCGCAGGAAGGGGTTGACGCGGCGCTCGTGGGCGAGGGTGACGGGCAGGGTGGGGGTGCGGTATTCGGTGGCGGCGAGTGCCGTCTGAATATCGGGGTTGTCGGGCTCGATGTGGGCGGCGAAGCGCAGGTTGGCGGCGGTGTATTCGTGGGCGGGGTAAAACAGGGTGGTTTCGGGCAGTTGGTTGAAACGGCTGAAACTGTCGAAAAGCTGCTCGATGGTGCCGGTAAAGACGCGCCCGCAGCCGGCGCTGAAAAGGGTGTCGCCGCAGAAGACGTGCAGGCCGTCTGAATGTTCGAAGAGGTAGCTCAGATGATGGGCGGTGTGGCCGGGGGTTTCCCAAACGGTGGCCAGTCCGCCGCCGAACGGGATTTGCGTACCCGCGCCACCGGTGTGTGTGGCGTCGGGAATGTCTTCGGCGCCGTAAACGGGCGATTCCATAAAGGTGCGCCGGATGGCGCCTGCGCCGCCGGTGTGGTCGTGGTGGGGGTGGGTAATCCAAGTTTGGGCGATCATCAGCCGCTGTGCGACGATAAATTCCAACACGGGCGTGGGGTCGCCGGGATCGACGCAGACGACCTGGTTGCCTTCCTGAATCATCCAGATGTAGTTGTCGTTGAAGGCTTTGACGGGGGTGATTTTCATGGTGTTCCTTTTTTCAGACGGCCTGAAGGCCTTTGTAAATATTGTGCACTGCGGATGCAGTGTTTTGAAACGATGCCGGCTTTACGGCAATTCAGGTAAATAATCGTGGCGGTTGCGGCTCAGGCCGTACACGGCGGCGCGCGCCTGTTTGACGGTCAGGCGGTTGTAGGTCAGGCGTTGGGTTTGGTTGCGGTCGGAAATGTGGATTTCGCCCTGTTTGCGGGTTTGCCTGTGGGGAAACTCGTTTTTCAACGCGTGCCACAAATCCGGTTTGATGTGCACGACGGCAAACATATCGTGGGCGATGTTCACGCCGACGCTGATTTCCTTTTTCGATTCCTGAATGCAGAACGAGCGGTCGTTAAAGAGACACAAGCCCGAGTTTTCAGGATAGCGGTAAAGCTCGATTTTCACCGCTTCGGGCGTGTCGAATGCGGAACGGAACATCTGTTCGAACAGGGAAGGCTGCGAAACGCCGTCGCTGAGCATACCGTAAAGATTCGACAGCCAATCGACGTAACCCGTAAAGGTAAAGCCGAAATCCTGCATAACCGCTTCGATGTGTTTGGGCTCGCGCCCGCGGATCAAATGCACGAATTCGCGGCTTACGGCGGGCAGTTGGCGGCGGATGGCCTGATGCAGCCGGTGGGCGAACAGGGTTTTGTGGTTGTTCGGGTTGCGCAAAATGCCCAGCAGTTTCAGGCGCAGAATCCGCCAAACGGCATCGGGGGCTTTCAGACGGCCTGCGGGCAGGGTTCGTAGCAATTGGCAGGAATCTTCATAGCCGCTTTCGTGGCGGTTGAACCAGCTTTCCAGATTGTATTGATTGGGCGAGCCTTCGACGAAAGTCAGCGTGTAGAGGTTTTTGGCGGCCAGATTGGCGATGATGTTTACATTGTCGGCTTCGCCGCGGTAGGGCTTGTGAAACAGGCCGACGGGCAGGCGGTAAACGTTTTGGTTTTGTGCGCCGACGTCCGCATTGTGCGCATGCTGCCGCTGCTCGGTTTGCGCGACATAGTGGTGCATTTTGGTCGGATTGGCGGTCAAAAGCGCAAACGGCTTGGTGTCGCATTCCGGATAGTCGCAATCACTGAGGATAAAAGCGTGTTTCATGTTTCAGACGGCCTCTGGGCAAATCAGGCTTTATCATACCCTATGCGGGGCAGAATGCAAAAAAGGTTGAGGCCGTCTGAAAAACGTTTTCAGACGGCCTGTCGCATGGCGGCGGTTTATTTCATTTCCTTTTCAAAGCGGAACATTTCGTCAGGCACGGCATGGCTGCCGTTGCCCGGTTTGTCGGGAGCCGGATTTTGCTCGGCATAAAATTCCACGATTTTAAAGCCGCATTTCAAATAGAAATGAATATTGCGTTTTTCGAAATAGGGCGTATGCGTTTCCCATACCCGTGTTTGCGGATAGCGTTGCTCAATCAGTTTCCAAGCCTGTTGTCCGAAGCCTTGGCCGTGCCGGCTGCTGCAGATGAAAAACAGTTCCAGCCCGTTATGCTTCGTTTGCGGGTTGATGTTGACCACCGCGCCGCCGACCATGCTGCCACCGGCTTCAATCTGCAGGTATTGCGCCCGTTCGCCCTGCATACAGGTTTCGATTTCTTCGCGGCTGATGATTTCTTCGTTTTCCGCCAACTCATCTTGAAATGCCTGACGGAATGCCTGCTGGAGGGAGCGGATAAACCATTCGCGGTTTTCTGCCTTGAGTGGATGAACAACGAGCGTTTGCGGATGGGATGCGTTCATTTTTTCTATCTTGAGTGATGTGGGTTGAACCGGGGTTCGACAAGGCCGTCTGAAAAACGACGGAATCACTTCCATTTTTCAGACGGCCTTGATGTTCAAACCGTGTTCGGCGGATCAGCCCAAAGCCTTACGCGCGCCGGCGAACAGGCGTGCCCAGCCGGACTGCTCCGTCCAGCTTTCGGGTTTCCAGCTCATCTGCGCGGCGCGGAACACGCGTTCGGGGTGCGGCATCATGATGGTCACGCGGCCGTCGGCGTTGGTGACACCCGCGATGCCTTGCGGCGAGCCGTTCGGGTTGAGCGGGTAGGTTTGCGTGACTTGGTTCAGGCCGTCGACGTATTGCAGCGCAATGCCCAAATCGGCAGGCACTTGGCCGCCTTTCAAGGCAAAGTCGGCGCGGCCCTCGCCGTGGCTGACCACCACCGGCAGGCTGCTGCCCTGCATTTCGTTCAGAATCAGCGAAGCCGATTTCGGCACGTGAACCATGCTCAGGCGCGCTTCGAACTGTTCGCTCTCGTTGCGCTTGAACTTCGGCCATGCGGACGCGCCCGGGATGATTTCGGCCAAATTGCTCACCATTTGGCAGCCGTTGCACACGCCCAAAGTCAGCGTGTTCGGATTGGCAAAGAACGCGGCAAACTGCTCGCGCAATGCGGGGTGGAACAGAATCGATTTCGCCCAGCCTTCGCCCGCGCCGAGCACGTCGCCGTAGCTGAAACCGCCGCAGGCCGCCAGCATTTGGAAAGTCTCCAGATTCACGCGGCCGCTCATCAGGTCGGACATATGCACGTCATATGCGTCGAAACCGGCTTGGGTAAAGGCGGCGGCCATTTCGATTTGGCCGTTCACGCCCTGTTCGCGCAGGACGGCGATTTTCGGTTTCGCGCCGCTGTTGACAAACGGTGCGGCGGGGTTTTCGTTCACGTCGAAGGTCAAATCGGCAAACAATGCGCTGCGTTCGTCATCGCCGATTAAGGCAAACTCGCTGTCGGCGCAGGCCGGGTTGTCGCGCAACTTCTGAATCGCGTGGCTGGTTTGCTGCCAAGTTTTTTGCAGGTCGGTGCGGTCGGCGGAGAACAGGATTTCCGAACCGTCGCGCAGGCAGATGCCGTTTCCGCTGCTGATACGTCCCAGTTCGGAAACCGCGTCGCCTAAACCTGCGTCGGCACAGGCCGTCTGAAAGGCTTCGCTGTCTTGGCTGCGGATTTGGACAACGGCACCGAGTTCTTCGTTAAACAATGCGCAGGTCAAGGCGTTGTTCCACTCGGCGGCCAATTCCTCTTCCCACGGCAGTTCGGTTCCGGGCTGTTGCGGCGTGAGCGATTTTGCCGCGATGATTTCAGGATAGAGTGCGGCAAACGTCGCACCGGTCAGGCTGCCGATGTCCAAATCCAGACCGCAACGCGCCGCAAACGCCATCTCCGCCAGAGTCGCAAACAGGCCGCCGTCGCTGCGGTCGTGGTAGGCCAAGAGTTTGTCTTCGGCGACAAGCTGCTGAATCACTTCGTAAAATGCTTTCAGACGGCCTGCTTCGATGTCGGGACTTTCGCCTGTCATTCGGTTGTAAACCTGACTGAGAGCCGAGCCGCCCATACGGGCGCGGCCGAAGCCCAAGTCAATCGCCAGCAATACGCTGTCGTCCATATTTTTCAGCTCGGGCGTAACGGTTTTGCGCACATCTTTAACAGGGGCGAACGCGGAAATAATCAGGCTCAAAGGAGAGACCACGGATTTTTGTTCCGCGCCGTCCTGCCATACGGTTTTCATCGATAGCGAATCTTTGCCCACGGGAATGCTCAAACCCAAGGCTTGGCAGATTTGCGAAGTGGCTTCTACCGTGCGGTAGAGTTTTTCGTCTTCGCCTTCGGTGCCGCAGGCGGCCATCCAGTTGGCGGAGAGTTTGATGTTGCCCATGTCGCCGATGTTGACGGCGGCGATGTTGGTAATCGCTTCGCCGACGCACATGCGGCCGGAAGCAGGCGCGTCAAACAGGGCGACGGCCGGCTTTTCGCCCATGGACATCGCTTCGCCTTGATGGGTGTTGAAACCCATCATGGTCACGGCGCAGTCGGCCACGGGCGTTTGGTATTTGCCGACCATCTGGTCGCGGTGGGTCATGCCGCCGACGCTGCGGTCGCCGATGGTAATCAGGAAGTTTTTGGCGGCCACGGCAGGCAGGCTCAAGACGCGGTAGGCGGCTTCGGTAAGGTCGATGCCGTCTGAAACAAAAGCGGTGTTTTCGCGGCTGACCGTTTTGTCGTTGCGGGTGGTTTTAGGCGGTTTGCCGAGCAATACGTTCAGCGGCAAATCGACCGGATTGTTGTCGAACAAATCGTCGCGCACCTGCAAATGGCCGTCGTCGGTGGCCGTGCCGACCACGGCAAACGGGCAGCGTTCGCGTTCGCAGATGGCGCGGAAGGTGTCCAAATCTTTTTCCAAAACCGACAATACATAACGCTCTTGCGATTCGTTACACCAGATTTGCAGCGGCGTTAAGCCGTGTTCTTCCAGCGGCACGTCGCGCAGCTTGAATTTCGCGCCGCGGCCTGCGTCGTTGACCAATTCGGGGAACGCGTTCGACAAGCCGCCTGCGCCCACGTCGTGAATCGAGATAATCGGATTTTTGTCGCCGAGCTGCCAGCAGCGGTCGATGACTTCCTGCGCGCGCCGTTCGATTTCGGGGTTGCCGCGCTGCACGGAGTTGAAGTCCAAAGAAGCGTCGTTGGTGCCGGTGTCCATAGACGAAGCCGCACCGCCGCCGAGACCGATGAGCATGCCCGGGCCGCCGAGCTGAATCAGTAATGCGCCTTCGGGGATTTCGTCCTTATGCGTTTGCTGCGCCTGAATGTTGCCCAAACCGCCGGCAATCATAATCGGCTTGTGGTAGCCGCGCACTTGGCCGTCGATTTTTTCTTCAAAGGTGCGGAAATAGCCCAAGAGATTAGGGCGGCCGAATTCGTTGTTGAATGCCGCGCCGCCGATGGGGCCTTCAATCATGATGTCCAAAGGCGAAGCGATGTGGCCGGGTTTGCCGTAGGGTTTTTCCCACGGCTGCGGCAGTTCGGGGATGTTGAGGTTGGACACGGTGAAGCCCGTCAAGCCGGCTTTGGGGCGGGAACCGCGCCCCGTTGCGCCTTCGTCGCGGATTTCGCCGCCCGCGCCCGTGGCCGCGCCCGCAAACGGGGCGATAGCGGTGGGGTGGTTGTGGGTTTCCACCTTCATCAGGATGTGGGTGTCTTCTTCGCTGAAACGGTAGGCCTGGTTTTCGCCCGCGCGCGGGTAGAAACGCTCGATTTTCGCGCCTTCGATGACCGAAGCGTTGTCCTTATAGGCCACCACCGTGCCTGCGGGGTGCGCTTCGTGGGTGTCGCGTATCATGCGGAACAGCGATTTGGGCTGCTTTTCGCCGTTTAAGATGAAGTCGGCATTGAAGATTTTGTGGCGGCAGTGCTCGGAATTGGCCTGCGCGAACATCATCAGCTCCACGTCGCTGGGGTTGCGGTTCAAATCCTGATAGTTTTCAACGAGATAGTCGATTTCGTCGGGCGAAAGCGCCAGGCCCATTTCCGTGTTGGCCTTGAGCAGCGCGTCTTTGCCGCCGCCGAGAATGTCCACCGTGTCAAAGGTTTGCGCTTCGGGGTGGGCGAACAGCGCGGAGGCCGTCTGAAAATCCGGCAGCACGGATTCGGTCATGCGGTCGTGCAAAAGCGCCGCCCACTGCTGTTTCTGTCCGTCGTTCAGACGGCCTTTGAGCCAAACCGCCGTCCCGCGCTCAATGCGCTCGATTTCAGACAGGCCGCAGTTGCGCGCAATATCCGTCGCTTTGGAAGCCCACGGCGAAATCGTGCCGATGCGCGGGGTAATCAGGAAAAGGTGCAGGCCGTCTGAAGCCGCCGGTGTTTGCGCCGCCTGCGCATCCAGCAGGGCTTGCAGCTTTTCCACCGCCGCAACGTCCAAAGTCGAGGCGGACGCGGCGAAATACCAGAATTCGCTGGAAAATTCCACCTCGGGCAGACCGAGCGCGGCGGCTTTTTTCAGCAGTTTTTCAACACGGAAATCGGAGAGTGCGGCAACACCGCGCAGGGGCAGAACGACGGACATGGTTCGGGCTCTCAAAAAGCGTTAAAGAAAGCCGCCATTATACGCACAAACAGCTGCTTTGGCTTGGGGGCAGGGCGGGAAAATGTTGACAATTTTTGCGGGGGAGGGTGGTTTTTTCAGACGGCCCTCAACTCTGTTTGCCTTTCCAATACGCCACAAGCCGCCGTAACGCCGTAGCCGTTTTAACTGGTTTCACTATAAAATACCGCCTTTCGTTTTTCTTCCCGTTTTCCGCCATGATCGAACTCAAAAACCTTACCCTGCAACGCGGCCTGAAAGTGTTGCTCGACAAAGCAAGCACCGTTATCAATCCGGGCTGGCGCGTTGGTCTCATCGGCAAAAACGGCACGGGAAAATCCAGCCTGTTTGCGCTGCTGAAAGGCGGAATCAGTGCCGACGGCGGCGATGTGCTGATTCCGAAACATTGGAAACTGGCGGCGGTCGCGCAGGAAACTCCCGCGCTGGATGTTTCAGCGCTGGATTATGTGTTGCAGGGCGACGCGGATTTGCAGCATTTTCAGACGGCCTTAGCCCAAGCCGAAGCGCAAAACGACGGCATGAAGCAGGCCGAATATCATGCCAAGCTGGAAGAAATCGATGCTTACACCGCACCCGCGCGCGCAGCCAAATTATTGAGCGGACTGGGTTTTTACCAAGAAGAACACGCCAAGCCCGTCAAAGCCTTTTCCGGCGGCTGGCGGATGCGCCTCAATCTGGCGCAGGCGCTGATGTGCCGCGCCGATTTGCTGCTCTTGGACGAGCCGACCAACCACTTGGATCTGGAAACCGTGTTGTGGTTGGAAAATCACTTGGCCGGCCTGCCGTGCACCCAAATCATCATTTCCCACGACCGCGATTTTCTCAACGCTGCCACAACCCAAACGCTTGAATTGTCAGGGCAAAAACTGACCCAATACAGCGGCAACTACGATTTCTACCAAACCGAACGCGCCCGCCGGCTGGCGCAACAGCAAGCGGCTTATACCAAACAGCAGAATCAAATCAAACACTTACAGTCGTTTATCGACCGTTTCAAAGCCAAAGCCACCAAAGCCACGCAGGCGCAGAGCCGCATCAAGGAGCTGGCCAAACTTGAGCGCATCGCGCCCGCACATCTCGACAGCGAATTTGCGTTTGAATTCGAACAGCCTGCGCATCTGCCCAACCCCTTGTTAAAACTCGATAAAGCGGATTTGGGCTACGGGAAAACCGTCGTTTTGCACGACCTGAGCCTGTCACTCGAAAGCGGCGCACGCTACGGCCTTTTAGGCGTCAACGGCAGCGGTAAATCCACATTTATCAAAGCCTTGGCGGGCGAACTGGATTTGCTCTCAGGTCAGATTGTCCGCAGCGACAAACTCAACATCGGCTATTTCGCCCAACACCAGCTCGACACCCTGCGCGACGACCAAAGCCCGATCCGGCACATCCAGCAGCTTTCGCCCGAAGTGCGCGAGCAGGAAATCCGTAACTTCCTCGGTGGCTTCAATTTCGTCGGCGATGCGGCCCTGCAGAAAATCGCGCCGTTTTCCGGCGGCGAAAAAGCGCGTCTGGCTTTAGCGATGATTGTGTGGCAGAAGCCCAACCTGCTGCTTTTGGACGAACCGACCAACCACCTCGATTTGGATATGCGCCACGCGCTCACGCTGGCTTTGCAGAGTTTTCAGGGCGCGCTGATTGTCGTTTCCCACGATCGCAGTCTGCTCGAAGCCACCACCGACAGCTTCCTGCTCATCGACAAAGGCCGTCTGAAAACCTTTGACGGCGATTTGGAAGACTACCGCCGCTATCGCCTCGCGCAGGAAAACGCCGCCGCTGCGCCCGCCGCATCCGCGCAAAGCCAGAGCCGCAAAGACACCAAGCGCATCGAAGCGCAAATCCGCCAGGAAAAAGCCAAACGCGGCAAATCCTTGCAGCAGAATATCGACCGCGCCGAAAAAGAAATCGCCCGCTTAAGCGAAGTTCAGACGGCCTGTGAAGCATTTTTGGCACAGGAAGACGCCTATTCCGACGAAAATAAGGCCAAATTGCAGGAGATACTCGCTCGGTTGACAGAAACTAAAGTAAAATTGCAGCAGTTGGAAGAAAACTGGCTGGAATGGCAGGAAGAATTAGAACAGGTGTTCGCCCGAATCGACGCCGAATTTGCCTGACGCAAGCGCCGTTCCGCATAAAAAAGGCCGTCTGAAAACGGCCGCACATACGGAAAAAACATGAAACAGACACTCAAACCAAGCGCCTGCGCCTTCTTCGCCGCGCTTGCCCTCAGCCAGCCGCTCGCCGCGGCTGCTGCCGTTTACAGCTGCACCGACGTGGCAGGCAAAACAGTCTATACCGCCGAAGCCAACGGCGGCTGCAAAAGCGAATCCCTGCGCGGCATCAGCAGCTACAAAGGCGGCGAATACCGGCTGGAAAGCAGTTCGGACAAACCCGCCAAAGCGCGCAAAAGCAAAGCGAAACCCAAAGCCGACAAACCCAAAAAAGCCAAAAAAACAGCCGGAAATGCTGAAAAATCAGACA
The DNA here is from genome assembly GCF_002216145.1 of Neisseria chenwenguii. Taxonomy (NCBI): domain Bacteria; kingdom Pseudomonadati; phylum Pseudomonadota; class Betaproteobacteria; order Neisseriales; family Neisseriaceae; genus Neisseria; species Neisseria chenwenguii. The sequence goes on from NZ_CP022278.1 coordinate 2,371,872, forward strand.
GGCCGTCTGAGAAAGGGCGCGGCTTCCGCACATTTTCAAGCAAGAAATAAACCATGAAAACAAACACATTGAAAACCGTCATTACCGCCGCATTCATATCCGCCGCCGTTCCCGCCGCGCAGGCCGCAAAAATCTATACCTGCGATGTCAACGGCCACATCATTTACACCTCAAACCCCAATATCGGCTGCCGTTCCGCCGCCGATTTGCCGCCCATCGGCAAATACAGCAGCAGCCGTTACGATGCGCCCGTACCGACGGTTTCCGAAACCCGGCCGGCGCTGCAGCAACCCAAACCGCGCCGCAGCGCCGCCAAATCCGACAAATCCGCGCCCGTCGCACCGGTAAAAGCCGCCGCCGCGTACGTTCCCGCTACGCCCGCACCCGTGCCGAAAGCCTCGGGCAGCAGCGGCCGCCGTTCGATTTTGGAAGCCGAACTTTCCAACGAACGCAAAGCCTTGAGCGATTCGCAAAAAGCCCTTGCCGCCGCCCGCACCGCGCAAGGCGGCAGCGTGGATCACGAAAAAATCCGCAGCCTGCAAAGCTCGGTTCTCGACCGCGAACAAAACATCCGTGCATTGCAGCGCGAATTGGGGCGGATGTAGGGCTGCCGGCTATTTCAATAGCCTCCCGCTGAAAAATACCAATGCCGTCTGAAACTTTCAGACGGCATTGGTATTTTTCAGCGGCCTCAGCGGCACAATTCAAACTGCTGTTTTTCAAAATTTTCCAGAATCCGTTTCACTTCGTCCGCCTCCCTTACCGTGCGGATTTCGTCAAACAAAACCTGCGCCTGCAAAAATTCTTTTTTCATCATGCCCAGCCATTGTTTCAGCCGCGCGACGGGGTATTTGTTATCAGCTTCTTTGGCCAGACACAAATCGAAAAACAGCCGTATCCAGCCTGCAATTTCGGCGAAATCGGCGGAAACTGCCGTTTCTCCGCGTTCAAACTGCTTGATCTGCCGTGCCAAATCGGGGCGGATAACTGAGCCGCGTCCGAGCATGACGCTTTGGCAGCCGCTGGCGGCTTTGATGTCTTGATAATCCTCGAGGGTAAATACGTCGCCGTTGGCGGTAACGGGAATGGCGACGGCTTCGCGGATGCGGCGGATCCAGTCCCAATGCGCAGGCGGTTCGTAACCTTGGATTTTGGTTCGGGCGTGGACGGTCAGGCCGCAGGCGCCGCCTTCGGCGATGGCGGCGGCGCATTCGAGCGCGCAGTTAGTGTTTTCATAACCCAGCCTCATTTTGGCGGTCAGCGGCACGGTTTCAGGCAGCGCTTGGCGCAGGGCTTTAACGATTTGGAAAATCCGTTCCGGCTCTTTGAGCAAAACCGCACCGCCCTGATGTTTGTTGACCGTAGGCGCAGGGCAGCCGAAGTTGAGGTCGATTTTTGCCGCGCCGAAGCGCACGGCTTCCAGCGCGTTGACCGTCATGTTTTCCGCATCGCTGCCCAAGAGCTGCACGGTACACGGCACGCCTGCGGGTGTCTTGCCGCCGCGGGCAAGTTCGGGGATGTGTTTGAGCCAAGTCTGGCGGGAATGGACAGTGTGGGTGATGCGGACAAATTCACTGACGCATTCGTCGAAACCGCCGATGCGGGTGAGCAAATCGCGCATCACGTCGTCCACCAAGCCTTGCATGGGCGCGAGGATAAGCTGCATTTTCGGGAAAAACCTTGTTTGGCCGTCTGAAAAAAATCAAACGCATATTGTACCCCATATCGGTTAAAATACGGCCGTTTTCCCTTTTTTCAGACGGCCTTATCCCATGATTCAAAGCATTCCCGCCACCGCCGCCATGCTGGTTAAAAATTCCGAGCGCTACCTTGAAGAGGTTTTGACCGCGCTGGCCGATTTCGACGAAGTGCTGCTGCTCGACAACGGCTCGACCGACCGTACCTTCGACATCGCCAAAGAGTTTCCAAACGTCAGCTACTACAAACACGATTTCAACGGCTTCGGCCCGATGAAAAACCTGGCCGCCAAACTCGCGCAAAACGACTGGATTTTCAGCATCGACAGCGACGAAATCCCCGATGCCGGATTAATCGAAAGCATCCGCGAAGCCGTCGCCGCAAACCGCGAAAATGCCGTCTATATCCTCTCCCGCCTCAACCACTACAACGGCCGCCCGATCAAAGGCTGCGGCTGGTATCCCGACATTATCCCTCGCCTCTACCACCGCGGCTTTACCCGCTTCTCCGACCGTCAGGTTCACGAAGCGCTGGTGTTGCCGCCGGAAACCGACAAACGTGCGCTCGACGGCCGTCTGAAACATTATTCTTTTGAAAACGCCGAAGGGCTGATTCGGAAAATGCAGCAATACAGCTCGCTCTACGCCGACGAAAACCGCTACAAAAAAGGCGCTACGCCGTTTAAAGCACTATTGCACGGCGCTGTATCGTTTGTAAAAAACTACTTTCTCAAACGCGGTTTCGCCTACGGTTCGGACGGTCTCACGATTTCCGTGGCCAACGCGCAAGGATCGTACTACAAATACGTCAAACTTTACGAGCGCAACCGCCAAATCACGGTTTCGCTGATTATCACCACCTACAACCGTCCCGATGCGCTCGCCTTCGTGCTCCAATCCGCGCTCGAACAAACCCGCCTGCCTGACGAAATCATCGTCGCCGACGACGGCTCGCGCCGGGACACCGCCGAAGTCGTCAAATTATTTAGAGAACACACAGACATCCCCGTCAGACATACTTGGCGTCCAGACGACGGCTTCCGTGCCGCCGAAGCCCGCAACCGTGCGCTGGCGGTCGCAAAAAGCGACTACATTATTTTGATTGACGGCGACATGCTGCTGCACCGCGCTTTTGTCGCCGACCACCTCAAACACGCCCGCAAAGGACGTCTGATACAGGGCTCACGCGTTTTGCTGACCGAAGGAAAAACCGCAGCAATCCTCAAAGCCGACAGCCTGCCCAAACTCTCCGTTTTTTCAGACGGCATCGAAAAACGCAGCGCCGCCCTGCGCCTGCCGCCGCTGGCCGCTTTTACCGCCCGCAAGGGCAACCGGCGCCACCGCAGCATCAAAACCTGCAACATGGCCTTTTTCCGCAGCGATGCGCTTGCCGTCAACGGCTTCGACAACGGCTACGTCGGCTGGGGGCGAGAAGACAGCGACTTTGCCGCCCGCTGTTTCCACAACGGCATGAAACGCCACAACCTCAGATTTGCCGGCATCGCCTACCACCTCTACCACCCCGAAGCCGAACGCGCCGCCCTGCCGCAAAACGACGCACGCCTGCGCAAAACGCTGGAACAACGGAAAATCCGCTGTGAATTCGGTGTGGATATGTTTATCGCAAAAGACGAAGAGGCCGTCTGAAAGCCTGATTCCATTATCAATAGACAAGGTCGTCTGAAAATGTTTTTGGGTTTTCAGACGGCCTTTGAATGTTCGCTTAAAAAGCCGCCGAATTTCAGACGGCCTGAGACTTTTGGATGTTTTAACTTCAGGTACGGTTAGCCGCCCACAGGCGGCGTAACCGTACAAACCCGCGCCAACCATGCAGTACGAATTGCACAACCGCCCCCCATTTTTCAGACGGCATCAGCAGCTGTTTCCAAACAACGTGGCGTACGGTTATGCCGCCTGTGGGCGAACCGTATCTACTTGCTGAAAATATCAGCTTTCAGAGTTTCAGACGGCCTCAAACCTATTTTCATCCGCCCTCAACCCGCCGCCGTTTGAGCAGAATCCTGACCGCGCCGTCGTTGCCCGCGCGGGGTTCGACGTAGGCCAAAACGTCGGGGTGCTGCATCAGCCAGCGGCGGGTCATGTTTTTCAAAACGGGTTTGTAACCTGCCGAACCCAAGCCGCTGCCGTGGACGATTTCGGCGCACACGCCGCGTTTTTTGACGAACCCGATAAATTCGTTCAACACCTGCTGCGCCTCTTCCTGCGTGTAGCCGTGCAAATCCACATCGGCGACCACGGGATAATGGCCGTTTCGCAGGCGCTGGAGGTCGTTTTTGCCCTGCCCGTTTTTGCTGAAGCTGGCGGGCGGCTCGTCGCCGTTGCCGCTGCCGACGTAGAAATAATCCTCCGCCGCCAGCGCGGCAGTGTCTTTCGGACGCGGTTTGAGCGGCGAAGTGTCGCGCGGCGCAACGTAGCGGTTGGTGTTTTTCAGCGGCACGACGCTGCCGACGGCTTTGGCGAAATCGACATTTTCCGCCTCGCGTTTTTTGGCTTCTTCGGCCTCAAGCTGCCGCGCTTCGGCTTCTTTTTTCGCCTGCTTGCCCAGCGCTTTGAGGGTGGATTGGAAATCTTGGGTCATGACTGTTCCTTTTTTTCAGACGGCCTTAAGGCGTTGAATTTGATTATTTTTACTGACAAAAAAACAGAAGGAGAAATCTGTTTTTTGTCTTTCCTCTCTGAAAAGCGTTGAGGCAGTCTGAAAATTTGTTGAAGCAAATGGCCGGCGGGGTTGCCTGCCTTGCAAGACTAGCGGTTTTTCAGACGGCCTTAGTGCGCATCCTTGCCCGCTGCGGCGGCATTCACCTTTTCCTGCGCGGCTTTGACCTGCGCTTCCAAACCGCGGATGCGCTCTAGATATTTGGCATAGTTGCGCTCGTTGCCGTAACGGATGTTTTTGCCTTCTGCCAATGCTTTTTGGGCGGCGGCCAATTCGGCTTTGGCGGCGGAATTGTCGGGCGCGGGTTTGGCGGCGGGCGCTTCGACGGCGGCGGTTTGTTTGGTTGGCGCTGGCGCGGCGGTGTAAACGGAGGGTTTGCCCAAATCGAGTGATTTGCAGTTTTTGCCCGGGTTTTGCGAATAAACTTTGCGGCCTGCGCCGTCGCGGCATTCGTAAACGGTGGCTTGCGCGCTTGCGGCGGAGATTAGGGCAAGGACGAGTAATGCGGTTTTTTTCATTGTTTGCGGTTTCCTTGAATGTGTTTTTAAAACATTATAGTGAACTAAAATAAGAAAGATACGAGACGGCAAGGCGCAGACAGTACGAATGGTATGACAAGCCGCAGCCAACGAAGTGGATTTTTTATTTAATTTCACTATAGAAAAAATTTCCACCAGATAAATGCCAGCGCGGCAATCATAACAAGGTTGGAAAAAATGATGATCTTCCAGCGCATCGGCCGGCGGCGGACTTCTGTGCCCGAACGGCTGCGGCGGATGTAGAAAAACGGGCTGAGCAACATGGAAGCGGCGCAAATCAATACGATGACGGCGTAGTAGATTTTTTCGGTTTCCATAGTCTTCCCTTTCCAAACCGTCTTTTCAGACGGCCTTCGGTGTGCAAAATATGCTACAATCCCGCCCGATTATAACACTCTATTTATAAAGGTTTTACACGAATGATTTCTACCAACGGCATTACCATGCAGTTCGGCGCGAAGCCGCTGTTTGAAAACGTGTCCGTCAAATTCGGCGAGGGCAACCGCTACGGCCTGATCGGTGCCAACGGCTCGGGCAAATCGACGTTTATGAAAATTTTGGGCGGCGATTTGGAGCAGACGGCGGGCGAAGTGGCGATTGAAAACGGCGTGCGCCTCGGCAAGCTGCGCCAAGACCAGTTTGCTTACGAAGACATGCGCGTGTTGGACGTGGTGTTGATGGGGCATACCGAAATGTGGGCGGCAATGACCGAACGCGACGCAATTTACGCCAACATGGAAGCCACCGAAGACGACTACATGCGTGCGGCCGATTTGGAAGCCAAGTTCGCCGAATACGACGGCTACACCGCCGAAGCACGCGCGGCCGAGCTTTTGAGCGGCGTGGGCATTTCCGAAGATTTGCACAACGCGCAAATGAGCGAAGTCGCCCCCGGCTTCAAACTGCGTGTTTTGCTTGCGCAGGCGCTGTTTTCCAAACCCGACGTATTGCTGCTCGACGAGCCGACCAACAACCTCGACATCAACACCATCCGCTGGCTCGAAGGCGTGTTGAACCAATACGATTCAACCATGATCATCATCAGCCACGACCGCCACTTCCTCAACGAAGTCTGCACCCACATGGCCGATTTGGACTACAACACCATCACGATTTATCCCGGCAACTACGACGACTACATGCTCGCGTCCGCCCAATCACGCGAGCGCGCGCTGAAAGACAACGCCAAAGCCAAGGAAAAACTGCAAGAGCTGCAAGAATTCGTGGCGCGCTTCTCGGCCAACAAATCCAAAGCCCGCCAAGCCACAAGCCGTCTGAAACAGGCCGACAAGATTAAATCGGAAATGGTGGAAGTCAAACCTTCGACCCGCCAAAACCCGTATATCCGTTTTGAAGCCGACGAAAAAGCCAAGCTGCACCGTCAGGCCGTGGAAGTGGAAAAACTGGCCAAACGCTTTGAAACCCAGTTGTTCAAAAACCTGAACTTCATCCTCGAAGCCGGCCAACGCCTCGCCATCATCGGCCCCAACGGCGCTGGTAAATCCACCCTGCTCAAGCTGTTGGCAGGTGCATACGACCCGCAATATTCAGACGGCCTCACAGCCGACGCCGGCAGCATCAAATGGGCGGAAAAAGCCAAAATCGGCTACTACCCGCAAGACCATGAAAACGACTTCGACGTCGATATGGATTTGAGCGAATGGATGCGCCAATGGGGTCAGGAGGGTGACGACGAACAAGTCATCCGCGGCACACTCGGCCGTCTCTTATTCGGCAGCAACGACGTGGTAAAAAAAGTGCAGGTATTGTCCGGTGGCGAAAAAGGCCGCATGCTCTACGGCAAACTGCTGCTCTTGAAACCCAACGTGCTGATTATGGACGAACCGACCAACCACATGGACATGGAAAGCATCGAATCGCTGAACATGGCCTTGGAAAAATACAACGGCACGCTGATTTTCGTGTCGCACGACCGCCAGTTCGTCTCTTCGCTCGCCACCCAAATCATCGAGCTGGACGGCAAAGGCGGCTACGAGCATTATCTGGGCGATTACGAAAGCTATTTGGAGAAAAAAGGTTTGCTTTGATTGCTCCAAACCGACTCTAATTTTCAAGAAACAAGGCCGTCTGAAATTTTATTTTTCAGACGGCCTTTCTCAAATGCCAATCAATCTACGCCGCCTTGCGGTGGTAATGCCGCAGCGCGTGTTCTTTGCGCCGTCCGCTGCTGAACGCGGAAACACGTTTCAGATAGCCGATGACGCGGGTGCCGTAGTCGATGTTGTGCGAACCGCAGCCGCTGCAAGCCTGCAAGGTGCGTTTGTCGATGTGGCCGCAGTCGTTGCAGATGGTAATGCGCACGTTGACGCAGAAGTAGTTGCAGCCGGTTTGGGCGGCAATGTCGAGCAGCGAGCGGTAGCCGGCTTTGGGCAGGGCTTCGTCTAAGTTCAGATGCAGGGCGGAACCGCCGTCCAGCCAATCGACCAGCTCTTTGCCGTGCAGCAGGAATTTGTCGAGCGCGTTGGTTTCTTCGTCTTCCACCACATAAAAATAGGAGTTGTAGCAGTCGCGCGACACTTTATAGCCGTCGGCTTTGTCCCATTTGGCGTTTTTCACGCCGAGGTTTTCGGCGGGCACAAATTCGGTGTTGAACTTCACGCCGTAATGTTTGCTCGCGGCTTGGTTGGCCTCGAAAATGGTTTTCAGACGGCTTTGTACGAAGTCCACATAATCTTCGTTGTAACCGACTTTGATGCCGCAGGATTCTGCCGCTTCGGCCATGCCGTTGATGCCGATGGTGAGGAACTGCTTGTCGAGCGTGATGAAACCGGCGTCGTACACGGGCAGCATGCCGGCGGCTTGGTATTTTTCCATCAGCTTGCGGTAGGCGTATTGGTATTTGTGGATTTTTGCCACTTCCGCCGCCAAATCGCGGCCGTCTTGTTCGAGGCGGTTCATATTGAGGGTAATCACGTTAATCGAACCGGTCGCCACGCCGCCCGCGCCGAGCGTGTAGGAAAAGGTGCGGTCTTCGATGGCGTTGCGCAGGCGGCAGCACGAAGCGAGAGAGTCGGGGTTGTCGGAAAGGTAAACGAAAAACGAATTGCCGTCTGAAAGTTCCTGCGCCATTTGGTCGGCAAACTCGGTATCTTTGCATTTGCCCGCGTCGGTGAGCATGGCGGCGGTAACAACGGGGAACGTCAGCACGGCTTTGGTGCGCTCTTGGTTGAACCATTGTAAAAACGCCAGTTGCAGGCGGCTGACGCTGTTCCAATCCGGTTTGGAAAAATCAGGGAAGACGAAATCGCCGAACATCGCATCGAAATAGTATTGATCGTACACGGAAATGTTCCAGAACACGCTCTGATAGCCGCGTGCGGCGGCGGGCTGGTTGATGCTGTACACCACTTGCTGGAAGTGGTTTTTCACAATGTCGCCGTGGGTTTCGAGGTAGTTGTCGCCGAAATCTTTGCGGGCGAAATAGTCGAAATAGGTCAAAAATTCCACGGTCGCCACCGCGCCGGCAAACTGCGCGCTGATGGCAAACACAAGGTTGACAAACGAGCCGCAAAACGAAGCCAGATGCTGCGGCGCTTTCGATTCGCCGCCGAGTTTGGTCAGGCCGTCGAGCAGAAACGGATACAGCGTCACCGACACGCAGTAAGGCTTCAGGCTGGTTTCGTCGTGAACGTAAATTTCGTGGTCTTCAATCTGGCGGATGTATTCGCGCGCGGTGGCTTCGTCGAAAATTTCCGCAATTTTGCGCGACACTTGGGCGCGGTTGATTTGCACGAAAAAGTCTTTCATCAATTCCGCTTCCATCGTGGCGATGTTTTTCTGGGTCACGTTGGCGTTGGCGTCCATTTTCGAGCCGTCGGCCGCGTTGGTCGCCGCGATGTAGTTGTGCATAAAATCGAGCTTGCCGTTTAACTGTTCGGGATGCAGCCGAATCATGTTAAGTCCTCCTGATGGATTGTGATGGAAAAACGGCTTGAGGCCGTTTGAAAAAATTGTTCCAAATCTGCGTTTATCGGATTCGAGAATCCAGCCTACGTTTTTGAAAAACTATGCCGCTTTGACAATAGGAATGTTTTTTAAAAACAAATGGTTTAAGTTTTCTCCCGTGCGTAAATCGGTAAAACGCTGGTTGGTGGTTGCACTGTCCAAACCGCCGAGCGCGGCGCGCCAGCGGCCGGTTTTGAGATAGGTAATCCGGCTGGTGAGGCCGTTTGAAAGCGAGGCGAGTTCTCCGCCTTCCAAGCCGGTGTAGAGGCAGATTTTCAAGCCTTCTTCGGCAACCGCAGCCATCATTTTTTCCAATTCCTGCGGCAGCCATTCTCCGCCCATAAACAAAACGCAGCTGATTAAGCCGCGGTAGCGTTTCAGACGGCCTTTCAGATATTCGACAGTCAGCGCCTGCCCGATGCCTTTTTTCCAGGTATCGGCGCTGTGGCAGCCCGGACAGCGCAACGGGCAGCCGGAAAAAAGAAACGCCAGCGAAACTTCGCCGGGCACTTCCTGCCAGACGATTTGTTCGGTGGTAAATCTGAGCGTGTTCATTTTTATTTCCTACTACATTTTGTGTGAATTTAACCATAAAAACACAAGATATGGTATTTTTTAGTTTCTATCTGTTTTTGAACGGCAATAGCCGTTTTTAATTTATCTGATAAATTATTGCTAAAAATTATAAGGTTAAAGGCCGTCTGAAAAACCGTTTCCGATTCTTCAGACGGCCTTTCGCCATCCGATTTTTGCAGCAAGCTGTCAGAAATTTTCCAATCCGCCGTCTTAACGGTGCGCGCTGCGAAAAGCAGCTTTACCCTATATCAAACCGCACGCGCGTTTTATTGCTGTATAATCCCGTTTCACATTTCCGACCGCCTGCCTAAGGGCGAAGGCCGTCTGAAAAAGGAATCCGTCATGAAAAAAATCCTCTCTTTCTTCGCCGCGTTTTTCGCGCTGGCCAATCCTGCGTTTGCCGATGCCGTCGATGCGTCGCAGCTTCTGCCGCCTGAGCAGGCGTTTGCACCGCAGCTTGAAGTTAAGGCCGACGGCGTGAACGCGCAGTTTAAAATCGCCGACGGCTATTATCTCTACCAATCGAAAATCACCGCCGTAACCGCGCCCGAGGGTGTTTTGGCGCAACCGAAATTCAGCCCGGGCGAGCAGAAGGAAGACGAGTTTTTCGGCAAACAGACCGTTTACCACAAAACCGCCAAGGTGGAATGGCCTTACGCCAAAGCCGCGCCCAAATACAAATTAACCCTGACTTATCAGGGCTGTGCGGAAGCGGGCGTCTGCTATCCGCCGACCGAGGCGGTGTTCGAGATCAACGGCAGCGGACTGTACAAACCGCCGGGCGACGGGCCGGTTTCGGCCAAAGAGCGCTTTACCCAACCCGCCGCGCAGAGTTCAGACGGTCTCTCTGCGCCCAAGCCGGTGCCCAAAGGCACGGACAGCAGCCGTTTCAAACTTTCGTGGGACACTTTAAACGCCAATCTGTTGGCGTTTTTTCTCGCGGGCTTGGGCTTGAGTTTCACCGCCTGTATGTATCCGCTTTTGCCGATTGTTTCCAGCATCATCGTCGGCGACAAATCGGCGGGCAAAGGCCGTGCGTTTGCGCTGTCGGTAGTGTATGTTCAGGGCTTGGCGCTGACTTACACGCTGGTCGGCGTGGTTGCGGGGCTGACCGGCGCTCTGCTGACCGTCTGGCTGCAACAGCCCGCCGTGGTCTTGGCGGCGGCGGCGGTGATGGTGGTGTTGGCACTGTCGATGTTCGGCCTGTTCAATATCCAGCTTCCCAACGCCGTGCAGTCGTATTTCCAAAACCAAAGCAGCAAACTTTCCGGCGGAAAAATTGTTTCCGTGTTTGTGATGGGCATGCTTTCCGCGCTGATTGTCGGCCCCTGCGTCGCGCCGCCGCTGGCGTTTGCGCTGGGCTACATCGGCCAGACGGGCGACGCGGTTTTGGGCGGGCTGGCGCTGTATGTTTTGGCTTTGGGAACGGGTGTTCCGCTGATTGCCATCGGCACCTTCGGCGGCCACATTCTGCCCCGTGCAGGCGGTTGGATGGACGGCATCAAATTCGCGTTCGGCTTCATTCTGCTGGCGGTGGCGGTTTACCTTGCCACGCCGTTTATGCCCTACGCGCTGACCGTGTCGCTTTACACGCTGCTGCTGCTCGCGCCCGCACTGATGCTGCTGTCTAAAGGGAAAAACCAAAAAGGCCGTCTGAAAAGTTTCGCCCTGCTGCTGGGCAGCCTGCTGCTCATCGGCGGCGCATGGTTCGGCTGGCAGAGCGCCAACCGCCAAACCACCGTGCTGCACCATTTCCTGACCCTGACCCCGCCTTCAGACGGCCAAACCGGACACGGCAGAATGTTTACCGACGTTGCCGAACTCAAAGCCGCAATGGCCGCCGCTTTGCAGGAAAATCCGCAAAAACCCGTATTGCTTGATTTCTACGCCGACTGGTGCGTCTCCTGCAAAGAAATGGCCGCCTATACGTTCAACCAACCCGCCGTACACGAAGCGGTCGATATTGAGCGGCTGTTTCAAATCGACGTCACCGCCAACACGCCCGAACATCAGGCGCTCTTGAAAGAATACGGCCTCTACGGCCCGCCGGGCGTGTTCGTCGTCCGTGCCGACGGCAGCCGCAGTGACGCGCTGCTGGGGTTTGTAAAATCTGATGCGTTTATTGAATGGTATCGGCAGAACGAGAAATCTAGTGAACTATAGTTGATTAAAAAAACCGTAATGATACGGCGTTGCCAACGCCTTTATGTACTATTCGTACATCGTGGGCGTTGCCGCCTTGTATCTTTCTTATTTTATTTCACTATAAAAAAAACGCTGTTTTGCCAAAACAGAAAGGCCGTCTGAAATTTCAGACGGCCTTTTTATATCGCTGTATTACGCGCCGTAAACTGGATTTTTCTCACACAAAGCCGTGACCGCTTCGCGCACTTTCGCCAAATTGGCTTCGTCTTCCGGATTTTCCAAAACGTCGGCGACCAAATTTGCCAAAACGCGCGCGTCGGCTTCGTTGAAACCGCGCGTGGTCATGGCGGCGGAACCGATGCGGATGCCTGAAGTAACGAACGGTTTTTCAGGGTCCTTCGGAATGGCGTTTTTGTTGACGGTGATGTGCGCGTTGCCCAAAGCGGCTTCGGCGGCTTTGCCGGTAATTTTCATCGGTTGCAGGTCAACCAGGAAAACGTGGCTTTCGGTGCGGCCGGAAACGATGCGCAGGCCGCGTTTTACCAACTCTTCCGCCATCGCGGCGGCGTTGGTTTTCACCTGTTTGGCGTATTGTTTGAACTCGGGTTGCAGCGCTTCTTTAAACGCCACTGCTTTGGCCGCGATGACGTGCATCAGCGGGCCGCCTTGCAGGCTCGGGAAAATGGCCGAATTCAGGGCTTTTTCATGGGTGTTGTCGCGACACAAAATTACGCCGCCGCGCGGACCGCGCAGGGTTTTGTGGGTGGTGGTGGTGACGAAATCGGCAAACGGCACGGGGTTAGGGTATTCTCCGCCCGCAACCAAGCCGGCGTAGTGCGCCATGTCCACAAACAGGTACGCCCCCACTTTGTCGGCGATTTCGCGGAATTTCGCCCAGTCGATTTCCAGTGCGTAGGCGGAGGCGCCGGCCACAATCATTTTCGGCTTGTGTTCCAAAGCCAGGCGTTCCACTTCGGCGTAATCCAGCACTTCGTTTTCGTCCAAACCGTAGGTCACGGCGTTGTAGAGCTTGCCGGAAATGTTCACGCTCGCGCCGTGGGTCAGGTGGCCGCCGTGCGCCAAGCTCATGCCCAAAATGGTGTCGCCGGGTTTCAATACCGAAGCGTAAACGGCTTGGTTGGCCTGCGAACCGGAATGCGGCTGCACATTGGCGTATTCCGCGCCGAAGAGCTGTTTGACGCGGTCAATGGCGAGCTGTTCGGCCACATCGACGTGTTCGCAGCCGCCGTAGTAGCGTTTGCTCGGATAGCCCTCGGCATATTTGTTGGTCAGCTGGCTGCCCTGCGCTTCCATGACGGCGCAGCTTACATAGTTTTCAGAGGCAATCAGCTCGACGTGGTCTTGCTGGCGTGTGACTTCCGCTGCGATGGCGGCGGCAAGCTCGGGGTCGTATTTTTCGATGGTCAGGCTTTTGGAGAACATGGTTTATCCTTGCTTTGAAATGGAAAGAGGGCGGAAAAATCTGGTGGACAATGTATCAAAATATCAGAAATTGTCAACAATCTTTGTGGTTTTTAAGGCCGTCTGAAAAGGGAAAAAACCTTGCAGGAAGCCGGTTTTATTTTATTTCACTATCAGACGGCCTAAGGGAAGAACTTATCTTCGTTCAGATGAAAATCGATTTTTTCAAGCTGCGCTTCCAAATCGTATTCGTGTTGCGCCGCTTTCAGATTTTTTGCCAATTCTGCCAGCGCAAGCGCTTCGAGGCGCTGTTGCTCGATTTTTTGCGCCTCTTCGCCGAATATTTTCACATTGTCGGGCAAAGTCAGCGGCAAACCCGCTTCGTCAGGCGGGAAGAGGGTGGCGTCATCGACAAAAAATTCCGCATCGGGCGCGGGCGTATCGTCCCAATTCGCGTCGTTGACGGGCAGCCAATGGGCGCGGTTTTCCAAAAGGACAAACTGCCCGTTGTGCCCGAAGAACGGTTTGAAGGCTTTCATTTCATTCGGTTTTAAACGGATTGGTACGATTGTATGCCCGCCGTATCGCGCCGTCCAGCTTGAAAATACTGGATAGGATTGGGGCTTTGTTATAGAATGTAATCAAGAAACAGCGGCGGTTTCGCCGTATTTTTAGCCAGCCTTAATGAGAGGAAAACATCATGTTCCCAGAGTATCGCGATTTAATTTCCAAGCTGAAACAGGAAGACGCACACTTCGCCCGTTTGTTTGACGAGCACAACGAGCTGGACGACAAAATTACCGGCTTGGTCAACGACCCCGTTACCAGCGGTGCGGATGAAATTGAAGAGCTGAAAAAAGAAAAACTGCGTCTGAAAGACGAATTGTACGAAATTCTGCGTAAAGCCGCCGCTGAATAAGCGTCGGAAACAGTTAAAAGGCCGTCTGAAAACTTTTTGGGTTTTCAGACGGCCTTTCTGTATAGTCGAATTCCTATAAAACCGCAACAATGTAGGTCGGATACTTGCATCCGACAAACTGATGCAGCCTGAAATGTCGGATTCAAGAATCCGATCTACGCTTTGAAATAAGATTTTTGATTTTCAGGAATTTCACTATACCGGCGTGAAACGGCGGTTTTCAGACGGCCTTCAAACGCTATTTGCAAATTTCTACAGAATCCCACCCTCATAGCCATCGCGCCAAATCCTCAGTTTCCACATCCCACTGCCAAATCCCGTTTTCCGAGCCGTCGAGGCCGCGCAGGAAGAGGTAGCGTACGGCGATTTTGGGCAGGGGCTGTCGGCGTTCGCGGAAATAGCGGGCGACGGCGACGGCGTAAATCAGGGCTTGCAGGTAGTAGTGGTGGTGGGCGACGGCTTCGTTCATGGCCTGTTGCGTATAGGCCAGTGTGTCGTTGCCGAGGTGGTTGGATTTGTAGTCGATGATGCAGACGAGGCCGTCTGAAGTTTGGAAAATCATGTCGATAAAGCCGTTGAGAAAGCCTTTGACGTCTTGAAAATCCAGCATTCCGGCGGCTTCGGCGCATTCGGGCGGCAGGCCGGCGTCGGGGCGGCGGAACCATTTCTGCAACTCGCCGAGTTTGAAATCTTCGGTGTAGAGCGTGAAGCCCATTTCAGGCAGGCGCGCGGCAGCGGGGACGTCGGCCAATGACGCGCCGCCGGCGAGCGGAGTTTGGCGGCAGGTGTCGAGCAGGGCGTTGACGGCGGGCAGCCATTTTTCTTCAAAACCGTAGCGGGCGAGGATTTCGGCGGTTTGCGCCTGCTGTTCGGCGGCGGGGCGGTTGAAATCGAGTTTTTCCAGCATTTCGTGCAGACAAACGCCCGCATTGGCGCCGCGCGGGAAGTGGTGGATGTCGGCTTCGTTTTCAGACGGCACGCTCGGATTTTCAGACAGCATCACGGCGGTTTCGGCGGGTTCGAGGCTGGGTTGCAGCGCTTCGTGCCCGCTGTCGGCGTTTTTAGCAAAACGGCTCAAACCGGTAAAACTGGTATGGCGCACGGATTCGAATGTGCGCTCGGGAATTTCGGCGGCGGCCAAACGGGGCGGGGCGTCGCTCGCAGCGGCTACGGCGGCAGCCGGCGGTTCGCCCTCGATAAAAGCAAATTCGGTATCGGCGGGCGCGTTTTCGATAAAACGCAGCCAGTTCCGTTTCAGCATCGCCGTCGCGGCTTGGTCTCTTTGGTCTTTTTCTGCATTGTTCCGTTCACTCTGATAAGCCTCCTGAACTGCCGCCCGATCAGCATCCCGACTGCCTTCGAGCAGATAGGCGAAGGTGTTTGCGGGCATGTCGTTGCAACAGGCGGCGTAGATGTTGAGCTGCTCTTCGGCGCGGGTGAGGGCGACGTAGAGCAGGCGCAGGCGTTCGGCGAGGTCTTCGTCGGCCTGTCGGGCTTGGTCGTCGCCGGTAAGCTGGGCTTTGGCGAGCAGCTCGGTTTGGCCGTTCGGGTTGTGTACAACCGCCCATTCTTCGCTGAGGCCGGAAGCGTCCCATGCAAACGGGCAGTACACCAGCGGATACTGCAAGCCTTTTGAGGCGTGCATGGTAACGATTTTGACCAGCGCTTCGTCGCTTTCCAGCCGCAGGGTTTTGTTTTCGGCAACGCTGCCGTTTTGCGCTTCGGCGATTTGCGCGTTGAGCCATTGCAACAGCGCCTGCGGGCTGTGGCTCTGCGCGTCTTCTTCGGCCAGAAGCTCGAGAAGCTGGCTGTAATTGGTCAGGCTGCGGGTGTTGCCGTCTGAAAGCAGGCGCGTTTCGATGCCGTGGCGGGCGGCGAAATTCTGCATCGCGGCGTAAAAGCCGTGCCACTGCCATTCGCGCGCCGCTTGGGCGGCGGAATCCGACCAAGCGAGTAGGGCGGCTTCGTCGCGGTTGAGCGCGAAAAGCGCTCCGGCATCGTAGCGGAACAACACGCCTGTGAGCGCAAAGCGCAGCGGTTCGGTATCGCGCGGCTCGAGCCAGAATTGCAGCAGCGCGGCGAGGGCGGCAGCTTCTTGTTCGGCGAACACCGATTCGCTGTGCAGCATCACGCTCTGAATCCGCCGCGTTTTCAAAGCGTCGGCGACCAAACGCCCTTCGTTTTTGGTGCGCACCAAAACGGCGATGTCATCCGAGCGCAGCGGTGCGTCTTTAAAATTCAGACGGCCTGAAGCCGCTTCGGCGAGCGCAAACGCGATTTCGTCGGCGCAATATTCGGCAGCACGGCGGCGCAGCGCGTCTTTCGCGGGCAGGTCGACGTCGCTTTCATGCAGCCAGCGCACCTGAACCGCAGGCCGCGCAGGTTTCAGACGGCCTGTTTCCCGCGCCGCGCCGACTTTGCCGTAAGTAATGTCGGGCAGCACAAACGGGCGGTTTTTCTGCTGAAACAGCGCACCGATGCCGTTGATCAGCTTCGCGTGGCTGCGGTAGTTCACATCCAGCGTGTAATGCCGCGCCGCATCTTTAGCGGCTTGCAGATAGGCGTAAATGTCGGCGCCGCGGAAGCTGTAAATCGCCTGCTTGGGGTCGCCGACGAGAAACAGTGCGCGGTTTTGCGCGGCGAAAATGCGGCTGAAAATTTCGTATTGCAGCGGGTCGGTGTCTTGAAACTCATCAATCAGCGCCACACGCCAGTTTTGCGCCACCGCCTCGGCAAGCGCTGTGCCATGCGGATTGTCGGTCAGCGCGCGGTGCACATCCAGCAGCAAATCGTCGAAATTTCGTTCGCGGCGGGATTTTTTCGCCTCTTCAACCGCCGCGTTCAAATAATCCAGCAAATCCAAATGCAACCGGATCCGCGCATCTTCCGCCGCTTTGTCTGCCGCTTCCAAATCGCGCCCCAAATCCGCAACTGTCTGTAAATCGGCGAAGGCCGCCGCGTCGGGTGTTTGGCCTTTTTTCAGACGGCCTTCCAATTCGTCCGCCGCCAGCATGTTCATTTTGTCGTCAAACTCGGGCAGTGCGTCGTTTTCCGCCGCGGTTTTGAGTTTGGCGAACAGCGCGGTAAATGTCGTTTTCCGGTAGGAATTGCCGTTGAGCGTCGGAAAAATCCGCCAAAATGTTTCTTCCAATTTATCCAGTTTTCCGCGCACTTTTTCCCATTTTTCCGTCACCGCCGCACGTGTTTCCGCCAAATCCGTTTCAGGCCGTCTGAAAGTCAGATACGGCCTGCCGACGTAGCTTTTCAGCGTGTCCAACATTTTTTGCGGCGTCAGCCTTTTTTGAAACACCAGTTCCGCCAAAGTCGGGTCGTTGACAATCCGTTCGCGCCAAAAATCCTGCGCGGGAATCAGCAGACGCCCGCGGCTTTCGTCGGCAAGTTCCACATCAAACGGCGCTCGGCACAAAAATGCATAATCGCGCAAAACCCGCTGGCAGAAGCCGTGTATCGTGTAAACCGCCGCATTGTCGAAATCCCCGACCGCCGCCTTAAGCCGCACAATCAGCCGCGCGCGGCTTTCCCGCTGCAAGGCCGCACGTAAAAGCTCGGGCAGAAATTCATCGCCGCGGTGGTTTGCCGCGCAATATTCATCGAGGCCGTCTGAATCCTCCGCGTCTTCCATGCTTTCCAACGCCTGCAAAACATCGTCCAAACGCGCGCGCAGACGGGTTTTCAGTTCCGCCGTCGCCGCTTTGGTAAAGGTAACGACCAAGACGCTTTCGACGTTTATCTGCTCCAAAACAATCAGGCGCGCAAACAGCGCGGCAATGCCGTAGGTCTTGCCTGTGCCGGCAGAGGCTTCGATAAGGTTGGTGCCGTCGATGGGCGCGGTAAGCGGGCGGAACGGTTGGGCGGATGCGGTCATAACGGGGTTTCTAAGCTGGAAAATATCGGAAGTGATTATCGCAAAGGCCGTCTGAAAATAGGTTTTCAGACGGCATCTTAGTCAATCCGGGCGGTTTGTACGATTACGCCGCTTGCAGCGGCTAACCGTACCTACGGAATCTGTTTCAGACGGCCTCACAAATCCGCCAAACGCTCGACCGGCGGGGCATAGTAATAGGCGCCGGATACGGCGGTGGAGAGGTGTTGCAGCAGTCGGTCGGTTTTGCCGTCGGTTTCGCCGAACATGCTCAAAAGCTGGGCTTCGATGTTGTGCAGCGTGTGGCAGTAGGCGGTGAACATCAGGCCGTGTTCGCCGCTGATTTTGCCGTAGGGCAGGCTGCGGCGGACGATTTTGAGGCCGACGCCGTCTTCTTTGAGGTTGACGCGGCCGAGGTGGGAATCGGGCAGGCGCACGGATTTGTCGAACTCGATGTCGTCGGCTTTGCTGCGGCCGACGTCGGCTTCCTGTTCGGCGGTGCCGATGCGCTGCCATTTACCGAGGTCGTGGCGGTAGTTTTGCAGCAGAACGTAGCTGCCGCCGGCGTCGGGTCGGCCGGCGGGAATCAGCGCAGTGGCGGCGATTTTTTCGCCCTGCGGGTTTTCCGTACCGTCCACGAAGCCGTCGAGGCCGCGGTTTTGGTGCAGGCGCAGGCCGTGTTCTTCTCTTGCGACTTTGATGCTGCTGCCGAACGCGGCGAGTACGGCTTGCGCGAGCGCGTAGACGGCGTCTTGGCGCATGGCTTGGATGTGGATGAAGAGGTCGTGTTGGGTGGCGGGCGCGAGGCCGTTGCCTAAGGCGCGAAAGGGTTTGAGTTCGCCGCCTTCGTTTTGGTGGCCGAACGATTTCCACGCTTCGCTGCCGAATGCGATGGTCAGGCCCAAAACGGCGTCGGGAAATTCGGCCTGCCAACGGGCGAGCGCGGCAAGGCTGTCGCGGCAGGCGGCGGGCGCGGCTTTGAGGCCGTCTGAAACGAAATCGGCTTCAATGAAAATGCCGGCTTTGCAGCCGTCGGGGAGGATGGCGGTTTGCGGGGTAGTCATGGTTTGTCTCCTTTTCTTGTCTGATGTATGGAGATTATAACGCGTCAGGCGGGAAAGGGCCGTCTGAAAACGCCGCACTTTAACCTGTGCTTGCTTTCAGACGGCCTTTGTTCACTTGTCGGTGTGCTAAAATCGCGGCCTTGTTTATTTTGGAAACCGATGATGCGTATTGCCGCTTTTATTCTGACTTTGATTCTGCTCCAAGTGTTTACCTTCGGCTTGGGGCGTTCGCTGCAATGGCTGTTTGCGCCGTTTACCGGGAGGAAAACCCACCGTTGGCTGATGGCATGCGCATATCTGCTGACAAACGGGCTGATTGCCGGCATTTTCACCGCGCTGTTTTTCCAGACGGCACATTGGGCGTTCCGCGCGATGGCATTTTGGATGGTAGCGCTGTTGTTTGCCGCCTATGCTGCGCTGGCGACGTTTGTTCTGTATCTGCTGTTGCGAAAATTTATGGCGCAACCGCCGCTTTCGCGCGCGCTGCGGGTGTTTGCACCGCTGTTTTTTATCGGGCTGGCGGCGTTTGCCGTGTTTAACGCCTATGTGCCGACCGTGCGCCACGCGAGCGTTACCATCAATAAAAAAATGGCCAAACCGCTGCGCATCGGCATGGCCAGCGATATGCACTTCGGCGTATTGTTCGGTGCGCGCCAAATGGACAAACTCGCCGGCATCATGGCGCAGGAAAAAGTCGATATCATCCTGCTGCCGGGCGATTTGATGGACGACAACGTCGATGCTTATCTTAAAGAAAACATGCGCCCGCATCTGGAAAAACTGCGCGCGCCGCTGGGTGTGTACGCCACTTTGGGCAACCACGACCTTTTCGGCCATCAAGCAGAAATCCGCCGCGAGGTGGAAAAAGCGGGAATAACCGTTTTGGCGAACGAAGCGGTGGAAAAACACGGCCTGCTGCTGGTCGGACGCAATGATGAGATGGATACCAAACGCCCGCCGGCAGACGAAATCCTGCGCGGTAAAAATACCGGTCTGCCTGTTTTGCTGATGGATCACCGCCCGACTTCCATTGACGCACACGCCAAGCTGCCCGTCGATATTCAGGTTTCCGGCCACGTCCACAACGGTCAGGTTGCGCCTGCGAATTTCATCGTCGCCGCGCTTTACGATTTGGCCTACGGCTACAAACAGCAGGGTAACGGCCATTATTTCGTCAGTTCCGGCTACGGCTTTTGGGGTGTGCCGACGCGGCTGGGTTCGCGTTCGGAAGTTTGGATTATTGATGTGGAAGGGAAATAGGATATAACTGCAAGCAGGCCGTCTGAAAGATTCAGACGGCCTGCTTGCAGTTTTCGGAACAACAAACCCTTTAATTTAGAATCCGCATTCTTCGCAGATACATGGATCAGGGGCATTCAGCGCCGCAATTCCGCCGGTAACCGCCCCTATCGCCGCGCCGGCCGCTGTGCCGACAATGATTGCGGGGCCGGCCTCTGTTCCTGCCGATAAAGCCCCTGCGGCCAATCCGATACCGCCTCCGATAGCGGCTCCTGCCGTTGCCCCATTGCCCATTCCCGGAAGAACTTGGCTTACTGTTGCTCCTCCGCTGACGAACTCCAAATTCTGTGCTGTTAGATCAAACATTATTTACTCCTTTTGTCGGTTGAGAAAAAACCATCATATTTTTCTATGGAGACATAAGCTATGATTGCCATCATAAAAAAAATACAAAATAATTTTGAATATAAAAGAAACGTCTGCATTGAAAAGCCGTCCGTAAACCAGCTATAGGAGAACATACCGACGGTAAAAACAGACAACGTTATAAACAGGTATTTTGAGAAAATAAGGATATATTTCATATATTTTTAATATAAATAGTAATTATTATCTAATATAATAAATTGAGCATCGTTTTTTTGTGTTAAGAAATTATATTTTCTGAAAATATAAGCTGTTTTCCCGTGCGGGTTCACATCCTTTTTTATCAATTTTGAAAATGATAAATGGCTACAGGCCGTCTGAAAACGGGAACACAGTTTTCAGACGGCCTTCAAACTTGCTCCGCCGCGCAAATCCGCCTAGACTTAAACCCGCATTTTGCCGTCTGAAAAGGAATCCGAAATGATCAAAACCCGCGAAGACATTTTCGAACACAACCGTGAATGGGCGGAACAGCAGCTGCAAAACGATCCGCACTTTTTCGACAACCTCGCCGCTTCGCAGAATCCCGACTACCTCTATATCGGCTGTTCAGACAGCCGCGTGACCGCCGAAGAGATGATGGGGATGCAGCCGGGCGATGTGTTCGTACACCGCAATATCGCCAATATGGTCAATCCTTTGGACATCAATGCGGCCTCGGTGGTGGGTTATGCCGTGGATTATCTGCGGGTCAAACACATTGTCGTCTGCGGGCATTACAACTGCGGCGGCATCAAGGCGGCGATGCAGCCGCGCGATTACGGCGCGCTCAATCCTTGGCTGCGCAATGTGCGGGATATTTACCGCCTGCACCGTGAGGAATTGGATGCGATTGAAGACGAAACCGCGCGTTACGACCGTTTGGTGGAAATAAATGTTCAGGAACAATGCGTCAACATCATCAAGATGGCGGAAGTGCAGAAACGCTATATCCACGAGCATTATCCGACGGTACACGGCTGGGTGTTCGACATCCGCACAGGCCGTCTGAAAGATTTGCAGATTGATTTTGAACAGATTCTGCACAATATTCAGAAAATTTACGATTTGACCGACGGTCAATGGGAAGTGTCGGTACCGCGTTAGACTTTTTCAGACGGCCTGAGCGTGTTTCCTGTTTGTCATGCCGTCTGAAAACCGTTTCTCCCTTTTATCTGTTTCCTTAATTTCCCATGACATCATTCAACATCACTTGGTCTGAAATATTCCTCGCCGTCCACACCACTGCCGCGCTGGCCTGCATGATGCGCGTACTCTACAAACAGAAAAACATCGGCTCGACTTTTGCCTGGCTGATTATTCTGTTTCTGTTTCCGCTCTTCGGCACCATTGCCTACATCCTCATCGGCGAACCGCGCCTCGGCGCCGCACGGGCAAAGCGTACCGGCGAAATGAACCGTTTCTACCAAGGCTTTGCCGACCAATATCTCGAAGGCGTGTACCTCGATATCGCGGATAAAGTGAAACCGCATTACTACGGCATCAGCAAAGTCGCCGCGCGGGCAACCGGCTTGGGTGCGACGCAGAGCAACGCGATGGCGCTGCTTTCCACCACCGACGACATCATCGGTGCTATGCTGGCCGACATCGAAGCGGCAGAGCACTCCTGCATGCTCGCGTTCTATATCATCGACCCGCAGGGGCGGATTAAAACCCTGCTCGAAGCCGTTATCCGCGCGGCACAGCGCGGCGTGGACTGCGCTATTCTGGCCGATGCCGTGGGCAGCAGCGGCTTTTTCGACAGCGGTTGGGTCGAGCGTTTGAAAGAAGCCGGCGTGGAAGTGGAAAGTGCTTTGCCGGTCGGCCTCTGGCGCACGCTGTTCACCCGCAGCGATCTGCGCAACCACCGCAAAATCCTCGTGATTGACGGCAAAACCGGCTACACCGGCAGCTTCAACCTCGCCGATCCGAAATTTTTCAAAAAAGACGCCGGCGTCGGGCAATGGGTGGACGTGATGATGCGCT
Source organism: Neisseria chenwenguii (assembly GCF_002216145.1). Lineage (NCBI taxonomy): Bacteria > Pseudomonadati > Pseudomonadota > Betaproteobacteria > Neisseriales > Neisseriaceae > Neisseria > Neisseria chenwenguii. The sequence continues at coordinate 2,394,390 of NZ_CP022278.1, forward strand.
GCACCGGGCCGATGGTGTTGGAAATGTCCGCCGTATTTTTCGCCGATTTGGCGGTGGAAGACGACGAAAACCTGCAAGGCATCCAAAAATACCTCACCGAACACCAAGACCGTATCCCGCAGCTTCTGCCTGAAAAAATGAAGCAGGGCAGCATCGTCGCCCAAGTCATCCCATCCGCGCCCGAGCAGGGCGAGCATGTGATTTACGAAACCATCATCAGCGCCGTCCACGCCGCCACCCGACGGGTAACGATTACCACGCCGTATTTCGTGCCCGACGAACCGTTGTTGACCGCGCTCACCGTCGCCGCCAAGCGCGGTGTGGACGTTACCCTCATCGTGCCCGAAAAAGTCGATTCGCTGTTGGTGCGTTACGCCTCGCGCGCCTATTACCCCATGTTGCTCGCCTCCGGCGTGAAAATCGCCGCTTTCAAGGGCGGCCTGCTGCACGCCAAAACCATGACCATCGACGAAGATTACGCGCTGTTCGGCACGGTCAACATGGACATGCGCAGCTTCTTCCTAAACCTCGAAATCAGCCTCGCCATCTACGACCGCGATATGGCCAATCAGATTTACGCGCTCCAGCAGCAGTATCTGGCCGACAGCGAATGCATCAGCGTCCGCACATGGCAGCAGCGCTCGAAATGGTGGGGGTTGGTGGAGAATGTGGTCAGACTGGTGAGTCCGTTGCTTTAGGCCGTCTGAAAATGCGGTGCAGACATTATTTTCAGAAACTTTGCCCGCCCGAGCGCGGTCTAATGGGCACCTGCGTTTCAAGCGGGCGTTCTGACGGCTGCGGATATTCAGTTGCAAAACTATATCTTTTATGCCGTTAAAATTAACCGTATAATGGCAGCCGAAAAAGCAGGGCGGACAGCACGCCCTAAATGCCGTTTCCACACCGCAAACTGTTTTTCAGACGGCCTTATCCGCCGAACAGGCCGTCTGAAAAATATAGTGAATTAAAATAAGAAAGATACAAGGCGGCAAGGCGCGGACGGTACGGGTAGTACGGGACAGATGAACTTGGCGCTTCAGCGCCTTAGTGAATCGTCCTCTTTGAGCTCAGCCGCAGCCAACAAAGTAGATTTCTTATTTTAATTTACTATACACACCGACCGAGCTGCATCATGAGTCTGTTAACCGTCCTCCGACCCGCCACCGAAAACGACTGCCGTTTCATACACAACGCCCATATCCACGCCGTGCAATATACCTGCATCCGCAGCTACGACGAGCGTGTGTTGCAGGCTTGGGAAGCGCATCTGGACATGGACAGCTACCGCGCGACGATGGCCGACAAGACCAAAGCCTTGTGGGTGGTCGAATACCGCGGCCATGTGCAGGGGTTTTTCCAAGTCGATTTCAAAGAATCCACGCTTGATGCGCTGTATGTACACCCGTTCGTCCACAATCAGGGCTTGGGCACGGCGCTGTTGCAACGGGCGGAAGAGTTGGCGGTTAAGGCGGGGTTGAGCTTTTTAAAGTTGTATGCTTCGCTCAATTCCGTGCCGTTTTACCGTTTGAGCGGATATGAATCGCTGGGTGCAGCGCTGCTGCCCTTGAATGAAACGGTTAAAGTGAAATGTGAGTTGATGCGCAAGTATCTGTAAATAAAACTATAAAAGGCCGTCTGAAAACCTAAAAAGTTTTCAGACGGCCTTTTTTTATAGTGAAATAAAATATAAGAAAGATACAAGGCGGCAAGGCGCGGACAGTACGGTAGTACGGGACAGATGAACTTGGCGCTTCAGCGCCTTGGTGAATCGTCCTCTTTGAGCCCGACCACAGCCAACGAAGTAGATTTTTTATTTCATTTCACTATATGAGATGAGCGGTTTCAGACGGCCTTACATACAGCAGCTGCCGAAACGGAGTTTTTTGCTGAATACCAATTCGTGCGTGAGCTGCTTGATTACCAAAATATTGGTGGCGTCTTCCAGCGCACGGATGCTGTGTGCTTCGTTGGATTCGAGGCGGACGATTTGCAGTCCGCGGGTTTCGATGGTGGCTGCATCGGTAACGATTTGCGCGCTGCCGTTCAAAACCAGCAGCAACACAATCGCATCGGTCTGATAGGTCGGAATCTCGTTGTCTTTTTGCAGGGAAAGCTGCACGATTTCCTGATCATTGTCGCTGGCAATCACGCCGCCGAGCAGGGCTTTGGGATCTAAAGTATATTGTTTCATGATTTACCCTGGATGTTGAAAAATTTCTTTTGGAATTATAGTCTTTTCAATCATTAATCAGAGAATTAACTGCTTATTTGTTTGACTTGGCGCAAAGGCCGTCTGAAAATCTGCGGCAATATTCAGACGGCCTGATGCCGTCGTTTTCATGAAACAACACAGTCTGCGTTTGCATAATTTAACACAGTATTCAGATGGCGGAATTTGCCTGCCGCCGCAGAAAAAACTCCGTTTTCAGACGGCATAGGAAGAATGTAAAGCGTCTGATTAAACAGGCGGATAGAAAACCGTGAAGCAAATGCTGTATTTTTAGAGCAGCGCGGAAAGCCTGTGTGGACGGCAATGTGCGTTTTTCGGATGCGGATCTGCCGAAAGGTCGAAAGGCCGTCTGAAAGGAAAAAACATGTCCGGCAACGGAAAAACCGCAGGCTTGTCAAGACTGGTTAAGCGTAAAAAATTACTTTATATTGTGCCCCTGATGATCAAACCGTACTGTATCTTGTGTTTCAGAGGAAAAGGCCACTACGATGAATGCGACTGCTAATTTGAAAGTAACCAAACGCGACGGACGCTTGGAACCGATTGATTTGGATAAAATCCACCGCGTGGTAACTTGGGCGGCGGAAGGGCTGCGCAATGTTTCCGTGTCGCAGGTCGAATTGAAGTCGCACATCCAGTTTTACAACGGCATCCGCACCGACGACATCCACGAAACCATCATCAAGGCCGCGGCCGACCTGATTTCGCAGGATACGCCCGATTACCAGTATCTCGCCGCTCGCTTGGCGATTTTCCACATCCGCAAAATCGCCTACGGCCAATTCGAGCCGCCGCATCTTTACGATCATGTCAGCAAGCTGGTTGCCGCCGGCAAATACGACAAACACCTGATTGCCGACTATTCGCGCGAAGAGTTTGACGAACTCGATGCCTATATCGACCACAGTCGCGACATGGCGTTCTCTTACGCCGCCGTGAAGCAGCTTGAGGGCAAATATCTGGTGCAAAACCGCGTTACCCGCCAAATCTATGAAACGCCGCAGTTTCTGTATGTTTTGGTGGCGATGTGCCTGTTCAGCAAATACCCGAAAGAAACGCGTCTGGATTATGTGAAACGCTTCTACGACGCGGTTTCCACTTTCAAAGTCTCGCTGCCGACGCCGATTATGAGCGGCGTACGCACACCGACACGCCAATTCTCAAGCTGCGTGTTGATTGAATGCGACGACAGCTTGGATTCCATCAACGCCACCACCAGCGCGATTGTGAAATACGTTTCCCAACGAGCCGGTATCGGTATCAACGCCGGCCGAATCCGCGGCTTGGGCAGCGAAATCCGCGGCGGCGAAGCGCAGCATACGGGCTGTATTCCGTTTTTCAAAATGTTTCAAGCCGCGGTCAAATCCTGTTCGCAGGGCGGCGTGCGCGGTGGCGCGGCAACCCTGTTTTACCCGATGTGGCACATCGAAGTCGAAAGCCTGCTGGTTTTGAAAAACAACCGCGGCGTGGAAGAAAACCGCGTGCGCCAGCTTGATTACGGCGTTCAAATCAACCGCCTGCTCTACACCCGCCTGATTAAAGGCGGCAACATCACGCTGTTTTCACCCAACGAAGTGCCGGGGCTTTACGACGCCTTTTTCGCCGACCAAGACGAATTCGAGCGCCTGTATGTGAAATACGAGCAGGACGAATCCATCCGTAAACGCGTTGTGCCTGCGACCGATTTATTCTCATCGCTGATGCAGGAACGCGCCGGCACCGGCCGCATCTACATCCAAAACGTTGACCACTGCAACACCCACAGCCCGTTTGACCCGCGCGTTGCGCCCGTGCGCCAGTCGAATCTGTGTTTGGAAATCGCCTTGCCGACCAAGCCGCTGGACAACATCAACGACAAAAACGGCGAAATCGCCTTGTGTACGCTGTCGGCTTTCAACTTGGGCGCGATTGACAACCTTGACGAATTTGAAAATCTGGCCGATTTGACCGTCCGCGCTTTGGACGCGCTGCTGGACTACCAAGACTATCCCGTACCGGCCGCCAAAATAGCGACCATGAACCGCCGTACACTGGGCATCGGTGTGATTAACTACGCCTACTATTTGGCGAAAAACGGCGTGAAATACGGCGACGATTCCGCCATCGGCCTGACCCACCGTACCTTTGAAGCCATGCAGTATTACCTGCTGAAAGCCTCCGTGAATCTGGCCAAAGAATACGGCGCGTGTCCGCTGTTTAACGAAACCGTCTATTCGCAAGGTAAATTGCCGATTGATACCTACAAAAAAGATTTGGACGCGATTTGCAGCGAACCGCTGCATTACGATTGGGCAAGCCTGCGTGCCGACATCGTCAAACACGGCCTGCGCAACTCAACCTTGACCGCCTTGATGCCGTCTGAAACCAGTTCGCAAATCGCCAACGCCACCAACGGCATTGAGCCGCCGCGCGGCTTGGTATCCGTGAAAGCCTCCAAAGACGGCATTTTGAAACAAGTCGTGCCTGAGTTTGAGACCCTCAAAGGCGCATACGAAACCCTGTGGCAAATGCCCGGCAACGACGGCTATCTGAAACTCGTCGGCGTGATGCAGAAATTCGTCGACCAAGCGATTTCCGCCAATACCAGCTACGACCCTGCCAAATTTGAGGGCGGCAAAGTTTCCATGAAACAGATGCTCAAAGATTTGCTCACCGCCTACAAATACGGCGTCAAAACCCTGTATTACCACAACACCCGCGACGGCGCGGACGATACGCAGACCGATATTCAGGACGACGGCTGCGCAGGCGGGGCGTGTAAGATTTAAGTCGGTTGTAGACTGGGCTTCAGCCCAGCGTTGAGCGGCATCAATATTTCAGATGGTCTGCTTAATAAAGGCCGTCTGAAGAATCATCAATAACATAAAGCTTTCGACAAAGGGAAAACAGTCATGTTGATTAAATCAGCCGATGATAAAAACAGTCGTGTGAAACTGCTGGAAGATTTACAAAACAAGCCGCTGAACGAGCAGCAGCGAAAATGGGTTAATGAGCAGCTTTGGGCATTGAAAACAGGGATTCAGGGCGAGAAAGATGCTGCGTTTTATATTAATTCGGTATATAAAGACGAAAAATCGTCCGTTATTTTTCATGATTTGAGAATCGAACTGGACGATGAAGTTGCTCAAATCGACCATTTGGTTATTACACCGGTATTCGCCGTTTTGTTTGAAACCAAAAGTTTTAACGGTAATTTGATTATTAACGAGTATGGGGAATTTTCAATCCGGTATGCCAAGGGAAAAGAAATCGGAATACCTTCTCCTATCGAGCAAAGCAAACGGCATGAAAGGGTATTAAAAAAACTTTTTGAAATCCTTGATATTAAAACTTATCTGAATCAGGAATTCCTGTTCCGGCATGTTGTTTTGCTTTCCCCTAAATCCATTATCAGGCGGCCCGATTCTCAAAAATTTGATACATTCAGCGTGATTAAAGCAGACAGTTTGGCAAAATGGCGTGAGGAATTTAGGGCTAACACTGCGACGGTTATTTCTTTGATGGGAGGGCTATTCAGGAAACCGCAATTATTGCTGAAAAGTGATAAAGCATTTGATGAAGTGCTTCATAAAAATATCCTCAAAACTGCCGAACGCATTTTACCGTACCATACGCCCGAACCCGTATCTGCATTACCGCCTTTTATGCAGAATATCGATGAAGCAATATCGGAACCGCCAAAGCAAGCAGAAAACGACAGCCCGATATGTGCGGTTTGCCGGCAGAAAGTTACTCCGGCAGTGGCACGCTTTTGCCAAGCCCATTCAGAACGCTTCAGAGGGCAGATTTATTGCCGTACCCATCAGCAGCAAGCGGTTTCGGCCAAACCTGTTGCCACAGTGCAAATCGAAAAAACAGAATCCGTATCCGAATGTGCCGGCGAAACAGGCGGTCAGTATTGTGAATATAAAGATTGCCGTCGGCCATTGACCGGAGCAGTTGTAAATTATTGCCGCAGTAATGCGGATTGGTTCGGCGGTAAGCTCTATTGCATGGGCCATCAAAAAATGATTGCGGCTGCACGGAAAAAGAATGGGGCAAAAGGTTAAATTAGGCCGTCTGAAATTTTCAGACGGCCTCCAATCCAATCCAAATCAGTAAGAGTAAACATCATGTCCTGCGACCATCTGACTATGTCATACAGCACTTTCACCAAAACCCAAAACGACGCGCTGAAAGAGCCGATGTTTTTCGGTCAGCCGGTGAACGTGGCGCGTTATGACCAGCAAAAATACGAAATTTTCGAAAAACTGATTGAAAAGCAATTGTCGTTTTTCTGGCGGCCGGAAGAGATTGACGTATCGCGCGACCGCATTGATTACAGCAATCTTCCTGAGCATGAAAAACATATTTTCATCAGTAACTTAAAATACCAAACCCTACTGGATTCGATTCAGGGGCGCAGCCCGAACGTGGCGTTGCTGCCTTTGGTGTCGATTCCCGAATTGGAAACGTGGATTGAAACGTGGAGTTTCAGCGAAACCATCCACTCGCGCAGCTATACCCACATTATCCGCAACATCGTCAACGATCCGAGCATCGTGTTCGACGATATTGTCAGCAACGAATACATCATCGCCCGCGCCGAAGACATTGCCTGCTACTACGACGATTTGATCGAATATACCCAATATTACAACCTCTTAGGCGAGGGGGGACACCAAGTCGGCGGCAAAACCGTAACCGTCAGCCTGCGCGAGTTGAAGAAAAAACTCTACCTCTGCCTGATGTGCGTCAATGTGTTGGAAGCCATCCGTTTCTACGTTTCCTTTGCCTGCTCGTTTGCCTTTGCCGAACGCGAGCTGATGGAGGGGAACGCCAAAATCATCAAGCTCATCGCCCGCGACGAGGCGCTGCATCTGACCAGCACCCAGCATATGCTAAACCTGATGCGTGCGGGCGTTGACGATGCCGAGATGGCGGAAATCGCGGCGGAGTTGGAAAACGAATGTTTCGAGCTGTTTAAAAAAGCGGCCGATCAGGAAAAAGAGTGGGCGGCTTATCTGTTTAAAGACGGTTCGATGATTGGCTTGAACAAAGAAATTCTGAGCCAATATGTTGAATACATTACCAATCTGCGTATGCAGGCCGTCGGCTTGCAGCCCGCGTTTGAAGGCGCGGTGCAGAACCCGATTCCGTGGATTAACGCGTGGCTCTCGTCCGACAACGTGCAGGTTGCGCCGCAGGAAGTGGAAATTTCCTCTTACCTTATCGGCCAGATTGATTCGGAAGTGAACGCCGACGACTTGGGCGATTTCGAACTGTAATGTGGATTGAGGCCGTCTGAAATCATGCGCTCACAGACGCCGTTTCCGCCCGTACAGAAATGGCATCGGCAAAGATTTCAGACGGCCTCTAAATTCCTCTCAAAAATTCCGCAAAAAACCACTATGCCGCACATCACCACACACGATACAATCTTTGAACTGAAAGCAGGCGAAACGCTGCTGGAAGGCTTGGAGCGCACGGGGCACGACGTGGAATACCAGTGCCGCAGCGGTTATTGCGGATCCTGCCGCGTCAAAATCCTGAGCGGGCGCGTGGATTACGACGATTTTCCGCTGGCCTTCGTCGCGCCGGGCGAAATTCTGCCCTGCTGCTGCAAAGTGACGGAAGACGTGAAACTCGACTGCCGTACTGCCAAAAGAGAGCCGGATTTGTTTGAAACGGATTTGTTCGCGGCAGAAGATTAAGGCGTAAGTGATTGAAAATAAAGTGAGGCCGTCTGAAAATAGCCATGCCCGTAAAACCGATACAAGGAGAACATCATGAAAAAAATCGAAGCCATCATCAAACCCTTCAAACTCGATGACGTGCGCGAAGCGTTGACCGAAATCGGCATCACCGGCATGACCGTCAGCGAAGTCAAAGGCTTCGGCCGCCAAAAAGGCCACACCGAAATCTACCGCGGCGCGGAATATGCGGTGGATTTTCTGCCCAAAGTCAAACTGGAGCTGGTCTTGTCCGATGCCGATGTCGAGCGCGCCATCGAAACCATCATCGAAACCGCGCGTTCGGGCAAAATCGGCGACGGCAAAATTTTCGTTCTGCCCGTTGAAGAAGCCATCCGCATCCGCACAGGCGAACGCTCGGATGCGGCGGTTTAACAAAACAGGCCGTCTGAAAACATATTTTGCAGACGGCTTCGCTAAATTGTTTCAATCGGATTGCATGGATTGAAGCCGGACATTCAGATGGAATCCGATCACAGCAGAAACCAAGTTGAATTCCACTTTCAAGGGAACTGGTATCACAGCAGGATTGAATATCCGGTTTGGTCGGAATAATTGGAACAACAAAAGGAATCCCGTTTTATGAATCACAAGATTTTTGCCGTTTTGCTGGCGCTCGCTGCCGCCGCCGCGCAGGCCGCCGATAGTTACGGCTATTTCGCGCTCTGGCAGAATCCGGCCAACGAAAAAGAGCCGCTGCAAGTCAAAACCACCAAAGAAAACGCCACCCAAGCCGAAGCGGCTGCCGAATTGCAGGCATTTTGCCGTGCGCAGGATACGCTGGCGGGCGTTCCTGCCGGCGGTGCAACGGGCTGCACCTCAGTCGTTCCGCTGCACAACAGTTGCATCGCTATCGCCTATCCCGCCGCGCAGCACCGCATGACTGACGAAAACGTCGTCGCCATTACCTCGCCGCTGTTCAGCAACGTCCAACGTCTCGCTTTGAGCCAATGCACCAAAAAATATGGCTCTCAGGGAAACTGCGAGCTGCAAACGGCGTTTTGTACCGACAAAAACTATTACGGCGGTACGGTAAGAAACCTTTGGAACCGTTTGAAAACGCGTTAAACATATCGGGCAGCCGTTTGCAGGGCTGCCCGTTTTTTGGCCGTCTGAAAAATTAGGGATTTCTGATATGCATCACGTGGAGGCTTTTTGCCGAAATCTGACCATAAATACAACGGTTTGGATATGATTTGTGCAAAGAATTGCAAGCTGTTTTGGATTACCGGTGTATTAAAAGTAATATATTGCTTTTGAATAAAATATGAAGCAGTTTTAAATTAAATTTAATACATATAAAGGCATAATCATGTTGGAAATTTTAAATAAGCAAGCAATCGTTGCAGCCTTGTTGGCGCTTTCCGGTTTGAGCGGCTGCGTGTATCTCGGTGAAGGCGGTTCCGACGGTGAGCGGGTGACGGTGCAGAATATCCACATCCATCCCGAACCCGGCCTGCGCCGTGAAGCATTGCTGCGGACTTCAGACGGCTTGTGTTTGGACAAAAGCGGCTCCGAATACCGCGGAATAATCGCGTATCCCTGCCACGGCAAATCCAATCAGCGTTTCAGTTTTTACGGTGACAGCATCCGCATTGAGGGCTTGTGTCTCGATGTGGCTGGTGAAAACCGCCAAAGCGGCGGCAAGGTCATTGCCTATGCCTGCCACGGTAAGGAAAACCAGCAATGGTACCGGGTCGGCAACACCATCCGTAGTAGGCTGAACGGTGGCTGTCTGGATGCCGGAAAATCGGGCAACCGCGTCGGTGTGTATCGTTGCGACGGTAGCAGGGGGCAACAGTTTTATAGTGATGCCCGGTATTGAGATTGAAAAAGCAAAAAAGAGAAAAGGCCGCCTGAAATTTTCAGACGGCCTTTGCGGTTTTTAAAACGGTTATTTGCAGCTTACGCCCTGAATTTTCGGGGAGTCGCCGTCGCCTACTTTAAACGTACATTTGGTGGTGTTGCTGCCGGATACGGTAACGACTGCACCGGCTTTGTTGAGGCTGATGGGTTCTTTTACGCCCATGCCCACCGCGGTGGCGGCGAGTTTTTGCGCGTCGGCTTCGGAATAAGGCGTGCTGTTGCCGGCGATTTTGATTTCTTTGGCAGCATACGCGTTGACGCTGAAGGCCAGAGCGGCGGAAGCGGCGGTCAATGCCAAGAATTTTGATGTTTTCATTTAAGTTTCCTCGGTTATGGCGCTGTTGCACCGTGAAATCAGAATAAGGGCAATCGGGGCTTTCTGCAAGCGTTTGCTGCGCTTTTACCGACATTATTGTTTGTAAAGCCATATTTTACAGACCATTTCTACCCTGAGAGGCTTTTCAGACGGCCTTTTCGGGCGATTTACGGTACAATGTCGGTTTTTTCACACACAAGGCGGCTTGCCACATGGCTTCTTTAGAAACTTGGATCGGCCTGCGCTATCTGCGGGCGAAAAAGCGCAACGGTTCGATATCGTTTGTCAGCGTGGTGTCGGTCATCGGCATTGCGGTGGGCGTGATGGCGCTGATTGTGGTGCTGTCGGTGATGAACGGTTTTCAAAAGGAAATTCGCGGCCAGCTTTTGAATGTTTCGCCGCATGTCGAAATCAGCTTCAAAGACGGCGAAACCGGCCAATGGCAGGATTTGCGCAAATTGGTGGCGGGCAAAAAAGGCGTACTGGACAGCGCGCCGTTTATTGCCGAACAGGCACTGCTCTCCAACCGCAACGAAGTGCGCGGCATCCAGCTTCGCGGCATTCTGCCGGAAGAAGAGGGCAAGGTGGTTGATTACGGCCGCAATATGCCGGTAGGCAGTTTTAACGATTTGCAGGCCGGCAGCTTCAATATTGTGTTAGCCGAAGGCGTGGCGGCGGCGGTGGGCGCGCAGGTCGGCGACAAAGTGACTGTGATTTCGCCCGAGGGTAATGTCACGCCCGCCGGCGTGGTGCCGCGCGTGAAGCAGTTTACCGTTACCGGCGTTATCCGCACGGGCGCGGCAACGGCTGACGAACTCTTGGCGCTGGTCAATCTCAGCGACATCCAGCGCCTTTACCGCGTCGGCGACGAGGGTGTCGGGCTGCGTTTGAAAACCGCCGACCCGCAGCATCTGGCGCCGCTGCTCGCCGACCTGATTCCCGCCGTGCAGAAAGACAAAATCCAAGTGCACGATTGGACGGAAGACCACCGCAGCTATTTTGAAGCCGTGGTTTTGGAAAAACGCGTGATGTTTATCATTTTGACGCTGATTGTGACCGTTGCCGTGTTCAATCTGATTTCTTCGCTGGCGATGACGGTAAACGAAAAGCAGTCCGACATTGCGATTTTGTGTACGCTCGGTTGTTCGCCTTCGGGTATTATGAAAATTTTTATGGTGCAGGGCGCGGTAATCGGCTTGTTGGGCACGGTTTTGGGCGTGGCTGCGGGCGTGTTGCTCGGGCAGAACATCGGCACGCTGGTGTCTGCGGCAGAAAACCTCGCAGGCGGACAGCTCGACAGCGTGCGCATTTCGCTGATGAACCTGCCCAGCGAAGTCAGCCCGCGCGAAGTCACTGCCATTGCCGGAATTTCGCTGCTGCTCTCATTCCTTGCCACGCTGTATCCGAGCTGGCGCGCCTCGAAAACCCAGCCTGCGGAGGCTTTGCGCTATGAATAACGTCATTTTGAAATGCAAAAACGTCGGCAAAAGCTACAACGACGGCGCGCTTAATGTACAGGTTTTGAAAAACCTCAATTTCGAAGTATCGCAAAGCCAAAGCGTCAGCATTATCGGCTCATCAGGCAGCGGAAAATCCACGCTGCTGCATATCCTCGGCGGTCTCGACATGCCGTCTGAAGGCAGAGTCACGCTGATGGGCAACGATTTGGGCAGTTTGAGCCAAAAACAGCTCGGGCTGTTGCGCAACCAATATTTGGGTTTCGTTTACCAATTCCACCATCTTCTGCCCGAATTTACCGCGCTGGAAAACGTGATGATGCCGCTGCTAATCGGCAAACGCCCGAAAGCCGAAGCGCAGGAACGCGCCGCTGCCATGTTGGAAAAAGTCGGCCTCAAACAGCGGATGTTACACCGCCCGGGCGAACTTTCCGGCGGCGAACGCCAACGCGCCGCCATCGCCCGTGCCCTCGTTACCCGACCCGCGTGTCTGCTGGCCGACGAGCCGACCGGTAACCTCGACCGTAAAAACGCCCAAAATGTTTTGGACATGATGCTGGATTTAAAAAACGAACTCGGCACAAGTCTGGTCGTCGTTACCCACGACGACGAACTTGCCGCCCGTTTCGAGCGGGTGATGACGGTGGCGGACGGCAGTTTGCAGATGAAGTAGGGCGGGCTGTCGGTATGCTGTTTTCAGACGGCCTAAATATATAGTGAAATAAAATAAGAAAGATACAAGGCGGCAAGGCGAAGACAGTACGGGTAGTACGGGACAGATGAACTTGGCGCTTCAGCGCCTTAGTGAATCGTCCTCTTTGAGCTCAGCCGCAGCCAACGAAGTAAATTTTTTATTTTAATTCACTATAAATGCCGTCTGAAACCTAGCATACACAACTTTTTTCAGACGGCATTCCCGTCTCTTCAAAGGTTTTTACACAATGTCTTTAGAAACTTGGATCGGCCTGCGCTACCTGCGGGCAAGAAAACGCAGCGCTTCCATTTCGCTGATTTCGGCGTTTTCGATGACCGGCATTACTGTCGGCGTCGCCGTGTTGATCTCCGCGATGTCGCTGATGAGCGGTTTTCAGAAGGAAATCCGCAACCAACTTTTAAACGTCGCCCCCCACGTCGAACTGGGGCGCAGGGATTTTGAAAAACAGGAAAACTGGCAGGCACTGCGCAAAGCCGTGGCCGGCCGCAAAGAGATTGCCGCCGGCGCGCCGGTGGTGGTCGGGCAGGCACTGCTGGCGAACGCGGGCGAAGTGCGCGGCGTGCAGATACGCGGCATTCTGCCTGAGGAAGAAAAGAAAATCGTCGCTTACGGCAACGACGCGCAGGCGGATTTCGACAATCTGAAAGCAGGGGAGTCGGACATCATTCTCGGCGCAGCGCTGGCGGAGGAGTTAGGTGCAGAAAAAGGCAGCCAAATCAGCGTGATGGTGTCGGGCAGCCCACAGGATAAACCGGAAACCGAAGCGCAGGCCGAACCGCAAACAGGACAGGGTTCGGACGGCCTTGAAGCCGCTTCGCAGGCGGAAACAGACGCAGACGGCAGCGAAGCCGAATCACCTTCTGCCGCCGCTACGGCGCTGCACCGTTTCAACGTCGTCGGCATCGTCAAAACCGGCGTGTACGAACTGGATAAAACGCTGGCCGTGACCCATCTGCAAGATGCGCAGACGCTTTACGGATTCGGCGACGGCGCGGTGGCGCTGCGGCTGAAGCTGGCTGACCCGCAAACCGCGTCCGCATTGAGCCAAAGCCTGCTTGAAGCTCATCCCGATTTATGGATTGTCGATTGGACGGAAACCAACCACGATTTTTTCCAAAACGTCGAACTGCAAAAACGCATGATGTTTATCATTCTGATGCTGATAGTTGCCGTTGCCGCGTTTAACCTGATTTCCTCGCTGGCCATGACCGTCACCGAAAAACAGGCCGCCATCGCCATCCTGCGCACGCTCGGTCTGCCGCCTTCCGGCATTATGAAGATTTTCGTGGTGCAGGGCGCGCTGACCGGCTTTTTCGGCACGCTCTTCGGCGTGATTATCGGCCTTTTAATCAGTTGGAACATCAGCCCGATTGCCGACTTTTTCGAGCAGATCACCGGCCGCAAGCTGATTCAGTCGCAGGTTTATTTCATCGACCACCTGCCCAGCGAAGTGAATTTTACCGACGTCGCCACCGTCGTCGCCGTCTCGCTGCTGCTCTCATTCCTTGCCACGCTGTATCCGAGCTGGCGCGCCTCGAAAACCCAGCCTGCGGAGGCTTTGCGCTATGAATAACGTCATTTTGAAATGCAAAAACGTCGGCAAAAGCTACAACGACGGCGCGCTTAATGTACAGGTTTTGAAAAACCTCAATTTCGAAGTATCGCAAAGCCAAAGCGTCAGCATTATCGGCTCATCAGGCAGCGGAAAATCCACGCTGCTGCATATCCTCGGCGGTCTCGACATGCCGTCTGAAGGCAGAGTCACGCTGATGGGCAACGATTTGGGCAGTTTGAGCCAAAAACAGCTCGGGCTGTTGCGCAACCAATATTTGGGTTTCGTTTACCAATTCCACCATCTTCTGCCCGAATTTACCGCGCTGGAAAACGTGATGATGCCGCTGCTAATCGGCAAACGCCCGAAAGCCGAAGCGCAGGAACGCGCCGCTGCCATGTTGGAAAAAGTCGGCCTCAAACAGCGGATGTTACACCGCCCGGGCGAACTTTCCGGCGGCGAACGCCAACGCGCCGCCATCGCCCGTGCCCTCGTTACCCGACCCGCGTGTCTGCTGGCCGACGAGCCGACCGGTAACCTCGACCGTAAAAACGCCCAAAATGTTTTGGACATGATGCTGGATTTAAAAAACGAACTCGGCACAAGTCTGGTCGTCGTTACCCACGACGACGAACTTGCCGCCCGTTTCGAGCGGGTGATGACGGTGGCGGACGGCAGTTTGCAGATGAAGTAGGGCGGGATGCCTGATAGCAGGTATTTCGCCGGATTCTTTCAAAACCGTTTTTTCAAGTTCTACTCAATCCTCACCCGTTTCAAACGCAAAGCGTTGCCCAACACCGAAATCGAGCTGGCGGCCATGGCGGCACCGGCGATGACGGGGCTGAGGTAGCCGAGGGCGGCGAGCGGGATACCTAAGATGTTGTAGAAAAATGCGAAAAACAGGTTTTGACGGATGTTTTTCAGCGTCGCGCGGGAAACCAAAAGCGCGTCAACCAGTTGGTTGGCGGAATGCTGCATCAGCGTGGCGGAGGCGGTGTGTTCGGCAATGTCGGCACCGCCTTTCATGGCGAAGCTGACGTTGGCGGCGGCGAGCGCGGGGGCGTCGTTGATGCCGTCGCCGACCATGGCGACGGTTTTGCCGGCGTCGCGCAGTTTTTGGATTTCGGCGGCTTTGTCGCGCGGGCTCATGTTGCCCAGCGCGTGTTCGATACCGAGTTGGCGGGCGGTGTAGGCGACGGTGTTTTCGTTGTCGCCGCTCATGATGTAAACGTTGATGCCGTGCGCTTTCAGACGGCCTATGGCTTGTTTGGAATCGGTTTTGAGCGCGTCGGCGAGGGCGAATGCGCCGGCGGGTGCGCCGTTGACGGAAACGGCGACGACGGTGGCAATGTCCCAAACGCCGACCAAATCCTGCGGCAGCGTTAATCCGATAAAGTCGGGTTTGCCGATTTTGACGGCGCCGATACCGTCAATTTCGGCGGAAATGCCGGCGCCGACGGCAGTCTGCGCATTGGTTGTTTCGGGCAGCGTCAGGCCGCGCGCTAAGGCCGTCTGAACGATGGCGCGGGCGATGGGGTGGGCGGCGTTTTGTTCGACTGCGGCGGCGATGCGGTACAAATCGTCTTCGCCATACGCGCTTTCAGACGGCCTGTACACGGCGGCAACCTGCGGGCGGCCTTCGGTGAGCGTGCCCGTTTTGTCGAGCACGACGGTATCGACGTGCGCCGCTTCTTCCATCGAGGCCGCGTCTTTAAACCACACGCCGTATTTGACCGCGCGCCCCATGCCGACCATCACGGCGGCGGGCGTGGCCAGTCCGAGCGCACACGGACAGGCGATAACAAGCACGGCAACGGCGTGCACCAGCGCGGTCGTCCAATCGCCTTTCAGCAGCCAAGTCAGTGCAAACGTCACCAGCGCAATCCCGACCACAACGGGCACAAATACCGCTGCCGCCTTATCCGCCACCCGCGCAATCGGCGCTTTGCTGCCCTGCGCCTCGGAAAGCGCGTTCATCATGTCGCCCAGCAGCGTTTTGCTGCCCAGCCCCGTGGCGCGGAAAACGATGCTGCCGTCGGTCATCAGCGCGCCCGCTAAAACCTTGCTGCCCGCTTCTTTGATTTCGGGATTCGATTCGCCCGTGAGATGGCTTTCGTCCGCCCAACCGCTGCCGTGCTCGACAATGCCGTCTGCCGCGATGCGCTCGCCGTGGCTGGTGCGGATCAAATCGCCGATCTGAACCTGATTGAGCGGCAGGCTCTGCCATGCGCCGCTGCGTTCGACGTTCACATTTGACGGCGTGAGTTTCATCATCAGCGTCAGGCTGTTGAGGCTGGATTTTTTCGCGCGGTGTTCCAAAAATTTGCCCAGCGACACGAATCCCGCCACCATCACGCCCGCTTCAAAATAAACGTGTGCCATACCGTCATGCCCCATGCTGCGGTGGGCAAACAGCATAAACGCCGAATAAAGGTAAATCGACAGCGTGCCGACCGTAACCAAAACGTCCATATTCGCCAGCCCGCCGCGTATGCTCGCCCACGCGCTTTTATAAAACGGCACCGCCAGCCAAAGCTGCACCACGCTCGCCAGCGCAAACTGCCACAGCGGCGGCAGCATCCAGTCGTGCCGCCCCAGTATCATCCCGACCATGCCGACGATAAACGGCACGTTAATCGCAAACAGCAGCCACAAGCGCCAGCCGACGTGGGGCGTATCGTTTTCAGACGGCATCTCATCCGTTTTCAAACGTGCGCCGTAGCCCGCCTTTTCAATGATCTTGATGATGTCGCCGGCGGAAGTTTTCCCGTCTTCAAACGACACCTGCGCCTCTTCGCTGGCAAAGTTCACCCCCGCCTCAGCGATAAAGTCTTTTTTGTTCAATACCTTCTCAATGCGCGACGCACAGGCTTGGCAGGTCATGCCTTCGATTTGGAAGCGGAGTTTCTGCATGATGGGCTTTCTGGGAGTTTTGGGGCGGGAAGCCGGTTGTTGATGGAACAGGGTTTGTGATAATTTTCAGACGGCCAAACCTATGCAAAACGTACCGTATTTATAATACGAACCTGCTTCCCCGTTTTTTCAGACGGCATCAGACGCGGCGACGGTTACACCGCTTGAGGCGGCTAACCGTACCTACCGATTTTCAGACGGCCCAAGCCATATTTGGGCAGCTTCATACAAAAACAAGCGCAGATAAAATTTCAGACGGCCTCAAAACCGCTTGATGCCGTCTGAAAACCGGTTACAGCGAAGCATCATACCCGCCGTCTTCCACTGCCTCAACCAGCGCGGCGGGATTGGTTTGGGCGGGGTCGAATTCGACGACCGCGTTGTTTTTTTCCAAGCTGACTTCGGCTTTGGTCACGCCGCCGACGCCTTCCAAAATGCGGGTAACGCTTTTCACGCAGCCGCCGCAGGTCATGCCGCCGATGTTGAGGGTTAGGGTTTCCATGATGTTCCTTTCCGTTTCAAATGGGGTTGCGGGATTAACTATACGCTTCGGGGAGGGGAAACTTCAAGTTTGGCGGAAATGTTTTCAGACGGCCCGAACGGCTGCCGTTGTGGCAAATCAGGCCGTCTGAAAACCTGTAATGCCTTGTAACCACGACGCTTTCCCGCAAACAGCGTACAATACCGCCTCTTTAACTGTTTTGTTGGACAAAGGGAACAACATGGCTGCGGCGGCAGAGAAAAAACAATGGCTGAGCGTATTGGCGCTGGCGGTCGGGGCGTTTATTTTCAACACCACCGAGTTTATCCCGATTGCGTTGTTGAGCGACATCGGCGCGACATTTGCGATGCCGCCGACGCAGACGGGTATTATGATTACCGTGTATGCGTGGATTGTGGCGCTGCTGTCGCTGCCGCTGATGCTGCTGACGTGCCATTTCGAGCGGCGCAAACTGCTTTTGCTGCTGTTTGCGCTGTTTACCGCAGGCCATGTTTTGTCGTTTATTGCGTGGAATTTCAATGTGTTGCTGGTCAGCCGCGTGGTGATTGCGCTGACGCACGCGGTGTTTTGGTCGATTACGGCATCGCTGGCGGTGCGCGTGGCGCCCAAAGGCAAGGGCAATCAGGCGCTGGGGTTGTTGAGTACGGGCACGGTGATGGCGATGGTGTTGGGCATTCCGCTCGGGCGCGTGATCGGGCAGCAGTTGGGCTGGCAGGTCAGCCTGCTGATGATTGGCGTCTGTGCGGGCGGGGTGATGGCGGTGTTGGCGAAAACGCTGCCGCCGCTGCCCAGTGTCAATAGCGGTTCGCTTGCCAGCCTGCCGCTGTTGGTGAAACGCAAAAATCTGCTGTTGCTTTACGGGTTTACGGTGTTGATGATTACGGCGCACTTTACGGCATACAGCTACATTGAGCCGTTTGTCGTCAAAGCAGGCGGATTTGCGCCCGGGCAGGTAACGCTGGTTTTGGGACTGTACGGACTGGCGGGTTTTGCGGCTTCGTATATTTTCGGCAAATGGTTTGCGCGTTTTTCCAAACCGTTTTTCCTCGGCGCAGCGGGCACGATTGCGCTTTGCACGCTGTTGCTGCTGCCGTTTGCGGGTTCGGTCTATCTGATTTACCTGACCGCGTTTTGCTGGGGCGTGGCGATTGCGGTGATCAGCTTGGCAATGATTTCCAAAGTTTTGGCGTTTGCCTCGGACGCAACCGACGTCGCCAGCGCGATTTATTCCGGGCTGTACAACGTCGGCATCGGCGGCGGCGCGCTGCTCGGGCATTATGTCACGCTGTGGTTCGGACTGGACAGGGTCGGCTTCGCGGGCGCGTTATTGGCGGCAGGCGCGGTTGTGTTGGGTTGGGTTTTGGTCAAGCGCGCGGATTTTGCAGGTTCTTGAAGCCGTACTGTTTGATTTGCAGAATGCAGCCGGAAACCTCTTTGGTTTTCCGGCTGTTTTTTAACTTTGCACGCAGGAGGCTTGCACGGTATCAGTCATAAACATTGGGGATAGTTGCTTGTTTGACAAAATAGGAATAATTATAATTTGGTGCCCTGCAAACGGAAAATGCCGTTTTGATTTTTTGTCTGCGGCATATGCCGTTCAAACCTTGATTTTCTCAACAAACTGTTTTGGCAATATTTTTCAGACAGCCCGATGTGCTGTTTGAACCATTTTTCATTCTTTTCACAAATCCCCGATAAAGGCCGTCTGAAACGTGTTCCAACTTCAAAACGCAGGCTATGCCGTGTCCGGTCGCGCGCTGCTTGGCGACATCAATCTTTCTTTCGAAACCAATAAAGTTTACGGATTAATCGGCCACAACGGCTCGGGCAAGTCCACGCTGCTCAAGATGCTGACCCGCCAGTATCCGCTGTCTTCGGGCAAAATCCTGCTCGACGGGCGCGACATTCATGATTTTTCCACGCGCGAATATGCGAAGCAGACGGCCTATCTGCCGCAAAACCTGCCCGTGGCGACGGCGCTGACGGCGCGCGAACTGGTGGCGATGGGGCGTTATGCGTGGAGCGGGCTTTTGGGGCGCACGGATGATGCCGACCGTGCGGCGGCGGCCGAAGCGTTCCGGCTCACGCATACGGAACGCTTCGTCGACCAAGTGGTCGATACGCTTTCGGGCGGCGAGCGCTCGCGGGTGTGGCTGGCGATGTGTCTGGCGCAGCAGAGCCGTTTTCTGCTGTTGGACGAACCGCTTGCGCCGCTCGACATTGCCCATCAGCTTGACGTGATGGGTCTGATTCAAAGCCTGTCGCACAATCTGGGTTTGGGCGTGATTATCGTGATTCACGATATTAACTTGGCGGCACAGTATTGCGACGAACTGGTTGCGCTCAAACAGGGGCGGCTGCTGAAAACGGGCAGGCCGTCTGAAATCATGACGGCAGAGGTGTTGAAAGACATTTACAACGTCGAAATGAACATTATTGCCCATCCCGGCAACGGCCGCCCCGTGGCGCTTCCTTGAGGTTTTGACGATGAACAAACGTTTTTCAGACGGCATCAAGCTGCTGCTTTTGAGCGCCTTAACCGCCGTTGCACAGGCCGCGCCGCGGGTGGCGACTTCGGATTGGACGATTGCGGAAACGCTGACGGCGATGGGGCATCCCCCCGTGAGTGTGGCCGACCGGCGCGTGTACGATGTTTGGGTCAACCACCCGCCGCTGCCGCAGTCGGTAAAAGAAGCGGGGTTGCGCTTCCAGCCGAATTTGGAGCGGCTGCATCAGATTAAGCCGGATTTTTTCGTGCAGTCGCCGTGGTTTGCCGCCGCCAAACCGCAGTTTGAAAAAATCGCGCCGGTGTACGAACTCGATTTTTCCACGCCGGCCGGCATCACCTACGCCCACACGCTGCAAACCACGCGCAAGCTGGGCAAGCTCGTCGGCGATGCGCCGGCTGCGGAAAAGCTGATCCGCGACACGGAAACGCTGTTTGCCCAAACCGCGCCCAAGCTCGCCAAATACCGCAAGCGCCCGCTGGCAGTGGTGCAGTTTTCAGACGGCCGTCATTTACGGATTTACGGTAAAACGTCGGTGTTTCAAGTAGTTATGGACAAGCTCGGCCTGAAAAACGCCTGGACGGGCGCTTCAAACAACTGGGGTTTTGAAAACATCACGCTGGTTGATTTGGTCAAACTGCCGCCCGATACGCTGTTGGTTATTGTGAAACCGCATCCGCAAAATACCCGCAAAACGCTGGAAAACAGCGCACTCTGGCAGCGGCTGCCGTTTGTCCAACCCGCCAACCGCCGCGTGTTTGCGCCGACGTGGAGCCTCGGCGCGCTGCCGTCTATGCAGCTTTTTGCCAAACAGCTTGCCGCACAGATGCCGTCTGAAAACAAGGAGGGCGCATGGTAGATTTTTTCAGACGGCCTGTTGCCCGGCTGACGGCGGCTTTGCTGCTGCTTTGCGGTCTGAGCGCGTTTTGGGTGTTGAAACTCGAATGGACGCTGCCTTTCACGCAGCTTTTCGCCGAACCCGACACGCTGCCGCTTGAGGCGCTGACGGTGCAGAACAACACACTGCCGCGCATGGCGATGGCCTTGCTTGCGGGCGGCAGCACGGCGGCGGCGACCATGCTGATGCAGCAGATTATGCGCAATCCGCTGGCTTCCGACAGCACGCTCGCGGTCAGCGGCGGCGCGCAGACTGCGTTGGTTTTGGCGGCGGTATTCGCGCCCGCATGGCTGGATTTCGGCACGTCGGGCGTGGCGTTTGCCGGCGCGGCGGCGGCGCTGTGCGCGGTGTTTTGGCTGTCGGTGCGGCGCGAACTGCTGCCGCTGACCGTCATTCTCGCGGGTTTGGTGGTCAGTCTTTATCTCGGTTCGCTCACGGGCATTGTGATGCTGTTTTACAGCGAAGAAACCCGCGGCGTGATGCAGTGGAGCAGCGGTTCGCTGGTGCAGGACAGCTGGCACGATACTTTGCAGATTTCGTGGCGGATTCTGGCGGCGGCGCTGCTGGTCGGCGTGTTGCTCAAACCGCTGGCGGTGATGGGTCTGGGCGATACGCAGGCCGAATCGCTGGGGATTCCTGTGAAAAAAATCCGCCTGCTCGCGCTGGCGGCGGCGGCGTTTTTGAGCGCAAACGTGGTGGCGTTTGTCGGCATGATGGGTTTTGTCGGCCTTGCGGCGGCAACGGTGGTGCGCCAGACGGGCGTGCGCACGCTGCCGGCGCGGCTTGCGGCGTCGTTTGCGCTCGGCGGCCTGATGCTGATGCTGACCGACAACGGCCTGATGCTGTTGAAACACTACAGACAGATTGATCTGCCCGCCGGCGCCGTGGCCGCGCTGATCGGCGCACCGCTCTTGCTGTGGCTGATGATGAAAGCGCCCGCGCAGCCGGTTTTTCAGACGGCCTCGGAGCGCGGCATGACCGTTTTGAAGGCTTCGCCGCTGTTGAAACGGTTGCCGCTTGTTGCATTGGCGGTGCTGCTGCTGGCGCTGTTTGTCGGGCGCAGCGACGGCGTTTTGCCGACTTTCGACACGGAATATTTCGCGTTCCGCTATCCGCGCGTTTTGCTGGCGGCGGCAACCGGCACGATGCTGGCGCTGGCCGGCGTAATGCTCCAGCGGC
The DNA here is from genome assembly GCF_002216145.1 of Neisseria chenwenguii. Classification (NCBI taxonomy): domain Bacteria; kingdom Pseudomonadati; phylum Pseudomonadota; class Betaproteobacteria; order Neisseriales; family Neisseriaceae; genus Neisseria; species Neisseria chenwenguii. The sequence goes on from NZ_CP022278.1 coordinate 2,416,257, forward strand.
TGACGCAGAATCCGATGGCCAGCCCCGAGCTGCTCGGCATCAGCTCGGGCACGGCATTCGGTGCGATGGCGGCGGTTTTCCTGTTTGACCTGACTTCGGGCAGCGGCGCGTTTTGGCTGGCGGGAACCGTTTCCGCGCTGGTTTCGCTGGCGTTGTTCATGCTGTTCAACCGCAAAAACGGCCTAGCGCCGGAAAAAATCCTGCTGACCGGCATGGCGCTGGCGGCGTTGGCCGACGCGGCGATACGGGTGTGGACGGCCAGCGGCGATTTCCGCGTGCAGCAGCTTTTGCTGTGGATGAGCGGTTCGACCTATCAGGCCACACCCGAATCCGCACTGGTGGTTGCCGCGGCGGCGCTGGTGTTGTTCTGCGCCGTATTGCCACTGCAACGCTGGCTGGGGTTACTGGGCTTGGACGCCGTGGTCGCGCAGTCCGTCGGCGTTAATGTGCCGTTTGCACGGCTGGTGTTGATTGTATTGAGCGCGGTTTTGACGGCTTTGTCCACGCTGCTGATCGGCCCCTTGAGCTTCGTCGGCCTGCTCGCGCCGCATCTGGCCTATATGCTCGGCGCGCGTCTGCCCAAACAGCAGCTTGCCGCCGCCGCGTTAACCGGCACGACCGTCATGACCGCCGCCGACTGGCTCGGAAGGCAAGTTCTGTTTCCTTATGAAGTGCCCGCGGGCTTGATGGCCACGCTGATCGGCGGCGCATATTTTATGCGGATGATGCGCAGGATGTAGTTGGTGGGAAAGTGAAAGGCCGTCTGACATAAGCAGTTTTCAGACGGCCTTTGGCTGTTTTTGAAACGGCAAAGTTTTTCGGACGGCCTGATTCCGTTGGTTTTCCAATCAGGCGTTCCTTTAAAAAACACCAAATGCCGTCTGAAAACCTACCAGTCGCCGCGTTTGACGCGGTCGAGTTGGCGGCGGTTGCGTTTGGTCGGGCGGCCGTCGGGGTAGGCGGCGCTGATGCGGCCGGCTTGGTCGAGCAGCTTTTGCGCTTCGCGTTCGGCGGCGGTTTTCATGTCTTCTTCGTACAGCAGCCGCGCTTCCAGCGCGGGGCGGCGTTGGTGGTTGAGCGACAAAACTTTGAATTTGTAGGGCAGGGAATTGAGCGTCAAATCAACGACATCGCCCGCGCTGATATTTTTGCTGTTTTTGACCTTGCTGCCGTTGACCAAAACGCGCCCCAGCTCGATGTGCTTTTGCGCCAGCGCGCGGGTTTTGAAAAATCTGGCCGCCCAAAGCCATTTGTCGAGACGCATCGCGTTGTTTTCGATACTGTTTTTCATGACTCGGTTAAACTGATTGAACTGGCCGACAGTTTATCATAAGATACAGGGCTCCCCGTGGCTTAGTGTTCCGATACTAAATTTTACACAAGCATAAGTTTCTATTTTATTTGGACATTGTCCGGGTAAATTCCGCATAATTGTCTGCAAAATGCTGCTAAATATGCTTAATTGGCGTATGATGGCGGCAGAATCTGAATAGAGAGCTTCAATTGATGAAACCCGTTTTTTTGGACTTTGAACAACCCATCGCCGAATTGGGCGGTAAAATCGACGAATTGCGTTTCGTGCAGGGTGAATCCGCGGTGGACATTTCCGACGAAATTGCCCGCCTGCAAAAGAAAAGTAACGATTTGACCAAATCGATTTTCAACAAACTGACACCTGCCCAAATTTCACAGGTTTCACGCCATCCGCAGCGCCCTTATACGCTCGACTATATCAACGCCATTTTTACCGATTTTGAAGAATTGCACGGTGACCGCCATTTTGCCGACGATCACGCCGTAGTCGGCGGTTTGGCGCGGTTCAACGGTCAGAGCGTAGTGGTAATCGGCCATCAGAAAGGCCGCGATACCAAAGAAAAAATCCGCCGCAATTTCGGTATGCCGCGCCCCGAGGGCTACCGCAAAGCCCTGCGACTGATGCAGACGGCGGAAAAATTCAATCTGCCGGTAATGACGTTTATCGACACGCCGGGCGCGTATCCCGGTATCGGCGCGGAAGAGCGCGGCCAGTCGGAAGCCATCGGCAAAAACCTTTATGAAATGACGCGCTTGCGCATTCCCGTGATTTGCACCGTGATCGGCGAGGGCGGCTCAGGCGGCGCGCTGGCGATTGCCGTCGGCGATTATGTGAACATGCTGCAATATTCGACTTACTCGGTGATTTCGCCTGAAGGTTGCGCCTCGATTTTGTGGAAAACTGCCGAAAAAGCCGCTGATGCAGCGATGGCGCTGGGCATTACCGCCAAGCGTTTGCAGGAATTGGATTTGATCGACCGCATCATCGACGAGCCGCTGGGCGGCGCGCACCGCGATATTGATGCTGTTACGAAGAGCGTGAAAAAAGTGTTGGAAGAAGAGTTGCGCGAAGCACAGGCCACGCCGATGGCCGATTTGCTGGCACGCCGCTTCGACCGCATCATGGCCTACGGTAAGTTTACCGATAAATAAGCAGTTGGCAGAAAAACAAGCAGGCAGTGCACGCCTGCTTGTTTTTGTTTAGTTGGGCCGTCTGAAAAAATGCAGGCGGTTTTCAGACGGTATCTGCTGTTGCGAAAGGCTGCTAAGTTGTTTCAAAGATCAACAAGGTCATCTGAAATTTTCAGAATATTATTCCCGCGCAGGCAGAAATTTATGTTTGATTTTATAAAACCTATTTTTAAACAAGATATTGCCGTCATGTTTAACCGTGGATTCCCGCTTGCGGGGAATGACGTCGGTTGGGGCATTAACCTTTTCAGACGGCCTTTCCGCCTTTTACCGTAAAGGCCGTCTGAAAAACATGAAACAAAAAATGGACATCTTCCCGCAGTTCGCATCTGCATTCCCCGATTTTCCGGCCGGTATCCGCATCGAAGCCGCCCTGAGTGGCGGTTTGGATTCGGTCGTATTGCTGCATCTTTTGGCGCAGATGCGCACGCAGCGGGTATTTGAACTGAGCGCAGTGCACGTTCACCACGGCTTGAGCACGAATGCGGACGAGTGGGCGGCGTTTTGCCAAAATTATTGCGGCCGCTTGGGCGTGCCGCTGCGGGTATGTCGCGTTCGGGTGGAAAAAAACGGTTTGGGGGTGGAAGCGGCGGCGCGTTCGGCGCGGTATAGCGTTTTTTCAGACGGCCTTTGCGATGTGGTTGCGCTGGCGCATCATCAAAACGACCAAACCGAAACCTTTATGCTCGCGGCGCTGCGCGGCGGCGGAATGCGGGCGCTGGCGGCGATGCCGGTTTGGCGCAGTTTGAACAGGCAGACAAAAATCTGGCGGCCGCTGCTGAGTTTTTCGCGCGAAGATTTGCAGCATTATGCGGCGGAACACGGCTTGGATTATGTCGATGACGAGAGCAACGGCAATCCGGCATTTCTGCGCAACTGGCTGCGCAACGAGGCTTTGCCCGCATGGCGGCAGCGCATTCCCGAGTTGGACAAGCATATTTTGGCCAACGTCCGCTCGCTGCAAGATGATTTGGCGCTGCTGGACGAAATTGCCGCCGAAGATTTTCAGGCCGTTTGTGCGGACGGTTTTTTTGCCGTCGATAAATGGCGGCGGTTCAGCCAAGCCCGCCGCTTACGCCTGCTTTGGAAGTTTGTCAAGCATCACAACGGTAAAATTCCGACGCATTCTGCCATCCGTAATTTCGAACAGGTGTTACACGAAGCGGATTCCTGCGAATGGCAGCTCGATGGTGCAAGGATTTTTGCCTATCGAAACTGCCTGTATTGGTTTGATGAAGATGTTAATGTTCAGACGGCATTTTGGAAAAAAACCGCGTTAACAGGCCGTCTGAAAGATATTTTGATGCAGACGGGATTTGTATTGAAACCGCACCCGCAGGGTTTGCCGGAATCGGTTTTGAATGAAGACGGAATTATCCGCTGCGTGGGCGGCGGCGATATGCTTCGGATAAACGGCAGACAAAAGCCGGTAAAAAAACTGTTGCAGGAAAGCCATATACTACCGTTCGTTCGAAAAAAATGGCCGATTATCACAAGGATGGATAACACCTGCCTCGCTGTTGGTAATCTAAAGGTTTCGCAGGATTTTCAGACGGCAAACGGTTTTTTGCCGGTTTGCGAAGAATTAAATCAGTATCTTCGGGAACTTAATTTTGTTAAATAGGTCTTAGCGTGGCACGAAATGCTTTGCCGCCTATTGCTTATATAGTGCAGTCAATTATAAAAGGTTGGATATGAATGATCGTCAAATCGATCGCATGTTGGTAGAGCGCGCGCAAAAGGGTGAACAAAAGGCGTTTGAAATGCTGATGTCTAAGTATCAGCGCCGTTTGATCAGACTGATTTCCCGTTTCATCAGCGACGAACACGAAGTCAACGATGTAACGCAGGAAGCGATGATACGCGCGTACCGTGCATTGCCGAATTTCCGCGGCGAAAGTGCTTTTTACACTTGGCTTTACCGTATCAGCATCAACACCGCAAAAAATTATCTGGCAAACTCAGGAAAGCGGCCTTTTGTCAGCGCAGAAGCCGCCAACGAAGAAGGGGACGTACTGGATTTAGTCGATCAGGTTGCCGACCATCACACGCCGGAAGCCGAAATGATTAACTGGGAAATCCTGCAAACCGTCGAGACAGCCATTTCGAAGCTGCCCGACGACTTGAAAAAAGCCATAACATTACGCGAACTCGAAGGCATGTCTTATGAGGAAATTGCTCAGATAATGGATTGTCCGATAGGGACGGTGCGTTCCCGAATTTTCCGGGCGCGCGAGGTTATCGCCAAAGACCTGCGTCCACTGTTGGACAGATCCGACGACCAAAGGTGGTAAAAAATGAACACAACAATAAACGAAACATACGAATATGTTTCCATTGCGGCCGACGATGAAGAATTATCCGAAGTCTTTATCGACCGACTTTTAAACGATGATGAAGCCGCCCGAAAATGGTATGAATACCATCTCATCGGCGACTGCATCCGCAACGAACGCGAAGCCGCAGGCCGCGACGCCGGTTTTCTGAAAAATGCGGACTTCCAAGCCGCATTGGCCGAAATCAGCGCCGAACACCAAGCGCGCAGCGGCAACACGCCCAAAGCGGCTGCCAAGCCCGCCGAAGCAGCCAACCACACGTTTAAAGGCTTTGCCGTTGCTGCAAGTCTGGCGGCCGTCGCCGTATCGGTATGGCAGTTCTGGCCGCAAGCCGATCAGGGCGCAACGCCCGTTGCTGCCGAGCAAACCCGTCCGGCGGACAACAACGTCGTTTCGGTCGGCGGACATGCAGACAAAACTGCGTCCGCGCCCGTCGTGCCGAATGCGTCAAAAGATACGCAGACGACCGAAAGCCGGAGTGCAGTCGGTGTCGAAGCAAACAAAGCCGCACAACAACAGCTTGTACATTAAGCCGTAAAAAACAAAAAGCCTTTGCATATGCAGAGGCTTTTTTTGTTTTGAACAATGCGGTGCCGTCTGAAAAAAAGTTTCAGACAGCATTTTACATAGCGGCTGCCTGCCCGGATTTTATTTAAAAAACTGCGCCGTCCACATGCCCAGCGCCGTCAGAGCAAACGAGCCGAAGACGTGCAATAAAACGGAAACCAGCGCCGCGCCCCAGCGCTGCGCCTGCATCAGGGCGACGGTTTCGAGGGAGAAGGCGGAGAGGGTGGTCAGACTGCCGAGGAAACCGGTAATCAGCAGGAGCCGCCATTGCGGATTGTGGACGAGTTCGGCGCAAAGCCCGACTGCAAACGCGCCCGCCCAGTTGGCGGCGAGGATGCTGATGGCGAACGGAGCGGCGGTATGGGCGAGGGCGAGGCCGAGCAGCCAGCGGGTAAGCGCGCCGAAGACGGCACCGAGGGCGACGGGGAGGATTTGTGCGGGCATGGAGTTTTACCTTGTTTTTGGATTTTCAGACGGCATGGGCAGGTGTGTTTGTTTGGTTGAGGCCGTCTGAAACATTCATGATTTTTCAGACGGCCTCTCTCAAAACCAAATCGTATTCTTACTTTTCAAATACTTACCGTCGTCAAACGTCTGTATCCACTGCGGGCGCATGGCGATGAAGACGGCGGTGGCGATGCCGCTTAAAAAGGCTTCCACCCACGCCATCAGGAAGAAGACAGGGAAGGCAGACTGCCACAAGATGCCGTCTGAAAACGAGCCGGCGCCGGCTAGTGTGGCGGTGAGTACGGCGCCGGTTGCCAGCATGCTGAGGGCGGAGGCAATGAAGCCGTTGATGAAAATGAAGATGAAAATGTTGGCGGGCAGGCGGTTGACGGCGGTGCGGGCGGCAAGGTTGACCGCCAGCGGCGGTAGGAGCAGGGCGAGGGCGTTGGCGGGGTAGGACTGAATGTCGCCGCCAAACAGCCAGAGGTGCGGAAACAGCAGCATGGTGCCGAGCCAGAGGGCGGCGGGGGCACCGATCATCAGGGCGGTGAAGTTGAGGGCGAGCAGGTGGTAGCTGATGCCGGCGAGCTGTCCGCCTTCGGGCGCAGCGTTGAGTGACCACGCGGCGGCGAGGATGCAGACGGCCACGACAACGGCGCTTTTATACTGCTGCACGGCCTGCCATGCAGGTTTGGCGGCAGCGGCGAGCAGGAGGGCGAGCGGCAGCCATGCGGCGTAGAGGGTGGCAGGTTCAAACCATTCGGCTTGGAAAATCATGGGTTTGCGGGGAAACGGGTTTCAGACGGCCTCAATTATACGCGTTTGCCCGCAAATATCGTTTTTAGGCGCGGCAAATATTCTTTTTAAGTCTGAAACAGGCTAAAATAGCGGTCTTTTTTGCTGTTGATTGAAGTTGGGCGTTTTTATGTTTTGGACTGTATTGATTCTCTTGCTGCTGGCGGCCATCGGCGCGGCGTTGTGGCTGCACTACCGTCAGGACAAAGACTGGCAGGACGAGCTGGCGCACATGAAAGCGGGCGCCGCGGACGGCGAGGAATTGCCGCGTTTACCGGACTTTACCGAGCGCACGGAAACGGCGGAACAGTCCGGTTCGGCGGCGGGTGTGTACGAGCGGCTTCAGAGCCTGCTGACGCAATTTCAAAGACCGGAAGAAACCGAACCTGAAGCGCAAGAGCCTGTTTATATTCAGGATTTTCGCAAGCAGGCTGATGTACCGTCTGAAAAAGCGGCGGTGCAGGACAGTTTCGACCTGTTTCCCGAAGTGGCCGAAGAGGAAGATTACGCGCCGCTGGAATTGGATTTGGGCAACAGGCCGTCTGAAACGGAAACGGCGGCGGTTTCGCAGCTGACCGGCAAGCCGCGCCTTTCCCATGCGCCCGAGCCTTATATTGTGCCGTTTGTGGAAACGGAAGCGCCCGATTACGCGCCGCGCAAGGTTGAGGGCGCGGATTTCGACGAAATCACGTTGGAAGAGGCGACGCGTTCGCTGGGCGAGGCGGCGGTTCAGGAGCGCGCGGAAAAAATGCGGGCGAAAAAACCGGTTTGGGCGGAGATGCCGTCTGAAACCGCGCCCCGTGCGGTGCTGCAACCAGACAGCCGTTTGGAAGTCATCGATTTGGACGATCCCGCCTTGCGCCGTACCCGCGAGCGTGTGTTGGCAGATGTGGACGGCATCCACATCGGCAAGGCGCAGAAGCCGCGCATCGAATCGGCGCAAACCGCGCTGAAAACGTTGGAACGCGAACCGGCTGTGCGCGTCGATATTCCGAGCCGTTGGGACAGAATCGACGACTTGGCCGACATTCATCACAACCTCGCCCGCCAATCCGCCGCGCGCAAACGTTTGGCCGAAGCGGTCGCGCCGGTGCGCGATTTCCGTCCGCAGGTGATTCCCGACGAAGAAGTGTGGGCGAATCTGTCGCACACGTCTTCCGCGCTGACGCGCCGCAACCGCCCGATCCGCCGCATCGATACTTCGACGCGCGAGAGTGTGATTCCCGATGCGGTCAGGGTGAGCAGCAGCGCGGCGAAAGTGCAGCCGCCAAAATCGGTGTTCCCGCCGAAAACTTCGCGTTATCAAAACGAGGTCTTTATTTCCCGGCCCGCGCCGCCGACGGCGACGGTGGTCGAGCCGCCCGTTGTGCCGCCGACCGCGCCCGTTCCTTTGGATATTCCCGAGCCGGCGGTAGTGCCCGAAGCGCCGCCGCCGGCTGCGGTCGATTTTCCCGAGCCGCCGAAATTCAGCGGGCCGGCGGTAGTGCCCGAAGTGAATGCGCACATCAGCACGTCGCCCGAGCGCACGATTTCCGATTATCTGATCAGCGAATCGGTGGACGCGGAAAGTGGAAATCTTCAGACGGCCTCTGCCGCTGAGAAAGATGATGCGGCAGTGGATGTGTTTGAACACGGCGCGGTGCGTGTGCGCGAAACGGGCGCGGTGCCGTCTGGACATCATGCCGTCCGGCCTGTTTTTCAGACGGCCTCAAACAGCCTGATGCCGTCTGAAAACGCTGCCTACGACGACAAACACCTGCCGACCGTCAGCCTGCTGCGCCCGCCGCAATTTGACCCGAGCGCGACGCAGAGCGAAGAGGCGCTGCTGGAAAACAGCATTACCATCGAGGAAAAACTGGCCGAATTCAAGGTCAAAGTGAAGGTGGTGGATTCGTATTCTGGCCCCGTGATTACCCGCTACGAAATCGAGCCGGATGTCGGCGTGCGCGGCAATGCGGTGCTGAACTTGGAAAAAGATCTGGCGCGCTCGCTCGGCGTAGCTTCCATCCGCGTGGTCGAAACCATTCCGGGCAAAACCTGCATGGGCTTGGAACTGCCCAACCCGCGCCGCCAGATGATCCGCCTGAGCGAAATCTTCAATTCGCCCGCGTTTACCGAATCCAAATCCAAGCTGACGCTGGCGTTGGGGCAGGACATTACGGGCGAACCGGTTGTTACCGACCTCGCCAAAGCGCCGCACCTTTTGGTGGCCGGTACCACCGGCTCGGGCAAATCGGTGGGCGTGAACGCGATGATTCTGTCTATGCTCTTTAAAGCCACGCCCGAAGACGTGCGCATGATTATGATCGACCCGAAAATGCTGGAACTGAGCATTTACGAAGGCATTCCGCACCTGCTTGCGCCCGTCGTTACCGATATGAAGCTGGCGGCGAACGCGTTGAATTGGTGTGTGAACGAAATGGAAAAACGCTACCGCCTGATGAGCCATGCGGGTGTGCGTAACTTGGCGGGTTTCAACCAAAAAATTGCCGAAGCCGCCGCGCGCGGCGAGAAGCTCGCCAACCCGTTCAGCCTCACGCCCGACGATCCCGAACCGCTGGAAAAACTGCCGTTTATCGTGGTGGTGGTCGATGAATTTGCCGACCTGATGATGACCGCCGGTAAGAAAATCGAAGAACTCATCGCCCGCCTCGCGCAAAAAGCCCGCGCCGCCGGCATCCATCTGATTTTGGCCACCCAGCGCCCGAGCGTGGACGTGATTACCGGTCTGATTAAAGCCAATATTCCGACCCGCATCGCGTTCCAAGTGTCGAGCAAAATCGACAGCCGCACCATTCTCGATCAAATGGGCGCGGAAAACCTGCTCGGTCAGGGCGATATGCTGTTCCTGCCGCCGGGCACCGGCTATCCGCAGCGCGTCCACGGCGCGTTTGCTTCCGACGACGAAGTCCACCGCGTGGTCGAATACCTGAAGCAGTTCGGCGAACCCGACTACATCGACGACATTCTGAGCGCAGGCGTCGGCAGCGACGATGTATTCAGCAATGCCGTCGGAGGCAACAACGACCGCGACGATTTATACGACGAAGCCGTCGCCACCATCATCAAAACGCAGAAACCCAGCATTTCCAACCTGCAACGCCACTTGCGCATCGGCTACAACCGCGCCGCTTCGCTGTTTGACCTGATGGAAGCCAATGGCGTAATTTCCCCCGCCGAACCCAACGGCAAGCGCACGATTTTGGCGAGAAGCCCGGATCATTCGGACTGATTGCGTTGTGTATTGAATTACAGGCCGTCTGAAAATCCTGTCAATTTTCAGACGCAAACTGAATAACGGAAAAGGAGCGGCTGCAATGAATAAATGGAATGAACGCTACGCGGCCGACAGCGGCTTTGTTTTCGGCACCGAACCGCATGAATTTATCCGCCGCGTTGCGCCGTATTTTCCCGAATCGGGCAGGGCGCTGGATTTGGCGGCGGGAGAGGGGCGCAACGGCGTGTTTCTGGCCGAATGCGGTTTGCAGGCAGAGGGTACGGATTTGTCGGCGGTGGGCGTTGGAAAAGCGCGCAGGCTGGCGGCAATCAAGGGCGTCGGTTTTCATGCCTACGTTGCCGATGTCGCGGAAATGGCGATGCCGTCTGAAACTTTTTCCGTGATTACTTCGGTCAACTGCCATTTCGCCGAACCTGTGCGCAGTCGTTTGGCGCAGAAAATCGTCGCCGCGCTGGTTTCAGACGGCCTTTTTGCCGGTGTGTTTTTCCATCCCGAACAGGCCGCGTTGGCGAAAGGACCGAATGATGCGACGATGCTGGCGGATCTGCCCACACTTCAGACGGCCTTTTCTGGCTTGGAATGGCTGGTGGCGGAACACCGGCGCGAGGGTGTGGGCGATGAGGCGAAATCGGTTATCTGCCTTTTGGGGCGCAAGGTTTAAGTTGGGATAAATGTTGTGCAAATACAGTAGATGCAAATTCTTTTTTAGGCCGTCTGAAATTTTTCAGACGGCCTTTAGCTTTTTTTCGTTTTTCGCAAAGATTTCAGCCTGACAGAAAATTCCCAAACGCTTATAACCGAAAGCCCTTTCCATACAATCAAGCATTCTTTCTGTTTTTTCCGCCGCGCCGTTAAAGTGTTTGCTTGATAATAAACAAAGGGCTTGAAACAGATGAGACCGCTTTGCTATCTTGCCGCCGCACTGGTTTTGGCCACGGCTGCCTGTTCCGACGGGCAGGGTGCGGGTTCGGACGGCGAATACAAAAAAATCCTCAATGTCTCCTACGACGTTTCGCGCGATTTCTATAAAGAATACAACGAGCTGTTTATCAAGGAATACCAAAAATCGCATCCGAAAACCGATCTGTACGTCCAGCAGTCGCACGGCGGTTCGAGCAAGCAGGCGATGTCGGTTATCAACGGTCTGCCTGCCGATGTTGTCACCATGAACCAGGTTTCCGACATCGACAATCTGGCGCAGCGCGGCTTGGTCAAAACAGACTGGGCAGAACGTTTCCCCAACCGCGCCGTACCGTTTACCAGCGTTACCGTCATGCTGGTGCGCAAGGGTAATCCGAAGCGGATTAAGGATTGGAACGATTTGGTGCGGCCGGATACGAAAGCGGTGTTTGCCAATCCGAAAACCAGCGGCAACGGACGCTATGCCTTGCTCAGCATTTACGGCTACGGCCTGAAAGCCTCGGGCGGCGACAAGGCGGTGGCGGAGAAGTTTACCGGCGGTGTATTGAAAAACGTGCCGATGTTTGAAAACGGCAGCCGTGCGGCGAGTACCAGCTTTACCCGCCGCAACATCGGCGATGTTTTGGTGGCGCCGGAAAACGAAGCCTCCGTCATCAGTAAAAAGCTCGAGCCGGGTAAGTTTGAAATCGTTTATCCGAGTTACACCGCCGCACTGGACAGCCCTGTAGCTGTGGTCGAGACCGTGGCGGAGAAAAAAGATTCGGCACAGATTGCGCAGGATTATCTGACTTATCTTTGGAGTAAACCCGCGCAGGAATTGGCGGCCAAGCTGTATTTCCGCCCGAGCGACAAAGACGTTCTGACCAAACACCGCGCCGCATTTCCGGAAACAGAAACATTCCGCCCCGACGAAACGTTGGGCACATGGCTGGAAATCATGAAAACATTTTTTGCCGACGGCGCGCTGTTTGACAGGCTGACGGCAGGAAAGCAGCCGCAGTAGCCGAAATCGCAAAAGAAACCTCAGGCCGTCTGAAAAACCGGTTGTCCCCCGCGGCCGTTTTCAGACGGCCTTTCCATATAACCGCCCGCCATATCGCCATAATCAAAGGTTTGTTTGCGCCGCCGCCGCCACCCACTAGAATGACGGGCATTTAAAACATTTGAAACAAGGAAACCATCATGACTATCCGCACATTCACTTTCGCCGCCGCTGCTGCCGCATTTGCCCTAAGCGCGTGTTCGCCAAAATCCGGGCAGGGCGCGGGCAACGCCGCCGGCGACGGTAAAAGCGTGAAGCTGCTCAACGTCTCTTACGATGTGGCACGTGATTTTTATAAAGAATACAACCCGTTGTTTATCAAAGAATATCAGGCGAAAAGCAAGGGTGAGGAAATCGACATCCAGCAGTCGCACGGCGGCTCGAGCAAACAGGCGATGTCGGTGGCCAACGGTTTGGCAGCGGATGTCGTGACCATGAACCAGACTTCCGACATCGATTTGTTGCAGAAAAAAGGTTTGGTCGCCGCCGATTGGGCCAAACGCCTGCCGGATAACGCTGTGCCGTTTACCGGCACAACCGTGTTCCTCGTGCGCAAAGGTAATCCGAAGCAGATTAAAGACTGGAGCGATTTGGCCAAACCGGGCGTCAAAATCGTCCTTGCCAACCCGAAAACCACGGGCAACGGCCGCTACGCTTTTCTCGGCGCCTACGGTTACGGCCTGAAAGCGAACAACGGCGATGAAACGAAAACCAAAGAATTTGTTTCCGCGTTGCTGAAAAATGCACCGTCTTTTGAAAACGGCGGACGTGCGGCGACCACGACGTTTACCCAGCGCAACATCGGCGACGTGTTGATTACCTTTGAAAACGAAGCCAACCATGTGAGCAAAAAGCTGACGCAGGGGCAGTTTGAAATCGTTTACCCTAGCTACACCATTCTTTCCGAAAGCCCTGTGGCCGTGGTGGATAAAGTGGTCGAGAAAAAAGGGACGCAGGCCGCGGCCAAAGCCTATCTCGAATACCTCTGGAGCGTACCCGCGCAGGAATTGGCCGCCAAACTCTATCTGCGCCCGCGCAACGCCGAAGTTTTGGCAAAACACAAGGCCGATTTCCCCGACATCGAAACGTTCAAACCCAACGAAAAATTCGGTACTTGGGAGGAAATCATGAAGAAATATTTCGCCGACGGCGGGCTGGTTGACCAGCTTTCGCCGAAGAAATAAGCAGCTGTCAGAAACAAAAAAGGCCGTCTGAAATTCAGACGGCCTTTTCAGCGGGTTGACGTTGATTTCCTCAATATTGCCGCTGTCGCCGACCCACACAATACTTTGTTGCCCAACTTGCCGCTTTGGGCGTCTTGCATTTTGACATTGACACGTTTGAGAGATAAGCCTTCGCTGGTAATCATCGCGCTGGCCTGTACATCGCCTTCGCTGAAGCGCTTGTCGTTGTTGGTGTCAAACAGCTTGTCGCTGTACAGACCGCCGGTAAACAGGCTGACCTCGATAAGGGCAGACTGGCCGGAACTGGTACAGACATTGGCCGAATTTTCGCTTGCCTTATTAGAAAAAGCAAAAAACTGCGCCACTTTATTACGGCGGACATACGCATCATCAATGCTGATGAAGCCTTTTGGCAGCGCAAGCTGCCAGCCTTTTTGATTTTCAATCGGATTGCGGGTGGCCTCATAAAACGTTCTATTGCCGTTGGCCGCAACAACTTTGGTTTGGACTTCCTGTTTCAACAAGTCGTTTTCGGAAATAGCCGAACCGTCTTTGTCAAACAGGCCGTAGGCATGGTTTTGCTATCCGGTATCGCCCTGGGTTGACGGATTAAAATAGATGCCTGTGCTGAAAATCACAGTATTGCCCGCTACGTCTGGCGCTCCGGTAATCGGACGGCTTCCGTTGAACTTGACTTTGGCCGACCAAGTGCCGCTTGAGGCATTATAATCCGCACGCCAGAGTTTGCCTTCTTCGTCGCCAGCGTAGATACGGTCGATTGCGCCGTCACCGTCGGGTATCGACGGTTTTGGGTGCACCTACGCCGGTTTTGCCCGATTCGATTTTCCAGTACCGCTGACAACGGCGACAGGGATGTCTTTACCGTCTTTTTTTACCGTACCCAGCTCAGGTTTGTGGACAGGCAGCCCCAAGTCGGCATCATCCGCAGCAGTAAATTCCCACATTACATCGCTTGCAGACGGAGAATAGTCGGAACTCCCCATTCTACTTGCATCAACCGCATAAACAGCGGCCACTTCTTCGGCTCGGCCGGTTGTGCCGACGATTACCGAAGTCTGCTGATCGTTGACACAAACTTCGCCGGCAACAGGAGAGCCGTCGTTAAGATAGATATATTCATCGTTTTTTTCTGCAAAATTTCTCAGCTTGGGCAATACGGTCGAAGGAATGTAGGCAAATTTTTCGTTACCGTCAGTGTCACTGATGTGCAGCATCTCGTCGTTGGCGGCAAAATGCGTAAACAGAAGCCCGATTTTTCAATTCGTTGTAGCGGATCGCGTTTTGGCAAACGTCTTGTGCGGGCTTGGGCAACACTTCTACGGAGGAATTGACAACCGTGCCGAGCAGCCCACCGGCAGGTCGGACACGGAAAGTATCGCCGCCGGTTTTCATTAATGCTGTCGCCCAATAATATATAGTTAATCAAGTTGGCAGAATTTCTGGTAATGGTTTGGTCTTCCGGTAATCCGAGTTTGGAGGAAATATCAGTCCGGTTGGCTGTCGAAAAGCGTTTGTCCGTACCCGAAATCTGAGTCCAAACTTGACGGTTAGCAGATTTACTGCCTCGGAACGCCTCTAATTTAGTTGCAAATTGCCATTTGTCAGTATATCCGCTGGGGATCTGTGTATGCATAACAGTTAGGCTCCAGCATTCCCGGTTTGCAAACTTCTACAACAACATTCATCAATTTATAGACACCTTCTTTCAAGGTATAGGTGCCGCGGTTATTGTTGTATCTACCGCCTGATGTAGGGACGGCAATGCGGAAATCGCTGTTATTAACCCGAAGCCCGTCGCTTTCCACTTGCAGGCCGGCAGTAGGAAAAACCTTTCCGGTTTGAAGCAAATCCGTGGCAAGCTTTCGCATTGCCATACCGGTCTGGCCGTTACGCCCTTTGTCTTGAGTAGCGGATACATTTACGAATGCACGACGGAGTGCGGTAAAGCTTGAGGTGTCGGCGCCTTTGTAATTGGTTGCTTTATTGCCTGCACCAATAGCGCGGTTACCACCGGTCATTGCCAAGCGGTAGATGTCGATAGACGTCATGGTCAACCAGTTCATCGCTTTGCCGCTGTATTGACCGCTACCGCAGTAGCCTTTTGCATCCGCATAGGCCACAGGCGTGAAATAACCGTTTGTCTCGTTATAGGTATAGCATTTTTTTGGTCAAAATAACCGACAAAGCTGCCTGCTTCAAAAGCGGCTTTGGTCAAGCGGGGAACGCGTCCGGTAGTCCCCGAGGTGAATTGCCGGTAGAGATAAAACGGAAACGGATCATCTTTGGTTTGCTGCATCATGGCCGTATTTCCCCACAAGCCGGCTGCATTGTAGGCAGCCCCTGCTGTCGGAAACTCTACAGACAAGGCGAGCAGTACGTTAGGCGGATAGCTTTGGCTGGCACCGACAAAAGGGGCGTTAGAAATATCGGTTTCCGCATAAATTTTGCCCGCGCCAAATGCGGCGAGGGCTGCAAGGGTAAAATTGGAGAGCGGGTTTGGAACGAGTTTTCATCGGTTTTCCTGGCTGAAAATGTGGGATTAATTGTTATGATTTTAAGGTATAACAAATTTCAACATATTATTATTTCTTTGTAATAAATTCAGTCTGGTGCCGTCTGAAAAAGGCTTGGGGCGCGGCTTTTTGGCGACAGTATGTCTGATGGAAACGATTTGCGGAGGAGGGTTGTTTTTCAAAAAGATGGCCGGTTCGACTTGTTTTATAATCAAGGCCGTCTGAAAACGTCTTGTATCTTGTACCTGTTGAGTATCGTTCCAACCATGTCCGCCCGCAAAATCATCCACCTCGATATGGACGCGTTCTACGCCTCGGTAGAATTGCGCGAACAGCCTCATCTTAAGGGCAAGCCCGTGGTGGTGGCATGGGAGGGCGCGCGTTCGGTGATTTGCGCGGCCTCGTATGAGGCGCGGCAGTTCAGGCTGCATTCGGCGATGTCGGTGGCAACGGCCAAACGGCTCTGTCCGCAGGCGGTTTATGTTCCGCCGCATTTCGATTTATACCGCCGCATTTCCGCGCAGATTCACAGTATTTTCAGACGGCATACCGATGTAATCGAGCCGCTCTCGCTCGACGAAGCCTATCTCGACGTGACCCGCAATTTCCAAAACATTCCCTATGCCAGCGAAGTGGCGAAAAAAATCCGTGCCGAAATTTTTGCCGAAACGGGGCTGACAGCTTCGGCAGGCATCGCGCCCAACAAATTCCTCGCCAAAATCGCCTCCGACTGGCGCAAGCCAAACGGACAGTTTGTGCTGCCGCCTGAAAAAATCAGCGCTTTTCTGGAAACACTGCCACTGGGCAAAATCCCCGGCGTGGGCAAGGTTACGCTGAAAAAAATGCAGGCACACGGAATGCGGACCGCCGGCGATTTGCGCCGTTTCGAGCGCGGCGAACTGCTGAACCTGTTCGGCCGCTACGGTTACCGCCTCTACGATTTGGCGCGCGGTATCGACGAGCGCCCCGTCAAACCCGACCGCGAACGCCTTCAGATTTCTACTGAAATCACGCTGCCCGAAGATCTGCCGCTGGCGCAGACTTTGGAACACCTGCCGCATCTGGCCGAAGATTTGTGGCGGCAGATGGTGCGTAAAAACGTCGAAGCGCAGGGCGTTACCCTCAAGCTGAAAACCTCCGATTTCCGCATCATCACCCGTTCGCTGACCTATTCTTCCGCGCTGCCCGACAGCACCTCGCTGCTCCTTGCCGCGCAAACGCTGGCCGCACGCATTCCGCCCCAGCGCGAAGACACGTTCCGCCTGATCGGCATCGGCGTCAGCCACCTTTTGCCCGAAAACCGCCAGCCGCCGCTTTGGTTATAAAGAAAGAAAAAAGCATTCTTTCCGATGCGGTAGCGAGGGGCGGACAATAATGAGGTGTGAGATTTTCAAACGGCCTTCTTAAATTGAATCAGGCCGTCTGAAAAAATAAAACCAAAAACCAAAGGAACACCCAAACCATGTCCTCATTCCGCCCTAAATTCTGGCAGATTCCCGCTGCTACCGAAGCCGACGAACAGCGCCTGCCCGAGTTGGCCGCCGCGTTGGAAGGCCGTCTGAAAGAGATTGCCGAACGCTTTCCGCAAGCCGTGTTCGCCTCCAGCCTCGCGGTTGAAGACATGGTGATTACCGACACCATCTGCCGTCTGAAACTGCCGCTGCGCATCATCACGCTCAATACGGGCAAGCTCAACCCAGAAACCGCCGCGCTGATTGCCGAAACCGCCGCGCGTTACGGCATCGCGCTGGAAGTGTTCACGCCCGACGAAGCCGCAGCTGTTGCGTTTGAAGCTGAATTCGGTGCGGCGGCAATGTATGAAAGCGTCGAACTGCGCCGCCGCTGCTGCCACATCCGCAAAATCGAACCTCTCAACCGCGCCCTCGCCGGTGCGCCTGCCTGGTTGACGGGGCAGCGGCGCAGCCAGTCGGATACCCGCAGCGAACTGGTGTTTGAAGAGCAGGATGCAGGCCGCGGCATCGCCAAGTTCAACCCGATTTTCGACTGGGAAGAAGCCGACATTTGGGCATACGCCGAAACCCATGATGTTCCGCTCAATGCGCTCTACCATCAGGGCTATCCCAGCATCGGCTGCGAACCCTGTACGCGGCCGGTGAAAGAGGGCGAAAACATCCGCGCGGGCCGCTGGTGGTGGGAAAGCAAAGACAGCAAGGAATGCGGTTTGCACAAATAGGGATAAGACAACGCAATTCGGTTACTGATTTTTCCAATTTTATTGGCGATAAATAAAAAGGCCGTCTGAATATTCAGACGGCCTTTTAACGTTTATGACGGAATTTATGGCTTGGATTTGGCGCTTTCCTGCTCTGCCGCTTCCTGTTTTACGGCCTCTTCATTTTCATTGAAGAGCGATTCATCGCCGATGTCGATTTCCTCTTCGTTTTCCAAGACCTTGCCGTTGAGTTTCAACTCGTTGTTTTTCAAGGTCAGATGGGTGTTGATATTGCCGTTGGTAACGGTCAGGTATTGCTCGGCAGCCATAGATTGGATGGTGCTGTCCACCATCATGCGCAGGGTTTCGTTGATGTCTTCGATGTCGGCCTGTCCGGCGGCTTCGTCTTCAGGATTGATGCTGAACAGACTCTGCGCTTGGTTGGCGGCAAGGGATTCGATCAACTTCTGCGGGACTTGGAGTTTGAAATCGGCTTGGGTTTTTTTCAGCATTCCGTCCAAGCTGTCCAAATCTTTTTGGGTCAAACCGTTAAACGCCAGCTTGCCGCTTACGTCAACCAAACCGTGCGGCATGGTGAATTTGAAGGTTTTCACGTTCAACACGGGGTTTTGCGTAAACAGGCCGGAGGCTTTGGTTTTGACGGTTTGGATCAATTCGTCCTGAATCTGTTCTTCGCTCATTTCTTTACCGGCAACTTCGGCGAGCTTGGCTTTGAGTGTGGTCAGGCCGGCGGCGTCGAGGTGTTCGGCGGAAATATTGATGTCGAGCGGGCCGTATTTGTCTTCGCCGTAAGCGAGGGTTTCAAATTGGAAACGGCCTTCGCTGTTGATAAATTTGCCGGACTCGGCGGTATTGGTATCAAACTTGAGCTTATTGACTTCGATTTTCGAGGGCGCAATCGTACCGGTCGGGTTGATAAACGCGCCGATTTGCAGGTTGGTCACCATGTTGACCAACTCGTTGAGTTTCAGGTTGTAATCGATGCCTTCTTTCCATTGCAGCATGAATTTATCGACGGCGATGCTGCTTTTGCCCAAAGCGATTTTGTTTTGGCCTTCGGTGGTTTCGGATTGGAAACTGAGGTTTTCCATGGTTACGTCGCCTTTGTCGGCAAGTTTGACTTGCAGCGACGGGGCGGCGTAATCGTGTTTGTAGGATTTGAAGCCGTCGTCGTAGGCGGTTTCGCCGCTCAGACCTTTCCATTGGATTTTGATGCCGGAAAGCTCTTCGTAGTCAAACGCGGGCATTTCCATCTTCATCACGCCGTTGCCGTTGAAATGGATGGTGTTGGTCATTTTCAACGGTGTTTCGGTGCCGAAGAAGCGGGCGAGGGCTTTGGTGGTTTCGGGGGAATATTTAAACTCGGTTTCCACCTGCGCGCGCGTACCGAAGCCGCCGGCAAACGGGCCGTGTTTGACGTGGTTGACGATGGTAACCGGCTCGATTAAGACGGTTTTGAGGTTGTCGGGCAGGTATTTTTGGGTATTGAGAAGCAGGGTCGGCTTCACGCGCACGACCATGGTTTCCGTGGCGCTAAACCAGCCGCGCTCGTATTTGTGCGATTCGACGGTGAGAAAACCGGATTCGTTTAACAATTTCTGCTGCGCGGTCAGGCTTTCTTCTGCTTTGATACCGAAGTAGTAGGGCGTGCCGAGACCGACGGCGGCGGCCGCTACGGCAATCGCGGCCACGGTCGGGATGAGAAATTTTTTCATTGCTTCGGGTCGATGTTGGGTGGTTCAAAAAAGGGCAAGGATAGCACTTTTTACAGGCTTTGTGTTGCGCTTAGGACAGACGGGAGGAATATGATAACGAAAGGATTTTTGCATGGAATTTTGTGCGGATACCGTCTGAAAAACGGTTTGCAGACGGCATTTTTTCAGATTTTCAGACGGCCTCGGGCTTATTTCTGCTTAGGGCGGAACGCTTTGCTGATGCTTTCGTCGGTTTCGATAAATGCGCCGCCGATTAAATCGACGCAGTAGGGAATCGCGCTAAACAGGCCGTGCACCTTGATTTCACCGTTTTCCCCACGCACGCCGCCCAGCGTTTCCGCAATCGCCTTCGGGCGGCCGGGCAGGTTTACAATCAGGCATTTGCCGCGGATTCCTGCCGTCTGCCGCGACAAAATGGCGGTCGGCACATAATAAAGGCTGATTTGGCGCATCTGTTCGCCGAAGCCGGGCATTTCTTTGTCTACGACGTTTAAAGTCGCTTCGGGCGTGATGTCGCGCGGGGCGGGACCGGTGCCGCCGGTAGTAAAAACGAGGTCGCACAAATCTTCGTCGGCCATTTTTTTCAGCGTATTTTCGATAACGGCCTGCTCGTCGGGAATCAGCGCTTCCACAAACCGAATCGGATTTTTCACGGCTTTTTGCAGCCAGTCTTTCAGCGAGGGAATACCTTCGTCGGCATAAACGCCGCTGCTGGCGCGGTCGCTGGCGGAAACGAGGCCGATGGTGACGGAGGGTAGGGGATTCATCGTGATTCCTTGTGTGTCGTTTGTCAGGCCGTCTGAAAATTCAAGAGGTTAGAACGAAACGGCGGAAGAGATGTTTTCAGGAACGCGCTGATTTCAAACCGAAATGCAGATACGCGCGCTCGGTAGCCATACGCCCGCGCGGGGTGCGTTGCAGAAAACCCTGCTGAATCAGATACGGCTCGATGACGTCTTCAATCGTGTCGGTAGATTCGCCGATGGCCGCAGCGACGTTTTCCAAGCCGACCGGCCCGCCGCTGAATTTGTGCAGGATCGCTTCGAGAAATTTTCTGTCCATCACGTCCAAACCCTGCGCATCAACGTCCAGCATACTCAAGGCTGCATCGGCAACGTCGGCATCAATCACGCCGTTGTGTTTCACGTCGGCATAATCGCGCACGCGGCGCAGCAGGCGGTTGGCAATCCGCGGCGTTCCGCGGCTGCGCTTGGCTACTTCCATTGCGCCTTCGTCGCCCATCTCAAGCTGCAAAAGTTGCGCCGAACGGCGGACAATAGTTGCTAAGTCTTTGTTTTCATAAAATTCCAAACGTGCCACAATCCCGAAGCGGTCACGCAGCGGATTGGTCAGCATCCCCGCGCGCGTGGTCGCGCCGACCAGCGTAAACGGCGGTAAATCAATTTTGACAGAACGCGCCGCCGGCCCTTCGCCGATCATGATGTCCAACTGATAATCTTCGAGGGCAGGGTAGAGAATTTCCTCAACTACGGGGCTTAAGCGGTGGATTTCGTCAATAAAAAGAACATCATGCGGCTCAAGATTGGTCAGTAGCGCCGCCAAATCGCCGGCGCGTTCCAACACCGGGCCGCTGGTTTGACGCAGATTGACGCCCAATTCTTTGGCAATAATGTGCGCCAGCGTCGTTTTGCCCAAACCCGGCGGGCCGAACAAAAGCGTATGATCCAGCGCTTCGCCGCGTTTTTTCGCCGCTTGGATAAAAATTTCCAATTGTTCTTTGGCTTTCGTTTGCCCGATGTAATCGGTAAGCGTTTTCGGGCGCAGGGCGCGTTCCAACAATTCTTCCTGCGGAGAAAGGTTCTGCGCCGTTACGATACGCTGTGGCCGGGCGGCGGTAAGATTGTCTGTTTGCAGCATAATATTCGGAAATTAAAAGATTTTTCAAACGGCCTGAATGCTTTTCGACCGTAAACAACGAAAGCGTATTCTAACCGCGTATTTCGCGCCAAGCCAGATAATCGCGCAACGGCGGCATCGGCGGATTGATGCAGTGCGGGCAAACGCCGGTAATGTCTTCATCGTCGCTGTCGATATGGAAAGCGTCCGGATCAAAGCGAACCTGCTGCAAAACCGCCTGCGCCAAAGCCTGCGCCTGAACAACGTCAAATTCAAAACGATCGAGAATTTCATTAAGCAGCGAAAATTCGCCGGCGCTGAAACCGCTGGAATTTTGCGTAATCAGGTGTTGGTAATCCTGATTGGGGATTTTGAGGAGCAGATGGGGCTGGAGCATGATGGAATGGACTGGTAAATTTTAGACTTTTTGCATTATATCACATTAATTCCTTAGTTCGCATAATGTATATTATGTAAAATTATATTTAGCTATTCACAATTGGTCAACGGCGTGATTCTGGCCTGCGAGGCGGCGTTTTTGTTTAAATTAATTTGTGCTGTTTGACATCATCAAATACCACCTTCATTCCCAACCTTTTTCAGACGGCCTTAAACAGCCGATTTCCGCTATAATAACGCACTTACAGCGACTTAGGCCGTCTGAAACGGCCGCTCTCTCAAGGATTTACCATGCGAAAACCCCAACGCGGCTACGCCCGCCAAGACCGTGTTCAAGAACAAATCATGCGCGAGCTGGCCGAGCTTGTCCGCACCGGCCTGAAAGACCCGCGCGCGGGCTTCATCACCATCAACGAAGTGGACGTTACCCGCGATTACAGCCACGCCACCGTATATTACACCGTTTTGAACGACGGCACCCGCGAAGTCACCGAAGAAGCGCTGGAACACGCCAAAGGCTATCTTCGCACGGAATTATCCAAAAGAATCAAACTCTTCAAAACGCCCGAGCTGCATTTCAAATACGACGAATCGCTGGAACGCGGCATGAGCATTTCCAGCCTGATCGATAAAGTGGCCGCGGAAAAACCGGTTGAGGATTAACATTAGAACAAAGGCCGTCTGAACACTTCAAGACGGCCTCAATCAAGAAAACCCCATGCAAAACAAACCCCTAAAACGCAAAATCAGCGGTGTTCTGCTGCTCGACAAACCGCTCGGGCTTTCAAGCAACACTGCGCTGCAACAGGTCCGCCGCCTTTACCGCGCCGAAAAAGCGGGGCATACGGGTGTACTCGACCCTCTGGCGACGGGGCTTCTGCCCATCTGCTTCGGCGAGGCGGCGAAGTTCGCCCAATATCTGCTCGACGCAGACAAAGCCTACACCGCCGAAATGCGGCTGGGCGAAGCGCGCAGCACGGGCGATTTGGAGGGCGAAACCGTGGCGACGGGGCGCAGCGGCGTTTCGCTTGCAGAATTTCAGACGGCCTGCAAGGCGCTGACGGGCGCGATTCGGCAAGTTCCGCCGATGTTTTCCGCCTTGAAACACGAAGGCAAGCCGCTTTACGAATACGCGCGGCAAGGCATTACGATTGAGCGCAAACCGCGCGACATCACCGTTTACTCAATTGATATTGTTGAATTTAATGCGCCTCAAGCGCGGATAGACGTGCGTTGCAGCAAGGGTACTTATATCCGCACGCTGAGCGAGGATCTTGCCAAACAATGCGGCACACTCGCCTGCCTCACCGCCCTGCACCGCACGGAAACCGCGGGTTTTACCATCGCAGAAAGCCACACGCTCGAAGCGCTTGAAAAACTGGCAGAAGCCGAACGCGACGCGCTGCTGCTGCCTTGCGACGTTTTGGTGCGCCACCTGCCGCAAATCACTTTGAACGATAAAGCGGTGGAAATGCTGAAATTCGGCCAACGCCCGCAGTTTGGCGAAAACATCGGCCATGAAACGCCCATCCGCGTGTACGGCCGCAACGGCGCGTTTGTCGGCCTAGTGCAATACCAAAAAGAAACAGGCCGTCTGAAAGCACTGCGGCTGATGAATACGGCGGGGTAAAAAACTGCCGTTTTTCTGTTTTTCCGTTTAAGCCGTCTGAAAATCCCGACACTTTTCAGACGGCCTTTTCGCATTCCACCCTGCCCTACATCCAAAACTTATAACGAAATCATCTTATATTAAAACCAAGCATTCTTTCCTTTTTTCAGACGGCCTCTTTAAAGTAACGCCGTCAAATCAGGCTGTGTTTTTGCGTTTCAAACGCCGCCGTAAAACATTACCCGCCCGCCGTAAAAATTACGATAAAACGGCGGTACGCATGAGAAAAAAAGGAACCTCCATGACCCAAGTCAATCCGCTGCCTGCGGAACTTTCCGCGCAATTATCCGCCCTCTCCCCCACCCAGCTCGCGTGGCTTTCCGGCTATTGCTGGGCGCAGAGTCAGGGAACGGGCGCGGTTGCCGCTGCGCCCGCTGCGTTTGCCGACGCACCGGCCGCCGTTGCGCGCCGCGTAACCGTTTTATCCGCTTCACAAACCGGCAACGCCCGCCGCGTGGCGGAATCTTTGCAGGCCAAACTCAAGGCGGCAGGAGTGGGCGCAAACTTGGTCGGTGCGGGCGATTTCAAGAGCAAAACGCTGCCCGACGAAGACATTGTGCTGATGGTAACGTCCACGCAAGGCGAGGGCGAACCGCCCGAAGAAGCCCTGCCGCTGCACAAATTCCTGTTCGGCAAAAAAGCACCAAAGCTCGACGCGCTGACGTTTGCGGTGTTAGGTTTGGGCGATTCGTCCTACCCGAATTTCTGTCAGGCGGGCAAGGATTTCGATGCAAAATTTGCCGAACTCGGCGGAACTCGGCTGGCGGATTTGGGCGTGTGCGACTTGGATTTCCAAGCGGCGGCGGATGCGTGGGTTGATGCAGTCGTGCCGAAAGTGGCCGAACTGACCGCGCAGGCTGCCGCGCCCGCCGCCGCGGTTGCCGATGTCGCCGGCGCAGCCCAAAACGGTACGGTTTATACCAAAGAGCAGCCGTTTACCGCCGTTTTGTCGGTTCGCCAGAAAATCACTGCCCGCAACGCGGAAAAAGACGTCGAACACATCGAAATCGACTTGAGCGGCTCGGGCATCCGCTATCAGGTGGGCGACGCGCTGGGCGTGTGGCCGCTGAACGCACCGGATTTGGTCAAAGAAATTCTGGATTTGAACGGCCTCTCCGGCAGCGAAACGGTCAAACTCGCCGACGGTAAGGAAACCGATATTC
Source organism: Neisseria chenwenguii (assembly GCF_002216145.1). NCBI lineage: Bacteria > Pseudomonadati > Pseudomonadota > Betaproteobacteria > Neisseriales > Neisseriaceae > Neisseria > Neisseria chenwenguii. Next base: position 2,440,823 of record NZ_CP022278.1, read on the forward strand.
AGACGGCCTTGACCGAGTTTGCCGACATTACCCAAAACACGCCCGCTTTCGTGCAGCAATACGCCGAACTTTGCGGCAATGGCGAATTGAAAGCGCTGGCCTCCGACGCAGAACAACGCGAAATCTTCTTGGCCGCCACCCCGCCCGTCGGCGTTTTAGCCGCCTATCCGCACGCTCTCGACGCGCAAACGCTGTTCGGCATCTTCCGCGCGCAAACGCCGCGCCTCTATTCCATTGCCTCTGCGCAGGACGAAGTAGGCGACGAGGTGCACCTCACCGTCGGCGTCGTGCGTTTCGACCACCACGGCCACGCCTACACCGGCGCGGCCTCGGGCTATTTGGGCGAACAGTTGGAAGAAGGCGCCACCGTGCGCGTGTTCGTCGAAACCAATCCGCATTTCCGCCTGCCCGCCAACGGCGATACGCCCGTGATTATGATCGGCGCCGGCACCGGTATTGCCCCGTTCCGCGCCTTTATGCAGCAGCGCGAGGCCAACGGCGACAGCGGCAAAAACTGGCTCTTCTTCGGCAACCAGCGCCTCTGCGACGATTTCCTCTACCAACTCGAGTGGCAGCAATACCGTAAAGACGGTCTGCTCACCCGCGCCGATTTGGCATGGAGCCGTCAGGGCGCGCAAAAAGTGTACGTGCAGCACAAAATCACGGAAAACGCCGCCGAAGTATGGGCATGGCTGCAACAGGGCGCGCACATCTATGTCTGCGGCAACGCCGCCCGCATGGCGCGCGACGTCGAAGAAGCGCTGCTCGATGTGATTGAATCGCAAGGCAAACTCAACCGCGACGAGGCTGAAGACTACCTCAACGATTTGCGCGAAGACAAACGCTATCAGCGCGATGTTTATTGATGTGATGTAAAACAAGAGGCCGTCTGAATTTCAGACGGCCTCTTGTTTTGAAACTATCCGCTATCTTGCTTCCAAAACATAGCGCGTTTCAAACCGTTTTTCCTGCTGCGGCTGCAATACCGCCAACCCCATGCCGTTGTTGAAACAGTCCGGCGCACCGCTGAGGTTTTCCAGCGCGATACTGTCGCGTTCGGGTGGAATGTAGATTTGCAGGTAGGGATAGCTTTCGCCCGCGAAAATGCTCAGGCGCAGTTTGTCGCCGGTCAAAACGCAGGCGGCGGTTTGGTGGCCGTTTAAAACAAAACTGTTGTCCAATTCAATACCGCGAAGGCTTGAGGCCGTCTGAAAATGCGTGTCTGCGACAGTTTCGCCGTTGGGCACCAAATCTTGGTCGAACACCAGCCGCGTCGCGCTGTTGGTTTGCAGCGTCCAATCATCCGCACGGCCGCCGAGCGTGAAATACGGATGCCAGCCGTCAGCCAGCGGCATGGCGGTTGGGCCGGTATTTTTCGCGACGGTGGCAACGGTAAGGCCGTCCGAATCCAAATGGTAGCTGACGGTGAGGCGGTAGGGAAAGGGGAAACCGCCGTCTTCGCCGCTGTAATCGGCAGCTATTTTTACCCACGCGGCTTGGCCGTCTGCGCCACTGCCGATGAGTGAGAATTTTGCGTCAAACATCAAGCCGTGCACCGCATGGCCCGCAATGAAGAATTTGCCACACCTGTATTTACTTCCCCGAAATTCATAGCCGCCGTTGCGGATGCGGCAGGCAAACGGGCTGAGTTTGGCACTGTGAAAACCGCCGGTCAGCGTTTCGCGGCTGTGTTGCGGGCTTTGATAGGCTTTGACGGCGTTGAAACGGCTGCCGTCGCGCAAAACGGTCTCATAGCGGTTTAACAGGCCGCCCGAAAGATAGATTTCGGCTTGGGTCCGGTCGGGTGCAGTCAGGATGATGCGTTCGGAATCGGTGTTGCAAATAAACATAGTTACTTTCGTTTTATAAATAAAATCAGACGGCTAAAAGCGTTTTATCAAAAGTTCCCACGAATTTTGAGAAAAGTCATTCTTATTTGACTCCGCTCAAGCAAGAAACGGATATATCTCAGGGATATCTCAGACGGCTTTACGGCATTTTGGCGCAAAGCGTAAGATGCAGATGAAGCCTCAATGAGGTTTGAAAACAGTCAAACAAGGAGAGAAAAAATGTTATCAGCAAATGTTGTCAAATTGCTCAACCAACAGATGAATCAGGAAATGGTTTCCAGCAACCTCTACCTGCAAATGTCGGCTTGGTGCGACAGCAAAGGTTACGAAGGCGCGGCGGATTTTTTGAAAGCCCATGCTGACGAGGAAATGGGTCATGCCCGCAAACTCTTTGATTATCTTCACGAAACCGGCGCAGCCATCGAAGTCGGCGCCATTGCCGCCCCGAAAACCGAATACGCCGGTTTGCGCGAAGTTTTCCAAGAAGTGTTTGAACACGAGCTGGAAGTAACCGCCAAAATCAACGCTTTGGTTTCCGCCACTTGGGACGAAAAAGACTATTCGACCTTCAACTTCCTGCAATGGTACGTTGCCGAGCAACACGAAGAAGAGCATCTCTTCCGCACCATTTTGGAAAAAATCGACATCATCGGCACCAACGGCAACGGCCTTTACCACGTTGACCGTGATTTGGGTCAGATGAAAGGTTGATTTTAAGCTGCAACAAAACCCGCTTGGATAAAGCGGGTTTTGTTTTGTTTTGCAGTTTTGAGTTTTCAGACGGCCTCAGATCTTGCAAAACCCGCAAATGCCGTCTGAAAAACCGTTTACTTCCGCCGTTTCCGTTCCCCGGGCAGCCGCATGTCCGCCCATTTCACAATATTCGCTACTTCCGCGGGGTTCAGCTCGTAAAACTGGCCGCGTTTCAAGCGGTTGGGCAGACCGATGGGGCCGAAGCCGACGCGCACGAGGCGGCTGACGGTCAAGCCCTGACTCTCGAAAATACGGCGTACTTCGCGGTTGCGGCCTTCTTTAATGACTACGTTATACCATTTGTTCGCGCCCTCGCCGCCCTGCTCCCAAATCCGTTCGACCTTCGCCAAACCGTCTGCCAGCATCACGCCTTCTTCGGTCAAAACGCGCATCTGCCCGGTCGTCAGCCCGCCCAACACGCGTACGGCGTATTCGCGTTCCACCTCGAAACTCGGGTGGGCAAAACGCTGCACCAACTCACCCGAAGTGGTCAGAATCAGCAAACCGCTGGTGTTGATGTCCAAACGCCCGATGGCGACCCAGCGGCTGCTGGCGGCCTGCGGCAGGCGGTCGAAAATGCTCACGCGCCCCTGCGGATCGTCGCGCGAAACGATTTCGCCTTCCTGTTTGTAATACAAAATGATGCGCGGCAGGCGGTCGGCCCATTTGAGCTTGATAATATTGCCTTTCACGGTAACGTGGTCTTCGGGCGTCACTTTTTCACCCAATTCGGCCACACGGCCGTTGACCGTTACCCAGCCGTTTTGAATCCACTCTTCCATTTCGCGGCGCGAACCCACACCCGACGCGGCCAGAATCTTCTGCAAACGCTCCGGCCCCGCGCGCGACAAATCGCTGCGGCGCTCTTTCAAATCGCGGGCGTGTTCCATGATTTTCTGGTTCGGATTGCGCACCACCAGTTTTTTCGCCTTGGAAACGCGCTGTTTCGGCGCGCCCTGCCCCGTTTCCTTGAGGCCGTCTGAAACTGCGTTGCCGCGCGGATTCGGCTGCGCTTTGCGGTTTTGGAACCCGCTGTCCGCCGCACCTGCGCGTTTGCCGCGGGGCCGGTCGTCCGCCTTGCGGGAGGATGTTTTGGAAAACGGTTTTTTCGGGGATTTTTTTGCTGCGGATTCCGGCGCTACGCCGTCGCGCCATTGGCGTTTGCTGACTGTTTTTTTAGACATTTGAAAGACTCCTAACGCGCCTGATTGGCTCGGCAAACCGGCGGTTCTTCTGCGGCGGATGCGGCAGGTTTGGGTTGGAAATAAAAGATAACACAGCAACTCCGCAGCCTCCTGCAGGCCGGGCTCGGTTGGTAAGCTGTCGAACCATTAGCCCGGCTGCAAACATTCAAAATGCTGTGCTGAAGCCCGGCCTACGAAGTTGCCTTGAATTTAAAAGGCCGTCTGAAAAACCGTTGTAAAACTTTTCAGACGGCCTCTGAAAACGAAGCGGGATTCTACCCTATTCCATTGAATCCGTGCGGAAAATTACGGCGACAAACGCTCTTTAATCCAACTGCCGTCAAGCAAACGGTATTGGATGCGGTCGTGCAGGCGGCTCGGGCGACCCTGCCAGAATTCGATGCGGTCCGGCACCACGATATACCCGCCCCAATGCGGCGGACGCGGGACGTGCAACGGATGTTTCGCGCCGACTGCCGCCGCTTTCGCTACCAAAACCGCCTTGCTCGACAAAACTTCGCTCTGTGCGCTTGCCCACGCGCCGATTCGGCTGGTGTAGGGGCGGCTGTCGAAATATTCGTCGGACGCCGCCGCATCGAGTTTCTCAATCCGCCCTTCAATCCTGACCTGCCGCTCGAGTTCCGGCCAGAAAAACGTCATCGCGGCAAACGGATGCGCGTCAAACGACCGCCCCTTGCGGCTTTGGTAATTGCTGAAAAACACAAACCCGCGCGGGTTCACTTCCTTGAGCAAAACCATGCGGCTGTTCGGCCGGCCGTCTTCGTCCACCGCCGCCACATTCACCGCCGTCGGCTCATTGACCTCCGATTTTACCGCCTCGTTAAGCCATTGTTCAAATTGAACAATCGGGTCGGCATGGCATTCCGTTTCCGACAATTCGCGCTTGCTGTAATCCTGACGGATGTTGTGTAAATCCATAAAATCCTCCTTTTTCGATCAATCAACGCCATCATACGCTTTTTCAGACGGCCTTAGAAAGCCCGAGGGCGGAGATTGTGTATAATTCCCGCCAACCGAAACCGAAAGGAACCATCATGCAAACCGAAGTCGAACTGAAAATCCTCAATCCCAAAATGGCCGAATACCTGCCCGCCTACGCCACCGCCGGTTCCGCCGGCCTCGACCTGCGCGCCTGTCTGGACGCCGACGTTACCCTTCAGCCGGGCGAAACCTATCTCGTGCCGACAGGTCTGGCCGTCCACCTCGCCAATCCCGCTTACGCCGCCGTTTTGCTGCCGCGCTCGGGGCTGGGACACAAACACGGCATCGTGCTCGGCAACCTCGTCGGCCTGATTGACTCGGATTATCAGGGCGAACTGAAAGTGTCACTGTGGAACCGCGGAAGCGAAGCGTTTACCGTCAAGCCGCTGGAACGCATCGCGCAAATGGTCATCGTACCCGTCGTTCAGGCCGCATTTAAAGTGGTGGACGAATTTGCCGCCAGCGACCGCGGCGAAGGCGGATTCGGCAGCACGGGCAAGGCGTAGCTGCTTGAAAACTAAGGCCGTCTGAACGTATCGGTACTTTCAGACGGCCTTTGGGATTTGCCGTCAAACCGTCTGAAAAACCCCTCCCTTAAACAACAAAACAGGCAGAAGAAACCCCTCTGCCTGTTTTTTCTGCATCCGCCGTTTAGAATTTGTATTCCAACTGACCGCGGATGACGTTGACGTCTTGTTTTTCCGTGCCCACAGTTGCGGTAACTTGTTTGCCGCGCAGGTAGAACGCGTTGAATTTCCAGTCTTTCCACGGCACGAAGTTGGCGCCGATTTGTACGCCCTGCACGTTTTTGCTGTAATCCTCAACCGAAGACACGCCCGAAAGCGGGCCGACGCGGCGGTAGTTTAAGAAAATGTCGTAGGAATTGCGCACTTTCCAGTCGGCCAGTTTGTAGCGCACTTGGGTAAACACGCCGTCATTTTTGATTTTCCGGCCGGCGTCGTTGTAGGCTTTAATGTTGGATTTGCTCACCGCAGCCATCCAGCGCCAATCGTCGTTGAATTTCACATCGGTGCCGATTTCGCCGAATACGGCGTTTTTGGCGTCTTGATTTGCGCCGATGTCCACGTCTTTCATGTAGCTGACGGTGGCGCCGACATTGATGTTTTCATTGATCGGCAGCGTGCTTTGGATGGTGGCAAACTGTTTGCGGCGTCCGCCGATGCCCCATGCATTATCGTTCAGATTGCCGGTGCGGCGGCCTGCGACGATTTTGGTCGGCAGCACTTTGTTGTCGAAGAAAAGTTCGCCGCCGGTCACTTCGGTATCCCAAATGCGGCCGTATGAAGAGAATGCGCCGAATTTACCGACGCGGGCTTTCAGGCTGGCATTGTCGCTGAAGTTGTAAACCGTACCTTCGCCGTAGAGTTTGACCATCGGGATGTCATGGTCTCCACGCATTTTGCCGGTTTCCAAATCCCAGTTCGGCTCGATTTGCAGAACGGCTTTCCAGTCTTTATAGAGTTTGGCGCGGAACCACAGGCTGGCGTTGAATTCGCTGTGGGTGTCGGTCGGTGTCGGATTGGTGGAAGAATTATTGGCATTGATGTCTTTGCTGTCCACGCGCAGGCGCAGCTCGGGGTTGATGGTGACGATGTCGTTGAACAGGCTGATTTTGTCTTCGTCTTTGCGGATAAACGCGCCGTCGTTGATGTTGTCGTTGGAGACGACGGAGGCGGGCGTGCCTGCGCCGGAGTTGACATAGTCCCCGGTCGGAGACATGGCGGCCGCGTCGCGCACAGTGTCGGCAGGTGCTGCGAGGGCGACGGCGGGAACGGTGGCAAATGCGGCGCAGATTAAGGCAAAATTGGTTTTGAGTTTCATAGAAATCTCCAAAGGTAAAAGGCAAGAAGTTTATGTTTTTCCGCTAAGGCCGTCTGAACGATTTTTCAGACAGCTTGGCGGCATGAAGTGAAAGACCTACTGATGCGCTTTTATGACGTTTTTGTCATTCGGTTACAAAATCTGCCCGAATTTTTTGGTATTTTAAGTAAACTTACTTACATTCCGTAACTTACCTGTCGGCAATCCTATGTAGCCAGACAGATTGCGTCAAGAAAATTTTACAAGAATTAAAAAAGAACGCAGGAGGTTTGACCGAAGTCAATTCCCGCTTCCTGCGCCCATGCCGTTTTGTGCCGATATTTATGCAAAACTACTTTTACGGTCTGCCTTAACCCGGCCGTCTGAAATTTAATTTCCTTTAAAACAATCCCCAATCATATCCGCCAGCGCCGTCTGCCGCTTTTTGCGCGTCTCAACCGCCGCCGTCCACTCGTTTTTCCCGCCCCAAAACACAAATTTCTCCCGCGCGCGGGTAATCGCGGTATAGAGCAGCGCGTTGTTCAGCCCCGACAAAACATCGTCTTCGTCCGTATCCGCCGCCGGTGCGCCGCCCGATGGCGGCAGCAGCCAGACCTCGCCGTATTCCGAACCCTGGCTTTTGTGCACCGTCATCGCAAACGCCGGTTCATACGGCGGCAGGCGGCTGACGGGGATTTTTTTCAGGCCGTCTGAAACCTTGAAATACGCCGCGAGGCCGTCTGAATCCGCATTGGGCATCATCAGGCCGATGTCGCCGTTAAACAGATCCAGCCCGTAATCGTTGCGCGTCACCATCAGCATCTGCCCCGCATACCACGGCACATCCGCGCGGGCGCGTTTTTCCAGCATCAGGCGGTTGAGATAGGCTTCGTTGAACGCCGCCGCGTCTTTGCGCCACGCCGCGAGTACGACCACGTCCGCCGCGTGTTTGAAGGCCGTCTGAACATCTCCGGCGTCCACCGCCCGCCAATAGGCCGCGTGTTTGCGGTAAAGCAGCGCCGCCTGCTGTTTGGGCGTACCCGCCATCACCGCCAAATGCTCGGGAAATTTGTCGAACTGCGCCCATGCTTCTTCGCTCTGCCCCGCCACCACCGCGCGTGCGAGGCAGCCGATGCCGCTGTCGGCGCCGAAACGGTGGCTGACGGTCAGCGCAGCGGTATTTTGCGCCAGCGCGGGCGGATGTCCGGCCGTCTGAAAACCGTGTTCGGGCAGATATTCGCGCAAACGGCGGTCGGTTTCGGCGTCCAACACCGTTTCCCGCGCCAGCGCCGCCAACACTGCGCCCACGCCCACCGAGGGCAGTTGGAACGGATCGCCGAGAAACACCAGGCGGCAGCCCGTCGGCACCGCGCGCAGCAAATCCAAAAGCAGCGAAACGTCCAGCATCGACGCCTCATCAACCACCAGCATATCCAGCGGCAGCGGATTTTGCGCATCAAACGCCGGCCGCATCTGCGGCGGGCGCAGCTTCAGCAGGCGGTGCACCGTTTTGCCTTCCAGAGCCGCCAGATGCGTTTTGGTTTCAGACGGCATCTCGAATTTTTCCAGCGCCTGATGCAGCGCCCGCGCCATATGCGCCGCCGCCTTGCCCGTCGGCGCCGCCAGCGCGATGCGCGGCAGCTTGGCCGAATTGGCGCACACCAAACCCAGCAGTTTCGCCACCGTCGTCGTCTTGCCTGTACCCGGCCCGCCCGTAATCAGCATAAACGGCTTGATCAACGCCAGCGCCGCCGCATCGCGCTGCCCTTCGCTACCCTTGTCTGCAAACCAGTTTTGCAGGTTTTGCGCCGTCTGCATCCAATCCACTTCCGGCGCAGGCGCTTCGGCCAGCCGTTTGATTTCTGCCGCCAAATCCTGCTCGAGCTGCCAAAGCCGTCCTAAAAACAAACGGTTGCCCGCCAAAACCAAAGGCGAACCCGCGCCGCCGACCAACCCGCCGCAACGCCGCAACGCCGCCGCATCGCCATCGCTGATGCGGACAAACGAATGCCCGTTTTGCAGCGCATTGAAAAGCTGCACGACAAACGGCGACGCCACACCCGCCACGTCGGGGGCAAAGTTTTCGATAAAACGCGTCGCAGCGGCGGCGGGACTGAGATAAAAATGTTCGGGATCTTGCATGACTGTCGCTTTTCTCTGTCGGAACGGCGGTTTGACTAAAAAATACGGGCGGGTATCAACCCCGCCCTGCATCCGGCCTGCCCGGACGTTTCGGTTTTAAACGCAGAAGGCCGTCTGAAAAATTCACAGCAGCTTGCCGCAGCAGGCTTTGTATTTCTTGCCGCTGCCGCACGGGCAAGGATCGTTGCGGCCGATTTTTGCGGCTTTGCGGCAGTAGGTTTGCGGTTTGTTGATGACGGCCTGCCAATAGAAATAGATGTCGAGCAAAACGTGCGGCAGTTCGGATTCGAGTTCGGTCAGTTCGCTTTCGGTCAGGTGCAGGATGACTTCGCCGTTTTGTTCTTCGTCGTAAATGCCGCCCAGCGCCATAATCGGGTAAAACAAATCTTCAAATTCTTCTTGGGCAATGGTTTCAAACCAGTCGGTCGGCACGACGTCGAGCGCGTAGAGATAGGCGTTGCACCAGGTGTAGAAATCGGGATTGCCCGCATCGTCTTCGTAAAGCCACAAATCGGGCAGCATTTTCGCTTGGAGTTTGCTGCGCATATCGGTGGCCAGCGCGATGACGAGACGTTCGACTTCGCTGCGCTCTTTGGCATCGAACAACGATTCGTCGCCCAATACTTCGGGCAACCAGTCGTTGGGATTTAAGGCGTCGGGACCGCTCAAAAGCGCGGTCATAAACGCCTGCACTTCGTCGCAGCGCATGGTGTTGTGTTCCAGCGATTTTTCGTCCAAGAGCGCCATCAGGCGCGTGCGCGCAGTTTGGTCGAAGGTTGGAATTTGCATGATCAATCCTTGATTTTAAAGTGTTTTAATATTTTCAGACGGCCTGAATGCGCTGGCGCATCTGTTCAAACAGGCAAACCGTCGCGGCCATTGCGGCGTTGAGCGATTCGGTCTGCCCGAGCATGGGAATGCGCACACAGCCGTCGGCGGCGGCAATCAGCGCAGCATCCACGCCGCTGCCTTCGTTGCCGAAAATCCACGCGGCGGGCGCGGTGAGCTTCATTTCATAGAGATTCTGCGGATTGCCGCTGTCCAAAGCCGTGGCCCAAACGGGCGCGCGGTAATGCTGCCGCCAATCGGCAAGATCGACATCGGTATGAAGTGCCAACAGGAAATGCGCCCCCATGCCCGCGCGCAATACTTTCGGCGACCAGACGTCGGCGCAACCGCGCCCCAAGACGATTTGCCGGACGCCCGCCGCCGCGGCGCTGCGCAGTATGGTGCCGACATTACCCGGATCTTGCAGGCGGTCGAGTATCACGCAGTCGCCCGTTTGCGGTAGATTGCCGGGTTTCGGAATCTTTACCAGCGTCATGATTTCGTCGCCGTCGGTCAGGCTGCCGGCTTTGGCCAAAAGGCCGTCTGAAACCTGCGTCAGCAATGATTCGGGCAGTTTACCGGCCAGCCTGCGGATTTCACGATTGGCGGTTTTGGCCTCGGGCAGGTAAACCTGCTCGGGAACAATCCCTGCCCGAAGGCAGGCGTCTAAAAGGTGCACTCCCTCCAGCACGGCCTGCCCGCCCTCCCGCCGCGCTTTGGCTTGGGAGAGCAGTTTGCCGAGGTGTTTGATTTGGCTGTTTTGGACGGAGGTAATCAATTTCATGGAGGCATTATAGCGGTTTTCAGACGGCACGGGCGGCAGAAAATGCCGCAGTTGTTTTCAGACGGCATATTGTGTACACAACCATACAGAAAGAAAAATAATATTTATACATTTCAATATATTATTAACAATTCGGCAAAATTTTCCGCGCAAGGCTTGAATGTGCCCGATTTCTTGTTTTAGACTAACCCGCATCCGTCAACCAAACCGTTTGATGAAATCATGAACACCCGTTTCCGCCCGTCTGCTTATTATTATTGGTACCCCACAAAAGTGCGGTACTTTTTTGCGCTTGTCTGAGAATACAGACGTTTGAAGCAGATGCGAAACAGAGCCGCCGATTTTTTCAGGCGGTTTTTTGTATTTGTGCGATTGCTGTCTGAAACCGCCTCCCCGACCCGACACACTAAAAACAAGGAGCAATCACATGAAAACCGCCGCCCGACGCCTCCCTGCCGCCCCCGTCCTCAAACCCGAAGCGCTGCACCGCTTTGCCCTGATTGTCGACGGCAACGCCCACCGCTCCGATTTGTGTGGTGCCGCCCTGCCCGATACGCCGCATCCTGCGCTCAGCGAGGCGCTTATTCCGCAAATCCGCACTGTTGCCACCTTGATTGCCGCCGCCCGCCACGATTTCGGCAGCCGCAGCCCCGGCGTCTTTACCGAAGAAGCCGATTTTTTCGCCGCCCGCATTTTAGTATTGGGCGCACGCCGCTTCCATCTCGACATTACGCTCGTTCCCATGCTCAACACCGCCAACCGCCGCGCCCGCGAATTTGCGCAGCGCCACGGCCTGCCGTTTGCCCCCGCCGAAATCCGCATGAGCCTCAACGCCGGCCGGCCGGCCAACCTGCTGATTATCGAAAGCTGCCGCCATGCGGAAAACATCGGCAGTCTGGTCGAAAACAGCCGTGCGTTTGCCGCAAACCTGCCCTTTGCCGTCTGAAAAACCGACAAACCCGTAAATCCGCCCGCAAACACGCTTGATAAATTCCCAATCCGCACCATATAGAGCGCTGACTACCTTCCAACCACCCCGACAGGATAAACAATGAAAAAAATCCTTGCCTTAGCCGCCGTAACCGCTTTTGCGCTTGCCGCGTGCAAAGACAATACGCAAGCCCAGCTCGAGCAGCAGCAGAAGCAGATTGAAGCTTTGCAGCAACAGCTTGCCCAACAAGGCGCCGCTGCCGCGCAGGACAACACCGTTTACCAGCTCGCTGCCAGCGCGGTCAAAGATACCATTCCCGCCGAAGCGCTTGCCAACAACGGCAACGGCCAGCCCGTAACCGGCAGCGACGGCCAGCAGTATATCTACGACCAGTCCAGCGGAAGCTGGCTGTTGCAAAGCCTTGTCGGCGCGGCTGCGGGCGCGTTTATCGGCAACGCTTTGGCCAACAAATTCACCCAGGCGAAAAACCAAAACAGCCCGATCGCCCAACGCGCGCGCAACAGCTACTACCAAACCGCCCGCCCGAATGCGCGCACGACGCAGCAGCTCAACACCCGTACCGTTCCTGCGCAAAACCGCGCCGCCGCCGGCAATCCGCAATACCGCCAAACCCAAAACGCGCCGTCAAACTACCGCCGTCCGGCGACTGTCCGCCGCAGCGGATTCGGTCGCGGGTTCGGCCGCAGACGTTAAGCGCATAACAGAGGCCGTCTGAATTTCAGACGGCCTGAGGCGTATATTCCGTTTGTTGGATTTTTTGACGGCAAACGTCTTTCCTACACCGCTTTTCAGACGGCCTGAAAAGCCATGCCGTCTGAAATCCCGTTTTCAAATGAAGGAATCCCCATGAGCAAACACCACAAACTCATCATTTTAGGCTCCGGCCCCGCCGGCTATACCGCCGCCGTTTACGCCGCGCGCGCGAATCTGAATCCGGTGATCATCACCGGCATCGAACAGGGCGGGCAGCTGATGACGACCACCGAAGTCGATAACTGGCCGGCCGATGCCGAGGGCGTGCAAGGCCCTGAATTGATGGCGCGTTTTCTGGCGCATGCAGAGCGTTTCGGCACGGAAATGGTGTTCGACCAAATCCATACCGTCGATCTGCAAAACCGCCCGTTTACCCTCAAAGGCGACATGGGCGAATACACTTGCGACGCGCTGATTGTCGCCACGGGCGCGTCGGCCAAATATCTGGGTTTGCCGTCTGAAGAAACCTTTGCCGGCAAAGGCGTGTCGGCCTGCGCGACCTGTGACGGTTTTTTCTATAAAAAACAAGATGTTGCTGTAGTCGGCGGCGGCAATACGGCGGTGGAGGAAGCGCTTTATCTCGCCAACATCGCCAACACCGTCACCCTAATCCACCGCCGCGACACGTTCCGCGCGGAAAAAATCATGGTCGAAAAACTGATGAAGCGCGTGGAAGAAGGCAAAATCGTGCTGAAATTAAACGCCGCGCTCGAAGAAGTTTTGGGCGACGACAGCGGCGTAACCGGCGCGCGCCTGAAGTTTAACGACGGCACAAGCGAAGACATCGCCGTAAAAGGCGTGTTTATCGCCATCGGACACAAACCGAACACCGACATTTTCAAAGGCCAGCTCGATATGGACGAAACCGGCTACCTGAAAACCAAAGGCGGCACGGGCGACAACGTCGGCGCGACCAACATCGAAGGCGTTTGGGCGGCGGGCGACGTGAAAGACCACACCTACCGCCAAGCCATCACCAGCGCGGCTTCCGGCTGCCAAGCCGCTTTGGATGCGGAACGCTGGCTGGACAGTTTGAACTAAGTGTTCCGTTAAAACCCAAGGCCGTCTGAAAATGCGGTTTTCAGACGGCCTTCCCCTATTTCCGCTCCTAAAAAACACCCCACACCATGCACAGAATCACGCCGAAAAACCTTCCTGCCCTGCTCGACCAACACATCGACGACACCGATTTTGTGTTGGTGTTGAACGCGTTGGTCTGCTTTTTGCGCCGCGGCGGACGGAAAAACGCGTTTGCCCGTTTCGACCGCTTCATTGAGGTTTTGCAGCGCGACAAAGCCTTATGCCGCCGTTTCGGCAACCGTTTCCATGCTTGGCTGGCGGAAGTTCACACCGTGCCCGCGCTGGTGAAACTCGGCATTTTCTCGCGCGACAGTTTTCTGCGTGAAACCGCCGTGCGCATTTACGAGCGTTTCAGCCCGTCTTACAAGGATTTCGGCAATCTGCGCGAAGTGTTTCTCTATCTTTTCCACAGCGGAAACGACGAAAAATGGCTGGGAGGCATTTCCCTGCGCCAATGGCTGAAATGCTACCGCCTGATTTGCCGGAACACCGAACCCGCGCTGGTTCAGACGGCCTCGCGCCATATCGGCGAAGCGCGCTTGAGGGCGATGGAACTTTTATCCGTCTGGATTGCCGCCGAGGCGCTCGAACCCGAGCTTATCCGCCTTGAGCCACGCATTTTGGAAACCGATTCGGCCTTTATCGCGCTGCAACGCGAGGTGTCGAAACTGGTCGAACACAGCCGCGAACACGACCATCCGTATGATGCCGCGCATCTGGAAGTGATGTTCGACCAATGCCAAACCCAAGTCGATCACCTGCGCCGCAGGGGTACGGGCGCAGGCTCTGGTTCGTCGGTCAAAGTCGCCCACCTTTTGGAACGCCTGCAACAAACCTTAGGCCGTCTGAAAATCCTCATCCGTATCCAAAACCGGCCCGCCCAGCGCCGCCGCTTTTCCATCACGCTGCTGGGCGGCATGGTTGACGCCGCCGTCAAACAGCACAGCACGCGCGAGTTGCGCAAAAGCAGCATCAAAATGCTCGCCCGCAGCATCACCGAAAACAAAAGCCACCACGGCGGCCACTACATCACCCGCACCCGCAAAGAATACTGGAATATGCTCTATTCCGCCGCGGGCGGCGGCGTAGTCATCGCCCTGATGGCCTTGCACAAAATCCACATCGGCGCTTTGGGTTACAGCGAATTTGCCACCTCCCTGCTCGCGGGTTTGAACTACGGCTTCGGCTTCATGCTGATTCACGTTCTGCACATGACCGTCGCCACCAAACAGCCCGCCATGACTGCCGCCAGTTTTGCCGAACAGGTCGATTTGAACGAACGCGGCCGCGCCGTGGACAACAAACTCGCCAAACTCCTCATCGATGTAAGCCGTTCGCAAAGCGTCGCCGTGTTCGGCAACGTCAGCTTGGCGATACTTGTCGCCGGCATCGTTTCCGCCGCCTACGCCCACACATTCCACGCGCCGCTGCTCTCCGCCGCCGACAGCGCTTACCAGCTCGAATCGGTCGAACTCCTGACCCGCCCTACCCTCTGGTATGCTGCCATTGCCGGCGTCTGGCTGTTTTGCTCCGGCATCATCGCCGGCTTTTTCGATAACCGCGCCGACTACCTCGACCTGCGCAACCGCCTGACCGTCAACCCGCTTTTGCGCAAAATCCTGCCGACCAAAATCCGCCGCGTCTTTGCCGCTTACATTCACGCCCACTACGGCTCGCTCGCCGGCAACTTCATCTTCGGCATGCTCTTGGGCATGACCGGCTGGCTCGGCCACGCCCTCGGCCTGCCGCTCGACATCCGCCACGTCGCCTTCTCCTCCGCCAACTTAGGCTACGCCGCCGTCAGCAGCCACATCGGCTTTACCGCCTTCCTCTACGGCATGGCCGGCGTACTCACCATCGGGCTGGTCAACCTCATTGTCAGCTTCCACCTCGCCCTCTACGTCGCCCTGCGTTCGCGCGGCACCGAAATCGGCAGCATCGGCAAACTGCTGAAAAGCCTGTGGGTGCAGATTAGAGCCAACCCGCTGCTGCTGGTTTATCCCGTTCAGACGACCGGGAAAAACAGCAGCGTAAAATAATACTGCAAGCTGCGCCTTCCCGCCGAACCGGCAAAATACCGAATCACGATTATTAACTGTTTTCAGACGGCCTTTCCCGGCCAAACCGCCATGACCACCATCACCTTCCCCCGTCCCACCCGCCTGAGCGCTCTGCCGCCGCTATCGCTCTATATCCATATTCCGTGGTGCATCAAAAAATGTCCGTATTGCGACTTCAATTCCCACAGCCTGAAAAACCTGCAAAACGGCCTGCCCGAAGCGGATTACGTTGCCGCGCTGCTGACCGACCTGCAAACCGAGCTGCCGCACGTCTGGGGGCGCAAGGTCGAAACGGTCTTTATCGGCGGCGGCACGCCCAGTCTGTTTTCCGCCGACGCTATCGCGCGCCTGCTCAGCGGCATCCGCGCGCTGCTGCCGCTCCAGCCCGACGCGGAAATCACGTTGGAAGCCAATCCGGGCACGTTTGAAATTGAAAAATTCAAAGGTTTTAAAGACGCGGGCATCACGCGGCTCTCCATTGGTGTGCAGAGTTTCGACGATGAAATGCTCCAACGGCTCGGACGCGTACACAACGGCGGCGAGGCATTGGCAGCCATTGATACTGCTTTGAATTTATTTGAAAAAGTCAACATAGACTTGATGTATGCCCTGCCGCACCAAACCGTTCAGACAGCCTTAAGCGACGTCCAAACCGCCATCGCCACGGGCGCCGGCCACATCAGCGCCTATCATCTGACGATGGAACCGAACACGCCCTTCGGCCACACGCCGCCGCAGGGTTTGCCGCAGGACGATGCCGCGCTCGACATCGAAGACGCCGTTCACGGCGCGTTGGCTCAGGCCGGTTTCCGCCACTACGAAACTTCCGCGTTTGCCCGCGCCGGCAAAGAATGCCGCCACAACCTCAATTATTGGCAGTTTGGCGACTACCTCGGCATCGGCGCGGGCGCGCACGGCAAAATCTCACACCACGACCGCATCGGGCGCACCGTACGCCGCCGCCACCCGACCGAATACCTCGCCGCCATGCAGCACAGCCCCGCTGCCGCTGTCGAGCGCAAAAACATTGCCGAGGGTGATTTGGCGTTTGAATTCATGATGAACGCCCTGCGCCTCACCGACGGCGTTCCAGCCGCCCTGCTCGAAGAACGAACCGGCATCAGTACTGCGCAAATCATGGTGCAAATCGAAACCGCCCGCCGCAAAGGGCTGCTCGAACCCAACCCGACGGTGTTCAGGCCGTCTGAAAAAGGGCTGCTGTTTTTGAATGATTTGTTGCAGTGTTTTTTAGCAGATTAAAAAGTTTGGGCGGCCCAAAATGCCGTCTGAAATTTTCCGCCTGCGGTATTTTGCGGATAGAACCGGCCGGTCAAACACCGGGCTTATGCTTTTGTTTATAATGCGGGTAAATGTGCCGTTTCAGACGGCAGACTCAAACCGGAAAGTAAAACATGACAGAACGACAAAAAGTAATCGCCATCGACGGGCCGAGCGCATCGGGCAAGGGAACGGTGGCTTCGCGCGTGGCGGCGGCGCTGGGTTTCGATTATCTCGACTCCGGCGCGCTTTACCGCCTGACGGCGCTGTTTGCGCAGAAAAAATGCGTGGAATGGTCGGACGGCGCGGCGGTTGCGGCTTTGGCCGAGTCGCTTCCTGCGCGCTTTGACGGACAGCAGGTGTTTTTGGACGGCGAAGACGTTTCGGCGCAAATCCGCACCGAAGCCATCGGTATGGGCGCATCGGCGGTGGCGCAGGTGCCTGAGGTGCGTCAGGCGCTGTTGCAGCGGCAGCGCGATTTTCTGACGGATAAAGGCTTGGTGGCCGACGGGCGCGACATCGGTTCGGTTATTTTTCCAAACGCGGCGGTAAAGATTTTTCTGACGGCAAGCGCGCAGGTTCGCGCCGAGCGCCGTGCCAAACAAATCGGCCTGCCTTGTGAGGGCGTGGCGTTTGACCGCATTCTGGCCGACATCAAGGCGCGCGACGAAGCCGACCGCCGCCGTGCAGTTGCGCCGCTGGTTCAACTTCCTGATGCGCACTTACTTGATACAACGCAATTAAGCATCGAGGAATCGGTAAAAAAAGTGCTTGATTGGTATAGCAAAGTTTAGCGGTTGCTGTATAATTCCGCTGTCTCTTTTCAGACGGCCTGCTGCTGTTTTTTCAGGGAAGGCCGTCTGAAATATTTTTCCAACCTGCCGCGCCAAGGGCGGCAGGTATTTTGCAACCAACCCGCACCCCTTGGCGGTGTACCGAAAAGAGAATATATGTCTATGGAAAATTTTGCCCAGTTGTTGGAAGAAAGCTTTACCCTGCAGGAAATGAATCCGGGTGAAGTGATTACTGCCGAAGTTGTCGGCATCGATCAAAACTTCGTTACCGTAAATGCAGGTCTGAAATCAGAATCTCTGATTGATGTTGCCGAATTCAAAAACGCTCAGGGCGAGATTGAAGTAAAAGTCGGTGATTTCGTTACCGTAACCATCGAATCTGTCGAAAACGGCTTCGGCGAAACCAAACTGTCGCGCGAAAAAGCCAAACGTGCTGCCGACTGGCTTGCTTTGGAAGAAGCGATGGAAAACGGCGACATCCTGTCCGGCGTGATCAACGGCAAAGTCAAAGGCGGCCTGACCGTGATGATCAACAGCATTCGCGCATTCCTGCCGGGCTCGCTGGTTGACGTGCGTCCCGTTAAAGACACTTCGCACTTTGAAGGCAAAGAAATCGAATTCAAAGTCATCAAATTGGATAAAAAACGCAACAACGTGGTGGTATCGCGCCGCGCCGTTTTGGAAGCCACTTTGGGCGAAGAGCGCAAAGCCCTGTTGGAAAACCTGCAGGAAGGCACTGTTGTCAAAGGTATCGTTAAAAACATCACTGATTACGGTGCATTCGTTGACTTGGGCGGCATCGACGGCCTGCTGCACATCACCGACCTGGCATGGCGCCGTGTGAAACACCCGAGCGAAGTGTTGGAAGTCGGTCAGGAAGTCGAAGCCAAAGTATTGAAATTCGACCAAGACAAACAGCGTGTTTCTCTGGGTATGAAACAGTTGGGCGAAGATCCGTGGAACGGTCTGACCCGCCGTTACCCGCAAGGTACCCGCATCTTCGGTAAAGTTTCCAACCTGACTGATTACGGTGCATTCGTTGAAATCGAACAAGGCATCGAAGGCTTGGTACACGTTTCCGAAATGGACTGGACCAACAAAAATGTCCACCCGAGCAAAGTGGTTCAGCTGGGCGACGAAGTCGAAGTGATGATTCTGGAAATCGACGAAGACCGCCGCCGCATCTCTTTGGGCATGAAACAATGCCAAGCCAATCCGTGGGAAGAATTTGCCGCCAACCACAACAAAGGCGACAAAATTTCCGGCGCGGTTAAATCCATTACCGACTTCGGCGTATTCGTCGGCCTGCCGGGCAATATCGACGGCTTGGTACACCTGTCCGACCTGTCTTGGACCGAATCGGGCGAAGAAGCCGTACGCAAATACAAAAAAGGCGAAGAAGTCGAAGCAGTTGTATTGGCCATCGACGTGGACAAAGAGCGCATCTCTTTGGGCATCAAACAGCTCGAAGGCGATCCGTTCGGCAACTTCATCAGTGTAAACGACAAAGGTTCGCTGGTGAAAGGCGTTGTGAAATCCGTTGACGCCAAAGGCGCGGTTGTTGCGCTGTCTGACGAAGTAGAAGGCTACCTGCCTGCTGCCGAGTGGTCGAGCGAACGCGTTGAAGACCTGCGTAATGTTGTGAAAGAAGGTGATGAAGTGGAAGCCGTTGTGGCCACCGTTGACCGTAAAAACCGCAGCATCCGTCTGTCTGTAAAAGCGAAAGACGCGAAAGAAAACCGCGACGCACTGAACTCTGTCAACGCCGCAGCAACCGCACACGCTGGCACTACCAGCCTAGGTGACCTGCTGAAAGCCAAACTGTCAGGCGACCAAGAATAAGGTCGGAAATTATGACTAAGTCTGAGTTAATGGTACGTTTGGCAGAAGTTTTTGCCGAAAAAAACGGTACCCAACTGATGGCTAAGGACGTCGAATACAGCGTTAAAGTTTTGGTTGATACCATGACCCGCTCGCTTGCCCGCGGTCAGCGGATTGAAATCCGCGGCTTCGGCAGCTTCGACTTAAACCACCGTCCGGCGCGCGTCGGCCGTAATCCCAAAACCGGCGAACGCGTGGAAGTGCCCGAAAAGCATGTTCCACATTTCAAACCGGGCAAAGAGTTGCGCGAACGCGTGGACTTGGCCTTGCAAAAATAATTCCGTTAAATACGAAATAGGAAAAACGCCGCAGCAATGCGGCGTTTTTATTTTTGAGGCAAACTTTTCGGGGTGTGTTTTAAATGGGTGGAACGTATTTTCAGACAGACTGAGATATAGAAATCACAAGCGTCCGCCCAAAGGCCGTCTGAAACGGTTAATCCTGCAACCGATGCCATTTCCACGCAGGCGGGAATCCACGTTTTTTGAAACTTCTATTAAAACAAGATATTGCCTGTTTTTTGCCATGGATTCCCGCCTGCATGGGAATGACGTCTGCGGGAATTTCAGACGGCCATTCTGATTTTTGTAACGGTCTCGCCCTCAATGCCCGTATGACGTCGTTATCAAAAAGATATAGTGAATTAAAATAAGAAATCTGCTTCGTTGGCCGCGGCTGGGCTCAAAGAGAACGATTCACTAAGGTGCTGAAGCGCCAAGCTCATCTGTCCCGTACTACCCGTACTGTCTGCGCCTTGCTGTCTTGTATCTTTCTTATTTTACTTCACTATGAATCAGCGCAGGCGTTTGGGCCGTCTGAAATCATTTATAATGGCGGCTGTTTGGTTTGGCAGATGCGCAGATTCTGTCTGCATTTATATTTTCAGACGGCCTTTCTGCCGCAATGCAATTAAAGCCGTAAAACAACAAATTTGATACAAGGTTTAATGAATGAGCAATAGAGAAAATCAGTTTGTCCCGCCCGCTTTCGACAACCACAGCCCGCTGACCTGGTATCAGGCGGCGAAGCAGCAACCGGGTTTTATCAGCGATAAGGCGCAGGCGCAGGCGATTGAATATCTCGACCGTTTGTGGACGGAACTGATGATGTTCAAACGTAAGCGCAACCGCTTTTTGGGGCGCAGTCTGCGTTCGCCGCAAGTGCCCAAAGGTCTGTATTTTTACGGCGATGTCGGGCGCGGCAAAAGTTTTCTGATGGATGCGTTTTTCGGCTGCCTGCCTTACAAACGCAAACGCCGCGTGCATTTCCACGCGTTTATGGCGGAAATCCACAAGCGTTTGAAAGAACTGAAAAGCGAGGAGAATCCGCTGAAAGCTGTAGCTTCGGAAATCGCCAACGAAACGCGCGTTTTGTGTTTCGATGAATTTCACGTCAGCGATATTGCCGATGCGATGATTTTGGGCAGGCTGCTGGAAAATCTGCTGGCCGAGGGCGTGGTGTTGGTGGCGACTTCAAATTACGCACCGTCCGAACTTTACCCGCAGGGGCAGAACCGCAGCAGTTTCCTGCCGACGATTGCGCTGATCGAATCCAATCTGACGGTGTTGAATGTGGACGGCGGCGAAGATTACCGCCTGCGCACGCTGAAGCCCGCCGAGATTTTCTTCGTGCCCGCCAATGAGGAAAACGAGCAGAAGCTCGCGGCGCTGTTTCAGGAAATGTCCGGCCTGTCCGGCCCGGATCCGGGTGTCAGCATTATTCACGGCCGCGAAATCGCACACAAAGCCAAAACCGAACACGCCGTTTGGTTCGATTTCCGCGCCCTGTGTTTCGGCCCGCGCTCGCAGGCGGATTATCTTTATTTGGCCGAACACTACGAAATCATTTTCATATCGGGTTTGGAACGGCTGACCCCGCAGGAAAAAGCCGAAGCGCGCCGCCTGACCTGGCTGGTGGACGTTTTATACGATTTCCGCGTCAAACTCTGCGCCACCAGCGAAGTGCTTGTGGACGACATTTATGTCGAGGGCGACTTCGTCCAAGAGTTTACCCGCACCGCCAGCCGCATGACCGAAATGCAGTCGGAAGCCTATCTGGCGCTGCCGCATCTGACTTTGGGCACGAAAGCGTAACACGGTCTTTTTACCAAAAATAACGGAAGTTTGGTAAAATGCCAAGCTGAAAAAATTCTCAAAAAAGGATATTCAAATGGCGATTGAACGCACCATTTCCATTGTTAAACCCGACGCCGTCGGCAAAAATATTATCGGCAAAATTTACAGCCGTTTTGAAACCAACGGCTTGCGCATTGTCGCCGCCAAAATGAAACACTTGAGCGTGCGCGAAGCGCAAGATTTTTACGCCGTTCACAAAGAGCGCCCGTTTTTCGGCGAACTGGTTGAATTTATGACCAGCGGTCCGGTGATGATTCAAGTTTTGGAAGGCGAAAACGCCGTCGCCAAAAACCGCGAGCTGATGGGCGCAACCAACCCCGCCGAAGCTGCCGAGGGAACCATCCGCGCGGATTTCGCCGAGTCGCTGAGCGTTAACGCCGTACACGGTTCCGACAGCTTGGAAAACGCCGCCATCGAAATCGCCTACTTCTTCAGCCAAAGCGAAATCTGCTCACGCTGATCCGTCAGAGGCCGTCTGAAAGTTTTGAAGCCGTTGCAAACGGTTTTTCAGACGGCCTGAAGCAGCAAAGTCAAAAAGCATCGGCGCGGGCGGTAACGCTGTATCCGGTTGTTTGCCGTATTTGATTTGTAAGACATATTTTCAGACGGCCTATCCATTCAGGCCGTCTGAAAATCAATAAAGCAGGCCGCAATGCAAGCCTGCTGCACCGTAAGAACATGAAAACCAACCTACTGAATTACGACTTGAAAGGTCTGACCGAGCATTTCGCCGAAATGGGTGAAAAGCCTTTCCGCGCCAAGCAGGTGATGCGCTGGATGCATCAGGGCTGCGCGGCGGATTTCGATGAAATGACCGATTTGGCCAAATCGCTGCGCCAAAAGCTGAACGGGCAGGCGGTTGTCGGCGTTCCCTCGCTGATGACGTCGCAGGAGTCTTCAGACGGCACGCGCAAATGGCTCCTCGATGTGGGAACGGGCAACGGCGTGGAAACTGTGTTTATCCCCGAAACCGACCGCGGCACGCTCTGCATTTCTTCGCAGGTCGGCTGTGCACTCGAATGCACTTTTTGTTCCACCGGCCGGCAGGGGTTCAACCGCAACCTGACCACCGCCGAAATCATCGGCCAGCTTTGGTGGGCGAATAAAGCGATGGGCGTGACGCCGAAAAACGAGCGCGTGATTTCCAATGTCGTGATGATGGGGATGGGCGAGCCGATGGCGAATTTCGACAACGTCGTGACCGCGCTCAATATTATGCTCGACGACCACGGCTACGGCCTTTCCCGCCGCCGCGTAACCGTATCTACTTCGGGCATGGTGCCGCAGATGGACAGACTGCGCGATGCCGCGCCCGTGGCGCTGGCGGTGTCGCTGCATGCTTCAAACGACGCGGTGCGCGACGAAATCGTGCCGTTGAACAAAAAATATCCGCTCAAAGAATTGATGGCGGCGTGTCAGCGCTATCTGGTCAAAGCGCCGCGCGATTTTGTCACTTTCGAATATGTGATGCTCGACGGCATCAACGACAAAGCCGAACACGCGCGCGAGCTGATTGAATTGGTGAAGGACGTGCCGTGCAAATTCAATCTGATTCCGTTTAATCCGTTTCCGAATTCGGGCTACGAGCGCTCGGGCAACGAAAACATCCGCGTGTTCCGCGATATTCTCCAGCAGGCGGGTTTTGTCGTGACTGTGCGCAAAACTCGCGGCGACGATATTGATGCAGCCTGCGGCCAGCTTGCCGGCCAAGTGCAGGACAAAACGCGCCGCCGGCAGAAATGGCAGCAAATTGTGGTTGAAAAACAGGGGTAAAACATGAAACTGAATATCTGGCAGCCGCTGCTTCTGGCGGCATTTTTGAGTGCCTGCGCCAATTCGGGCGAGCCGAGCAAACGCGAGCGCGAAGAGCAGGTTTCCAATATCAAAACGCAGCTGGCGTTGGAATATATGCGCGGGCAAGATTACCGTCAGGCCACCGTCAGCATCGAAGAAGCCTTGAAAGCAAACAGCAAAAACGACATGGCTTGGCTGGTGCGCGCGCAGATTTACCAATATCTGAAAGTGCAGGACAAAGCGCGTGAGAGTTTCCAAAAAGCACTGGCTTTGAAACCCGACAGCGCGGAAATCAACAACAACTACGGCTGGTTTTTGTGCAGTAGCGGCAACAATCCCGCGCAATCCCTCGCTTATTTCGACAAAGCGCTGGCCGACCCGACTTATCCCAGCCCGCATATCGCCAACCTGAACAAAGGCATCTGCAGCGCCAAACTGGGGCAGTTTTCGCTGGCCGAATCTTATCTGGAACGCTCGCTTGCCGCCGCACCAGGTTTTCCGCCCGCGTTTAAGGAATTGGCGCGCACCAAAATGATGGCCGGCAATCTGAAAGATGCCGACTACTATTTCCGCCAGTACCAAAGCAAAGTCGATGTTTTGCAGGCCGACGATCTGCTTTTGGGCTGGAGGCTGGCCAAAGCGCAAGGCAATGCGCAGGCAGCTTACGAATACGAAGCCCAGCTCCGGGCGAATTTCCCTTATTCCGAACAATTAAAAGAAATCACAGGCCGTTAAGATATGGAAAACCAACAAAAAGCCGCATACAACCAACAAGCGGCAAAAGAGCTGGGACAGGAACTGAAAAAGCTGCGCACACAGCAAGGTATGGATACGGACGATGCCGCAGGCCGTCTGAAACTGAGTGCAGAGCAGGTAGAAGCCTTGGAACAGGGCAATTATGCCGACTTTTCGGGCTTGGTATTTGTGAGCGGTTTTCTGCGCGCATACGGGCGCCTGCTGAAAATGGACGAAAAAGACCTCGCAGGCCGTCTGAAAGCCGTCGTGCCGGCGGCGGCCGACCATGTTTACGCGGTCAACCGCCAACAGTCCGGAACCATACGCTACCAAAATATTGAGAAAGCGGGCTTCCCTAAATGGATTTTAGGCTTGGCTACCGGCCTGTTGGTCGGCAGCGGCATTTTGGCATGGCAGAACAAATCCAATCAGGAACACGCCCTGCAAACCAAGCAGGACAGCAGCGCAGTTCAAAACAGCCTGCAACCGCCGGCTTTGAAAGCCAGCAATATTTCCGTATCAAAAATGGCGGATGAAAACAAACAGGCTTCTGCCGCCGCAGCGTCTCAAGCCACGCCGGCTGCCGCCTCTGCTGCTGCGGCTTCCGCACCGGCCGTTACCGTTGCGCCAGACGAACTTTGGATTAAAGTCCATTTCCGCAGCAACCTGATTATTACCGACAAAGACGGCAAAATGGTGTTCAGCCGCATCGTTCCTGCCGGCGGCGAACAGCGCTTCAAAGGCGGTGCGCCGTACAACGTCTGGGTCGGCATTTCCTCCGGCGCGCAGGCCAATTTCGGCGGCAAAGCCATCAATCTTCAGGAACACCGCGCAGCGGGCGAACGCTCCGCTTCCTTTATCGCCGGGAAAAAATAATATGAACGGATACCAGCGCCGCCAAACCCACCAAGTGCAGATCAATCACGTTACCGTCGGTTCGGACGCGCCCGTGGTCGTGCAGTCGATGACCAATACCGACACCGCCGATGCCGAAGCCACCGCCTTGCAGGTGAAAGAACTCAGCGATGCCGGCTCCGAAATGGTGCGGATTACCGTCAACAGTCCTGAAGCCGCTTCAAAAGTAGCCGAAATCCGCAGCCGTTTGGACGACATGGGCTACACCACGCCGCTGATCGGCGATTTCCACTTCAACGGCGAACGCCTGCTGGCCGAGTTTCCCGAATGCGGCAAAGCCCTGTCGAAATACCGTATCAACCCAGGTAACGTCGGCAAAGGCGCGAAAGGCGATGAAAAGTTCGCCTTTATGATCCGCACCGCCGCCGAAAACGACAAAGCCGTGCGTATCGGCGTCAACTGGGGTTCGCTCGACCAAAGCCTCGCCAAACGCATGATGGATGCCAACCTCGCCTCCGCCACGCCCAAAGCGCCCGCAGAGGTGATGAAAGAAGCGCTGATCGTTTCCGCGCTCGAGTCCGCCGAAAAAGCCGTCACCCTCGGCCTGCCCGAAGACAAAATCATTTTGTCGTGCAAAGTCAGCGCCGTGCAAGACCTGATTCAGGTTTACCGCGAACTCGGCAGCCGCTGCCGCTATCCGCTGCACCTCGGCCTGACCGAAGCCGGCATGGGCAGTAAAGGCATCGTCGCCTCAACCGCCGCTTTATCCGTATTGCTGCAAGAAGGCATCGGCGACACCATCCGCATTTCCCTCACACCCGAACCAGGCAGCCCGCGTACGCAGGAAGTCATCGTCGGCCAGGAAATCCTGCAAACCATGGGCTTGCGCTCGTTTACCCCGATGGTCACAGCCTGCCCCGGCTGCGGCCGCACCACCAGCACCGTGTTTCAAGAGCTGGCGCAGGACGTGCAAAACTACCTGCGCCAGAAAATGACCGTATGGCGCAGCCTCTATCCCGGCGTCGAATCGCTCAACGTCGCCGTTATGGGCTGCGTCGTCAACGGTCCCGGCGAAAGCAAACTGGCCGACATCGGCATCAGCCTGCCCGGCACGGGCGAAACCCCCGTCGCCCCCGTTTATGTGGACGGCGAGCGCAAAGTAACCCTCAAAGGCGACAACATCGCCGCCGAGTTTTTACAGATTATCGAAGAATATGTAAAAACCAATTACGGCGAGGGCGGCGCCAAGCGCCGTTTGGCCAAGGTTATTCCGATTCAAACCGTCTGATTCGGCAACAATATGAAACAGGCCGTCTGAAAACTCCGATTGCAGAGTGATGCCGGAGTTTTCAGACGGCCTTAGTATTTTTCCTTTATAATGCCGACTCTTGTTTCCGCCTGTTTCCCGTATTTCCATGAGACCGATTCCGACCTACCGACGCTGGTGGCGCTATAAGGCGTTCCGCCAAGATGCCGCGCTGCCGGCGCATACGGTCGATTGTCCGGACTGCGGCAGCCGCATGGATATTCCGCGTTTGGTGCAGGGGCAGGAGGTGCATTGTCCGGTGTGCAACCACGAAATCGTCGAGGTGGAAAACAATCCCTACGTCGCGCCGCTGGCTTATGCAACGACGTCGCTGATTCTGATGGCTTTTGTGTACGGCATGATGCTGATGAAGGTCGAAATGTTCGGTATGACGTCGATTCTGTCGCTGCCGGGCATGATGCGCGGGCTGGTGCTGCTGGATTACGGTTTTCTCGCCGAGGTGATGTTTGCGCTGGTTTTCGGCACACCGCTGCTGTTTCTGCTGCTCTGTCTGTATGTTTACACGGCGCTGGCGCGGGAAAGGGTTTTTCCGGGGCTGCGCTGGGCGACGCGGGTATTGGTGCGGCTGCGGCATTGGATTATGGTGGATGTGTTTGTGGTGTCAGTGTTGGTGGCGCACATCAAACTGACCACGGTCGCGGCGGTGGAATACGGGCCGGCGGCTTATCTGATGCCGGCGCTGGCGGTGATGCTGATTCGGACTTCGGTGTCGATTCCGCAGCATTGGGTTTATTACAAAATCCACCGCATTTTGGGGTGCAATGCCGTTCAGACGGCCTCTGAAGACAGAATCTGTTGCGGCCGCTGTCTGTATTTCCGCGACCAAAACGAGGAAACCTGCGGCGTGTGCGGTGCGGATCTGTACCGCCGCCGCCCGAAAAGCCTGAGCATTTCGACGGCGTTTCTCATCGCGGCAGCAGTGCTGTATATCCCGGCCAATCTGCTGCCGATCATGATTTCTTCCAACCCGACCGCCTTGGAAATCAATACGATATTGAACGGCATCGTGTATATGTGGAACGATGGCGACAAGCTGATTGCGGTGATTATTTTCTGCGCCAGTGTGCTGATTCCGATTATGAAGATTGCAGCGATGTCGTGGCTGACTGTTTCGGCGCATTTCCGGCCGTTTGCGAGTGCGCACTTAATGACGACGGTTTACCGCGTTACCGAAGCCATCGGCCGCTGGTCGATGATCGATATTTTTGTGATTATTATCCTGATGAGCGCGTTTCATACCAATGTCGCGCGCGTCGTGCCCGGCGAAGCCGCCGTGTATTTCTGTTTGGTCGTTTTGCTGACCATGCTTTCTGCCTATTTTTTCGACCCGCGCCTGATTTGGGACAAACACAGCGTTTCAGACGGCCTCAAGAATGATGAACCAAGATAACTCTTCCGAAACCCGAAGCGTGCCCGCGCGCGTGAATAAAACCAATGTTTTCACTTCCGTCGTCTGGATTATCCCGCTGGTTGCGCTGGTGGCCGGCGGCTGGCTTTTGATGAAGCAGATCCGCGAAACCGGCCCGCGCATCACGCTGCTGATGGACAGCGCCGAGGGCATCGAAGTCAACAATACAGTGGTGAAAGTGTTGAACGTCGATGTCGGCCGCGTCATCCGCATCAAGCTGCGCGACGACCGCAAAGGCGTGGAAGTGACCGCGCAGCTCAACGCCGACGCCAAAGAACTGATGCGCAGCGATACCCAGTTTTGGGTGGTCAAGCCGCGCATCGACCAAAGCGGGGTAACGGGTTTGAATACGTTGCTTTCCGGCTCGTATATCGCGTTTACGCCCGGCAAAAGCAGCGAGGAAAAACATACGTTTGAAGTGCAGGACATTCCGCCGATTGCCGCCATCGGCCAAAGCGGCCTGCGTCTGAAGCTGACCGGCAAAAACGACAAAATCCTCAACGTCGGCAGCCCGGTTTTATATGAAAACTTCATGGTCGGCATGATTGAAAGCGCGCGCTTCGAGCCGGCCGACCAGACCGTTCACTACACCGTCTTCATCCAAAGCCCCAACGACAAACTCATCAATTCCAACAGCCGCTTCTGGCTGTCCAGCGGTTTCCATATCGAAACTTCAGCCAACGGCATCAAAGTCGATTCTGCCCCGCTGGGCGCGTTAATCTCCGGCGCGATCTCGTTTGACGCGCCGAAAACCGGCGACAGCCACGCGGTCAAAAACAACGACCAATTCACGCTTTACGACAGCCAAAGCGAAGTCGCCAACCTGCCCGACGGGCGCTCGATTTACTACACCGCGTTTTTCAAACAATCCGTGCGCGGCCTGACGGCGGGTTCGCCTGTGGAATACAAAGGCATCAACATCGGCGTCGTCACCGATGTGCCGTATTTCGACCGCAACGACAGCCTGCATCTGTTTGAAAACGGCTGGATTCCCGTGCGCCTGCGCCTCGAGCCCGCGCGCATGGAAATCAATGCCGACGCGCAAAGCAAAGACGTTTGGAAACAGCAGTTTCAGACGGCCTTAGACAAAGGGCTGACCGCTACGATTTCCAGCAACAACCTGATTACCGGCACAAAAATGGTCGAACTGACCGAACCGCGCGGCTCGTCGCCCAAGCTCAAACCGCACACCGTTTACGGCGGCGACACCGTGATTGCCACGCAAACCGGCGGTTTGGACGATTTGCAGGTGCAGGTCGCAAATCTGCTGGAAAAATTCAACAGCCTGCCGCTGGATAAAACCGTCAACAACCTCAACGGCTCGCTGGCCGAGCTGAAAACCACGCTCAAATCCGCCGATGCCGCGCTTAAATCCGTCAATTCGCTGGTCGGCAAACCGCAGACGCAAAACCTGCCCGCCGAGCTGAACGCCACGCTGCGCGAGTTGCGCGAAACCCTCAAAGGCGTATCGCCGCAATCGCCCGTGTACAGCGACGTTCAATCCACCCTGCAAAGCCTCGACAAAACGCTGAAAGACGCGCAGCCAGTCATCCAAACCCTGAAAGAAAAACCCAACGCGCTGATTTTCAACCAAAATGCCAAAGACCCGATCCCGAAAGGAAGCCGATAATGCGCCTGTTTCCCACCGCCGCCGCGCTGGCCTTAGCCGCCTGCTCAAGCGCGCCGGCCACGCAATATTTCATGCTGCCCGACAGCCAATACAGCCGCCCCGCCGCGCAGGGCGAGGAAGTGGCGGTGAAAGTATTCCTCGCCGCCCCGTTGGACAACGGCGGGCTGGTGTACCAAACTGATGCCTTAAGCATCAATTTCGCCAAAAACAACCTCTGGGCAAGCCCGCTCGATGCCGCGCTGGCCAACAGTTTCAGCAACAAACTCAACCGCCTGAACCCGCGTTATGTATATGCACCCGCCGGCCGCAGCCAAAGCGGCAAAACGCTGAAAATTTACGTCGAAGCCTTCAACGGCAGCTACCGCGGCCAAACCGTCGTCGTCGGCTACGCGCAATGGCCGAACGGCCAAACCCGCCCGTTTAAAGCCGAAACCGCACAGCAGGGCGACGGCTACGCCGCGATGGTGCAGTCGCTCGAGCAGGGTTTGCAGGCCGCGGCGGAACAGATTGCACGCTGAGGCCGTCTGAAATTTAACCGCCCTATCCTGCCGCTCCTTTTGCTTCGTTTGCGATCGCCCCGATAATGTTATGGATGTTTAGGGTTATCGGGCAGTTTCCCAATAAAAAAACAAGTCCGGCATCTCCATTTCTACCATTGTTCAGACGGCCTTTTTAATCTGTCTGGCACTCCCCTGCCCCTGCAGGTATAATCGCGCCCGTTTGCCAACAAAAGATAACGGAATTTAACCATGCAGCAGCTCAAATCCGCCATTGCCGGCGCACAGATTTTGTTTGTCGCGTTTGGCGCGATGGTACTCGTTCCCCTGCTTACCGGACTTAATCCCGCGCTGGCGCTTTTGGGCGCAGGCTGCGGCACTTTGCTGTTCCAACTGCTGACGCGGCGAAAAGTGCCGATTTTTTTGGGCTCGTCTTTCGCCTTTATCGCACCGATTATTTACGCGATTCAGGAATGGGGGCTGCCCTCGACCATGTTCGGCCTGTTTGCCGCGGGCTTTATGTATTTTGTATTTGCCGCGATAATTAAATGGCGCGGGCTGGAAGCGGTGCACAAACTGCTGCCGCCCGTGGTTATCGGCCCGGTGATTATGGTCATCGGTTTGTCGGTGGCAGGCGCAGCGAGCCAGATGGCGATGGGCTTTTCGGGCGACAAGCAGGTAATCGAATATGGCAGTTCGTTGATTTTGGCAGGTTTTTCATTTGCGGTAACGGTGATTGTGTCGGTATTCGGCAGCAAAATGATGAAACTCATCCCGATTTTAATCGGCGTAGCCTCGGGCTATCTGCTGGCGCTGGCAATGGGGCTGGTGGATTTGAGCGGCATCATCAATGCGCCGTGGTTTGCCGTTCCCCATTTTGAAACGCCGCAGGTCAACTGGCAGGCGGCGCTGTTTATGCTGCCCGTCGCCATCGCGCCCGCCATCGAACACATCGGCGGCGTCATGGCCATCGGCAACGTCACCGGCAAAGATTACGCCAAAGACCCGGGTTTGGACAAAACCCTTGCCGGCGACGGTTTGGGCGTGTGCGTAGCCGGTTTGATCGGCGGCCCGCCGGTAACGACTTACGGCGAAGTGACCGGCGCGGTAATGATTACCAAAAACAGCAATCCTGTAATTATGACTTGGGCGGCGGTTTTCGCCATCTGCATGGCGTTTTTCGGCAAATTCAACGCCTTCCTCGCCTCGATTCCGCTGCCGGTAATGGGCGGCATCATGATTTTGCTGTTCGGCACCATCGCCTCGCTCGGTCTGAAAACGCTGATTGACGCGAAAGTCGATTTGATGAAGCCGCGCAACCTCGTCATCGTCAGCTCGGTTTTGACCACAGGCGTCGGCGGCATGATCATCAAGGTCGGCACTCTCAGCTTCGCCGGCGTGGGTTTGTGTGCGGTGTTGGCGATTGCATTGAATATGTTGCTGCCGGATTCGGAAGATTCAGTGGAAAGCATCCACTAAACAGATGCTTAAGGCCGTCTGAAAACTGTTTTTCCACAGGGGGACATGGTTTTCAGACGGCCTTTTCTTTATTTCTGCCAATACGTTTTGACGTTTACAAATTCATACAGCCCGAATTCCGACAATTCCCGCCCGTAGCCCGAATTTTTTACCCCGCCGAAGGGCAGGCGCAGGTCGCTGCTGGTGTGGCGGTTGATAAATACCGAACCGGCTTCAATTTTTTCGGCCAAATGCCAAGCGCGTTTGGTGTCGGCGGAATAAATGGCGGCGCCGAGCCCGAAGGGCGTGTCGTTGGCCAGCGCAACGGCGTGGGCTTCGTCTTTTGCGCGCAGGATCATGGCGACGGGACCGAAAACTTCTTCGTGATACACGCGGCAGGCGGGGTTGACTTCATCCAAAACAGTGGCAGGATAAAACCACCCTATCCCTACAGGAATTTCGCCGCCAATCAGACACTTTGCGCCGTTTTCGACGGCGTTTGTTACCTGATCATGCACATTTTCGCGCAAATCGGCGCGGTGCAGCGGCGCGAGCGTGGTTTCGGGCGATTTCGGGTCGCCGCTTTTGAGTTTGGCACATTCGTTTAAAAACAAAGCGATAAATTCATCCGCCACCGCCCCGGTTACGATAATGCGCTTGGCAGCGTTGCACGACTGCCCCGCATCGCGGAAACGCGAATAGCAGGCTTCTTTGGCAGCCTGCGCCAAATCGGCGTCGGGCAGAACGATAAAAGCGTTACTGCCGCCGAGTTCCAACACGGTTTTTTTGATGTGCGCACCCGCGTGGGCGGCGAGCAGGCGGCCGGTGGCGGTTGAGCCGGTAAACGCCAGCGCGTCGGTGTATTCGATGGCTTTGAGCGTGTCGCCGTGGTCGAGCCACGCAGGTACGATTGGCAGCTCGCTGCCGACCAGGTCAAACAGCGCGGCGCTGACTTTGGCCACGCTGGGCGCGGGTTTGACCGTGCAAGCATTGCCTGCGCACACCGCAGGAACGGCGAAACGCAACACCTGCCACACGGGATAATTCCACGGCATCACGGCAAACACCGAACCCAGCGGCTCGAAGCGGACCTGACTCAGGCCGGCATGGGTGGCAATGGTTTTGTGCGCCAGCAATTCGGGCGCAAGGCGGGCATAGTAGCGGATGAGCTCGACCGATTTTTGCAGCTCGGCACGGCATTCGTGCAGGCAGCGGCCGACTTCTTCGCATACCATTTCCGCCAGCATTTCTTTGGCCTCGTCCAAACGGGCGGCAAAACGGTTGAGCCGCACCGTGCGCTCGGTTACAGACAACGCTGCAAACGCCGCCTGACGCGCGTTCAAATCATCGAGTTTGGCGGCAAACGCCGCCCAAGTTTCTGCCTCGCGGCGGTAAAATTCCTGCCCGTTTGCGGCGTTGGTGCTGACAAACACGGTTGTTTCCTTTATATGTATTTTATTTTTAAGAGATAAAAATCATGATGCCGTCTGAAAATATAGTAAATAAAATAAGCAAGATGCAAGGCGGCAAGGCGCAGACAGTACGGGTAGTACGGCAAGCTGCAGCCAACGAAGTAGATTTCTTATTTTAATTTACTATAGAAAAGTTTTCAGACGGCCTTTGCAAAAATCAGAACGGCCGTCTGAAACTTTTACAGACATCGTTTTTTGCAGGAACAAGTTTTTCCCTACCCGGACGGCAGCAGTACCGTTTTTTTATTTTACAAAAGGTTCAGACGGCCGAATGCCGTCTGAAAACCCTACTTTTTCAAAACCGTGTGCAGTCGCTGCGCGTTTTGCAAGGCTGTGTCCACGTCCTGCGCCAGCGTGACGAAATGCCCCATTTTGCGGCCTTTACGGGCGGCTTTTTTGCCGTAGAGGTGCAGATGGGAATGCGGGTCGGACTGAAGTGGCAGCCAGTTTGGTTCGCTGCCGTCTCCGCCCCAAACGTCGCCGAGAATGTTCGCCATGCAGCAGGCGGAAAGCAGACGGGTGTCGGCGGGGGGCAGGCCGCACATGATGCGCACCTGCTGCTGGAACTGGCTGGCGGCGCACGCGTCGATGGTGTGGTGGCCGCTGTTGTGCGGGCGCGGGGCGATTTCGTTTACCACCAGCTCGTGCGTGTCGCCGACGACGAACATTTCCACCGCCAGCACGCCGACGTAATCCAGCTCGTCGGCCAAACGTCGCGCCATTTCCCGCGCCTGCTGCTGCACGTCGGCGCTCAGGCGGGCGGGCACGATGGAATAGGCCAGAATGCCGTTTTCGTGGATGTTTTCGGCAGGGTCGAAAGTCTGCACGTTTTCGCTGTTCAGACGGCATACCACCACCGAAATCTCACCGCGCAAATCGACCATTTTTTCCAACACGCAGTCCACGCCGCCGTGTTCGGCAAAGGCCGTCTGAAGTTCGGCCAAGGTTTTCACGCGGATTTGGCCTTTGCCGTCGTAGCCCAGCGTGGCGGTTTTCAGAATGCCGGGCAGAAATTCCGCGCTCGCGTCGCTGATGTCTTCGGGTTTGCAGACGGCTTGATACGGCGCGGTCT
Source organism: Neisseria chenwenguii (assembly GCF_002216145.1). Lineage (NCBI taxonomy): Bacteria > Pseudomonadati > Pseudomonadota > Betaproteobacteria > Neisseriales > Neisseriaceae > Neisseria > Neisseria chenwenguii. The sequence goes on from NZ_CP022278.1 coordinate 2,474,368, forward strand.
GCAAACCGGCTTTGCGTATCCACGCTTTTTCCTGAATGCGGTTTTGCGCAACAGCGACGCAATCGCCGCTCGGCGACACGCGGGTGTGCCGCGCCAAAAAACGCATCGCGTCGGCATTGACGTTTTCAAATTCGGTGGTGACGGCGGCGCATTCCGCCAACTCGTCCAACGCGGCTTGGTCGTCGAACGGCGCGCACAGATGGCGGTTGGCAAATTCCGCCGCCGGCGCGTTCGGGTCGGGGTCGAGCACGGTCACGCGGTAGCCCATGGTTTTGGCGGCAACGGTGAACATACGTCCAAGCTGGCCGCCGCCGAGAATGCCGAGGTTGGCGGGAGGGAGGATGGGGGTGTTTTGCATGGTTTGATTTACTTAGTTAATTATGAACATAATTTTATGAATATTCAGATTTTTGCTAATTTCTTCATTACCTCAAGTCTAAATTTCATAAATTCACTTAAGTCTTCTGAAATCCCTTCCTCTCCATAAAACCTCATGCTATCAATACCATGTTCAGGCGTTAAATTAAGTAATTTTCGTAGTTTGGAAATATATTGAGGATCAAAGTCTTCTCGCCCTTTTTGTCCTTTTTTCTTCACAGTGACACCTTGGATAACACTATTTGTCCTAAGATTTCTTATTTTGTAAACTGCACCATAGTCTAATAAGCCGTAATTGAAATTGGCTAAAATACTTTTTAATCGGTTAAATTTTAAAGGTCTATCACCTTTACTTTGATGGCGAGAATTCGTTTCTAAAAATTCAGCAATGACACTAACTTCATCATTTCGATTTTCACAAATTTCATGCGCAGCAATTTGTCGAGTAAATTCATATAACTCATCGTCAGAGCATCGTTCTAATAATATGCCTAATTCTCCTAAATAATAAATAGTAGAGAGTAATGCTGTTCGTTTATTTCCATTATGAAAAGGATGATTATTGATGATGCTATGAAATAATGCAGCGGCTTTCAGATAAGAAGTATCATACTCTGGGTTTAAATCGGGACGACTGGCAGCAGATTCAATTCCATTCTGACTTTTTACTCCAGGAGGTTGAATTGGATCTTCTAAATTAACAAAATAGTTGGTTAGATAGTCATGGATAAAAATAATAGTATTGGAATTTATCATTTTTGAATTTAATCCTAATATGATTTATTGTTTCAATAAAATTAATGCCGTCTGAAAAAATACACGGTTAGCTGTCCAACCCTTCCTGCACCATCTGCGCCGCGCGCAAAACCGCGCGGGCTTTGTTTTGGGTTTCCTGCCATTCGGCTTCCTCGTCGGAGTCGGCGACGATGCCGCCGCCGCTTTGCACGTAGAGCGTTTGGTCTTTGATGACGGCGGTGCGGATGGCGATGGCCAAGTCCATGTCGTTGTTGAAGCCCCAGCAGCCGACGGCGCCGCCGTAGATGCAGCGTTTGGCGGGTTCGAGTTCTTCGATGATTTCGAGCGCGCGTACTTTGGGTGCGCCGGAGAGTGTGCCGGCGGGAAAGGTGGCGGCGAGGATTTCCATGTTGTTCACGCCGTTTTTCAGACGGCCTTCGACGTTGGAGACGATGTGCATCACGTGGGAATAGCGTTCGATGACCATTTTGTCGGTTACGTTTACCTGCCCGGTTTGGCTGATGCGGCCGACGTCGTTGCGGCCGAGGTCAATGAGCATGACGTGTTCGGCGATTTCTTTGGCGTCGCTGAGCAAGTCCTGTTCGTTGGCAAGATCTTCGGCGGGGGTTTTGCCGCGCAGGCGGGTGCCGGCGATGGGGCGGACGATAACGGTGTCGCGTTCGCGGCGCACGAGGATTTCGGGCGAGGAGCCGACGATGTGGAAGTCGCCGAAATCGTAGTAGAACATATACGGCGAGGGATTGAGCGTGCGCAGGGCGCGGTAGAGCGAGAGCGGGTTGTCGGCAAACGGCAGTTTCATGCGCTGGCTGGGGACGACCTGCATGCAGTCGCCGTCGAGGATGTATTCGCGGATGCGGCGCACGTATTCTTTGTAGCGCGCTTCGCCGGTTTCGTGCTGCGGTTCGGCTTTTGCGCTGCCGAGCGAAAGCGGGATAACCGCGCTTTGGCGCAGCTGTACGCGCAAATCTTCCAGCCGCGCGCGCGCCTGTTCGTAGCCGTCTGAAACGCTCGGGTCGGCATAGACGATCAGGTAGATTTTGCCGCTTAGATTATCGACTACGGCCAACTCCTGCGAGAGCATGAGCAGGATGTCGGGCGTGCCGACGGTATCGGGCTTGCCGCTGTTTTGGAAGCGGTGGGCGAAATGTTCGAAATGGTAGATGGTTTCGTAACCGAAATAGCCGACCAGTCCGCCGGTAAAGCGCGGCAGGCCGGGGATTTCGGGCGTTTTGAAACGTTGGTGGAACTGTTCGATAAAGTGAAGGGGATTGCCGTCGTATTGTTCGGTAATTTCGCCGTTTTGATGGAGATCGACGTGCCGTCCGCTCGATTTCAGATAGGTGGTGCAGGGCAGGCCGATAAAGGAATAGCGGCCGAAACGTTCGCCGCCCACCACGGACTCGAGCAGATAGGTAAACGGCTTGTTCGCCAGTTTGAGATAGAGCGACAGCGGCGTGTCGAGATCGGCCAGCAGCTCCTGCACGAGCGGAATGCGGTTGTAGCCTGCGGCGGCTTGGGCTTGGAATTCTTGTTTGGTAATCATGTTTCAGACGGCCTTCAGACGGATTTTTTCGGCGGTTTTGGCGGTTTTCCGACCGCCTGCTTCGAGCGGAAAAAGTATAGCAGTTTATCGGAATGGTTGACAGTTTGAGACCGTCTGAAAAAAACACCGCCGGGTTAATTTCGGCGGTGTTTTTTTATTTGGCGGGAAAATTCGTGGCGGCCTGCCGCTTGGCGGCGCGGGCGCGTTTGAATTTGTAGAGATAGCCGGCAGCGGCGGGGATCAGGGCGAGGATGATTTTAAACGTCCACGTTACGTACCAGGGTTTGTCAATCGGAGCGGCCTGCGTGTCTATGCCGGCGGCGATCAAATCTTTGACGGCGTACCAGTCAAGCAGCGGCCACCAGCAAACCACCAAAAAGCCGAGAAACAGCGGCCAAACGGTCAGGCTCAGACCGCGTTGCCACAGCACAAAACAGACCACCGCCCAAACCAGCGTCAAGCCGGTGATAAGGAACATGGTGTAGGCGTCGCCCGTCAGGTAGGCGGCGGTAAAATAGGTCAATACCGCCCACAATACTGCCAGCAGTAAAACGATGATTTCTTCGGGGCGTTTGAACATTCTTTTCTCCGGATTTGTTTTTAAGAACTGCCGTTACTATACCCGAAAAGGCCGTCTGAAAACAGGTTAACGGTTTCAGACGGCCTGATTCCCGCGCTATTTGTCGCTGCCCAAAATCATCGAGCCGATGCCCGAATCGGTGAAAATTTCCAGCAAGAGCGCGTTGGGGACGCGGCCGTCAATGATATGGGTGGCTTTCACGCCGTTGACGGCGGCTTCGACAGCGGAACTGATTTTCGGCAGCATGCCGCCGTAGAGCGTGCCGTCGGAGACCAGCTCGTCGATGCGGCCCGGGGTGAGGTTGGTCAGAAGTTTGCCTTCCTTATCCATCACACCGGTGATGTTGGTCATCATCAGCAGTTTTTCGGCGTTTAATTCTTCCGCGAGTTTGCCCGCGACCAAGTCGGCGTTGATATTGAACGCTTCGCCGTGGCGGCCGACGCCGATGGGGGCGACGACGGGAATCTGACCGTTGTCTATCATGCCCTGAATCAGCGTGGTGTCGATGCTCTCGACGACGCCGACCTGGCCGATGTCCACGCCGTTGCGTTCGGGCGTGTTGATAAACAGTTTTTTCGCATGGATAAAATGTCCGTCGCGACCGGTTACGCCCACCGCTTTGCCGCCGTGGGTGTTGATCATCGACACGATTTCTTTGTTGACATGGCCGCCGAGCACCATTTCGACGATGTCCATCGTTTCGGCGTCGGTAACGCGCATTCCCTGTACGAATACGCCCTCCTTGCCGACTTTTTCCAGCATTTCGTTAATCTGCGGGCCGCCGCCGTGCACAATCACGGGGTTGATGCCGACGAGCTTGAGCAAAACTACGTCTTTGGCGAAACCTTCTTTCAGATGCGGTTCGGTCATGGCGTTGCCGCCGTATTTGATGACGACGGTGCAGCCGGAAAAGCGGCGGATATACGGCAGGGCTTCGGACAAAATGCCGGCTTTGACGGCGGGGGAAATTTGTTGGACTTCGCTCATGGCATCTCTCGGATTGTTGACATTTTTCAGACGGCCTATCTTAATCCCAAAGGCTGTCTGAAACAAGACAATCCGCAGGCTGTCCGAATATTCGGGCGCGCGTTAAAAAGGCCGTCTGAAAACGGAAACGGCGTTTTCAGACGGCCTTTGCCGGTTTTTGCAAAGCCGCCGGCGGGCGCGCCTTTCATCATGCGCAGGAAATGCTTTAAAATACGTCCTTTCATTACGCCTGTTTTTTGTTAGGAACGTCCATGTTGAAAATCAGCAGCCAATTCGATGGCGGCGCCGTTACGGTAAAAGATTTGAGTAATCCCGCTGACATCCGCCTCGCCATCCGCGGCGACAACGCTTCGGATTTCGCCCAATGGTTTTACTTCCGCCTGCAGGGCGCGGCCTATCAAAACTGCGTGATGCACTTTGAAAACGCAGCCGACGCCGCCTATCCCTCCGGTTGGGAAGACTATCAGGCCGTCGCCTCTTACGACCGCCAAAACTGGTTCCGCGTGCCGACCCGCTACGAAAACGGCGTTCTGACCATAGACCACACCCCGCTTTCCAACAGTGTTTACTACGCCTATTTCGAACCCTATTCCCACGAGCAACACCTTAATTTACTCGGCGACGCGCAAGGCAGCGGCCTTTGCCAGATCGAGGATTTGGGCAGCACCGTGCAAGGCCGCGACATCAATCTTCTGACCATCGGCAACCAAGTCGAAAGTGACCTGAAAATTTGGATCATCGCCCGCCAGCACCCCGGCGAAACTATGGCCGAATGGTTTGTCGAAGGCTTCCTCGCCCGCCTGCTCGACCCACAAGACCCCACCGCCCGCGCCCTGCTCGACCGCGCCACATTTTACGTCGTTCCCAATATGAACCCCGACGGCTCCGTACTCGGCAATCTGCGCACCAACGCCGCCGGCGCCAACCTCAACCGCGAATGGCTGGAACCGAGCATTGAAAAAAGTCCCGAAGTGTATTTCGTGCGCGAAAAAATGGAAGCCGTCGGCGTAGATTTGTTTTTGGACATCCACGGCGACGAAGGTTTGCCGTTTGTATTCGTCGCCGGCACCGAAGGCGTGCCCAATTACAATGAGCGCACCGCCGCGCTGGAAGCGCAGTTCAAAACCGCCCTGCTCGCCGCCAGCCCCGATTTCCAAGACGAACACGGTTACCCGAAAGACGCGCCGGGCGAAGCCAATCTGAACATGGCAACGGCTTGGGTCGGCAACCGCTTCAACTGCCTCGCGTTCACGCTGGAAATGCCGTTCAAAGACAACCTCAACCTGCCCGACGACGACTTCGGCTGGAACGGCCAACGCTCGCTGCGCTTGGGCGAAGCGATGGTTTCGGCAGTTTGGAATGTTTCGGATATGTTGCGTTGATGTTTTGATGCAGGACGCAAACGGCGCAGGCTGGGCTTCAGCCCGGCAATGCCTCTAAAAATATCGGTTGAAACTGCTGGGCTAAAGCCCAGCCTACACAGCTTCCCAGTCATTCCGCCAGATAAAAAGGCCGTCTGAAAAATCAGGCTACGCCCGCAGGCTGGGCTCGGTTGGTAAGCCTGCAGAACCATCAGCCCAGCTTTTGTAATAGTCGAACCATCAGGCCGACAAAGACAAAATTATTATTCCCCAAACAAAAAGGCCCCGTCTGAACCCCCGCCCCCACAACTTTTCAGACGGCCTTAAACAAACACCATAAAAACCCCAAAGGACACCCCCATCATGATGATACACCCGCAGTTTGACCCTATCGTTTTCAGTGCAGGCCCGCTGGCCGTGCGTTGGTATGCCTTGAGCTACATCGTCGGCTTCATCCTCTTCATCTGGCTCGGCCGCCGCCGCATCGCGCAGGGCAATACCTTGTTTACCAAAGAAATGTTGGACGACTTCCTCACATGGGGCATCCTCGGCGTCATCCTTGGCGGGCGCATCGGCTATGTTTTGTTTTACAAATTTTCCGACTACCTCGCCGATCCCGTGGCCATTTTCAAAGTCTGGGAAGGCGGAATGTCGTTTCACGGCGGCTTTCTCGGCGTCGTCGCCGCCATGATTCTGTTTGCCCGCAAACACCACATGAGCACCTTGAAAGTCATGGACTTCGTCGCCCCGCTCGTGCCGTTGGGCTTAGCTTCCGGCCGCATCGGCAACTTCATCAACGGCGAACTCTGGGGGCGCGTGACCGACATCAACGCCTTCTGGGCGATGGGCTTCCCGCAGGCGCGTTACGAAGACATGACCGCTGCCGCGCACAACCCGCAATGGACGCTGTGGTTGGAGCAATACGGCATGCTGCCGCGCCACCCCTCTCAGCTCTACCAGTTTGCCCTTGAAGGTGTCTGCCTCTTTATTTTGGTGTGGGTATTCTCCAAAAAAACGCGCCCCGACGGCCAAGTCGCCTCGCTGTTTTTGGGCGGTTACGGCTTTTTCCGCTTCATCGCCGAATTCGCCCGCCAGCCCGACGACTACCTCGGCCTGCTCACGCTGGAATTATCGATGGGCCAATGGCTGAGCGTGCCGATGATTGTTTTGGGTGCGATTGGTTTTGTCTATTTCGGCAAACGCAAACAAACCGTATAAAACAGGCCGTCTGAAAACTTCTATCCCTATGTTTTCAGACGGCCTTTTTACAAAAAACCGCTTACCTCATGAACAAACAAACCTTTGAATCCGACGGTAAAACCCTTGCCCTCTACCCGCCGCAATCGCCCGAACTGCCGCTGTTCCTCACCTTCCTCACCCCGCAGGAAGCCGACGCACTTGCCGCGTTGATTGACGGCAAAGCCGCGCTATTGGCGGTGGACGAACCCTTGTGGGAACACGCTTTCACGCCGTGGCCTGCGCCGGCCGCGTTTAAAAAAGCACCCGATTTTAGCGGCGGCGCAGACGCTTATCTGCAATGGCTGACTGAAACCGCCTTATCGCAGGCGCTGGAAACAGGCCGTCTGAAACCGCAATGGAACGCTCTTCTCGGCTATTCGCTGGCCGGTCTCTTTGCTGCCTACGCCGCCTACCGCAGCCATGTTTTTACCCGCACCGCCTCCGTTTCCGGCTCACTGTGGTTTGACGGCTGGACGGATTTTATACAGACAAATCCGCTCTCCCCCCTGCCGCAGAAAGCCTGTTTTTCCGTCGGCGACAAAGAAAAAAACAGCAAAAATCCGCGCATGGCGGTTGTCGAAACCGCCACCCTCGCCACGCAGCAAAACTGGCAGCAGCAAGGCGTTGAATGTGTGTTTGAATTAAACGCCGGCGGGCATTTTGAAAACGTGCCGCTGCGGCTTTATCGGGCGGCAGAATATCTGCTTGGGTGAAAAACCTTTTAAAACCGGTTTTGTCCGCGTTTACGCCTTGATTTTTCAACAAAGATTTCAGGCCGTCTGAAACTTCCGATAATCATCGATCTATTCAGACGGCCTGCAACTTTCCCCGAGCCCCACCCTGTTTTACGCTAAAATAACGCCTTTCCAAACGACCTATTATCCCTACCCGCCATGTCCAAAAAAACCAAACAGGAATTAGAAAACAACAAACTCAGCAAACGCCTGCGCCACGCCGTTGGCGATGCGATCAACGATTTCAACATGATCGAGCCGGGCGACAAAATCATGGTCTGCCTCTCCGGCGGCAAAGACAGCTACGCGCTTTTGGACATCCTGCGCCAGCTCCAAGCCAGCGCCCCGATTGAATTTTCGCTGGTTGCCGTCAACCTCGACCAAAAACAGCCCGGCTTCCCCGAACACGTTTTGCCCGAATACCTCGAAAGCATCGGCGTCGATTACAAAATCGTCGAAGAAGACACTTACTCCACCGTCAAGCGCGTGCTCGACGAAGGAAAAACCACCTGTTCGCTGTGCAGCCGCCTGCGCCGCGGCATCCTCTACCGCACCGCCAAAGAGCTGGGCGCCACCAAAATCGCGCTCGGCCACCACCGTGACGACATCCTTGCCACCTTATTTTTAAACATGTTTTACGGCGGCAAACTCAAAGCCATGCCGCCCAAACTCATTTCCGACAACGGCGAACACATCGTCATCCGACCGCTTGCTTATGTGAAAGAAAAAGACCTCATCCGCTACGCCGAAATGAAAGAATTTCCTATCATCCCCTGCAACCTCTGCGGCTCGCAGCCCAACCTCCAGCGCCAAGTCATCGGCGACATGCTGCGCGACTGGGACAGATGCTACCCCGGCCGCATCGAATCCATGTTTTCCGCCCTGCGCAACGTCGTTCCCTCGCATCTGGCCGACACCGAACTCTTCGATTTCGTCGGTCTCGAGCGCGGGCAAAACTTGAAACACGGCGGCGATTTGGCGTTTGACAGCGAAAGCGTCCCCAAGCGTTTTTCAGACGGCACGGACGACAGCGAAGTGCACATCGAAACCAAGCCCGAACGCAAAGTCATCAACATCCTCGCCAGCAAACCGAAAAACGGTTGCTCAATGTAATCCGCCAAGCAAGAAAATGTAAAATCCAGGCGCAAAGGCTCGGATTTTTATCGGGCGAACCCAAATAGAGTAAAGTTTCCAACCGCCGACAAAGGCCGTCTGAAAAACCCACCGCACAAAGGAAAACCCATGACCGCCATCCTCATCACCCTCGGCCTGATTGCCATCCTCGTCGGCCTGCTCGGCATCATCTACCCCGCCATTCCCGGCTTGAGCCTGATGTTCGGCGGCACATGGCTGATTGCCTACGTCGGTGATTACCAAATCTTCGGACAAACCACGCTGATTTTCCTCGCCGTCGTTGCCGCCGTCGGCACCGCGATGGATTACGTTTCCGGCATGCTGGGCGCGAAATATACAGGCGCGAGCAAACTGGCAGTGCGCGGCGCATTCGCCGGCGGCATCGTCGGCGCATTCTTCTCCCTCCCCGGCCTACTGCTCGGCCCGCTTACCGGCGCAGCCGTCGGTGAATTTCTCACACGGCGCGATATGCTCAAAGCCGGCAAAGTCGGGCTGGGCACGTTTATCGGCTTCATCATCGGCACCATCGCCAAAATCGGCTGTGCGATTACAATTGTGCTGACGCTGCTGACCGTTTGGATCGTGAGCTAGTTTTAAGGTTTGCGGAACAAAAACAGATGCCGTCTGAAAACTTCAGACGGCATTTCAATTATTTCAAAAACCGTAGGCTGCGGTGTATCGGTAACACAAAATCAGCCGAAAAAAGCAGAAATAGAAATCTCAGATCTTTTCAAAAATTACGACCCGTCTTGTTTCCCTCTAACTGATTAATTTCTTTATCTTTTCTATTATTAAGACTAAAAAACTATATTTTTACTCTAATTTTTGTCATTTTTAGAGTATAATTCCTAAAAGTTCAAAACACACTTCCTGCATACACTTCAAACCTGCTTTACCCGACAAAGGAAACTCCCAATGCAACACGATTTCGCCCCCTTGAATATCCGCGGAAAATCCCTGATTCCCATCGTTCAGGGCGGTATGGGTGTCGGCGTTTCCGCCTCACGCCTCTCGGGCGCAGTAGCGCGTGAAAACGGCATTGGCACAATCGCCAGCGTGGATTTGCGCCATCTTCACGACGACTTGCTGGCCGAGTCCAAAATCAATCCGAACGAAGAAAAATACACAAAACTCAACCGTATCGCGCTCGACCGCGAAATCCAAAAAGCGCGCGAAAATTCGGCGGGCAACGGCCTGATTGCGGTGAACGTGATGAAGGCGCTGAAAGACCATGCTGCGTATGTCCGCCAAGCCTGCGAATCGGGCGCAGATGCGATTGTGATGGGTGCAGGGCTACCACTGGATCTGCCTGAGATGACCGAAGGTTTCCACAAAGATGTGGCGCTGCTGCCGATTTTGTCGGAATCACGCGGCATCAATATCGTGCTGAAACGCTGGATGAAAAAAGGCATTCTGCCCGACGCGATTGTGATCGAACACCCCGCCCACGCCGCCGGCCATTTGGGTGCGGCGACGGTGGACGGCGTGAACGACGCCAAATTCGACTTCAAGCGCGTGATTGAAGAGACGATGGAAGTGTTTAAAAACCTCGGTTTGGAAAGCGAAAAAATCCCGCTGATTCTCGCCGGCGGCATGGCGAATTTTGAAAAAGTCAAAACCGCGCTGAAAACTTGGGGCGCAAACGCCGTGCAGATCGGCACCGCTTTTGCCGTGACCGAAGAAGGCGATGCGCACTTAAATTTCAAAAAAACGTTGGCCGGCGCGGAAACGGAAAAAGTGGTCGAATTCATGTCGGTGGCCGGCCTACCCGCTCGCGGCGTGCGCACCAAATTCCTCGACAGCTACATCAAACGCGAAACCAAACTGCAATCTGCCGCCAAAGCCGACCCGCGCCGCTGCACGCAGGGGCTGAACTGCCTCACCAGTTGCGGCCTACGCGACGGCCTGCCGAAAGCAGGGCAATTCTGTATCGATATCCAGCTCTCCGCCGCCTTCCGCGGTGAAGTGGATAAAGGATTGTTTTTCCGTGGAAAAGACCCGCTGCCGTTCGGCCAGGCCATCCGCACCGTTCAGGAAACCATCCAGTATTTGCTCAACGGCAGAATGCCTGCGTTGTAAGTATAAAAAAATTAAGCATAGCATATTTAAATATAGACGTAAGCCGTAGAAATTACCGGTCTAAAACGGGGGTACCCGTTTTGGGCTGTTTTTTACAAAGCCCCCCACCTTCATCCAAGGCTTTACCCGAAAGGCCGGCACTCCTTATCCCCGCCCCCGCCGAAATACGCCTTCCCGTCCGTACACCGGCTGTCCGAACGCCCGCACAACACCGCCGACAAACCCCCGTCCAGCTTCAGCACCCGCGGTTCGCCCTCATGATCCTTCGCCACCGCCTTCAGCATAAACTTATCCGCCCGCGCCCCACGCGGATTTCCGTTTAAACGGATACAGAATCCGCCCGCCTCCTTAACCGGCAACTCCGGCCAGGTCGTCGAATTCGCCTTAAAACTCCCCCGCTGCGCATAAAACCGCTCCATAAACTGCGCATTCTCCAACAGCGCCGCATGGGCAGCCCGCAGATTCGCAGCACGGACATGATCCCGATAGAGCGGATAGGCAACCGTCGCCAAAATGCCGGTAATGGCCAGCGTGACCAACAGTTCCGTCAAGGTAAAGCCGGAAAGCCGTGTTTGCGGATGAATCTGTTTCATTGTTTCCCTTTTGTCTACTTTGCCGTGTGCCGTTTTACTATAACAGACATGGAAATAACTTCGGTTGCCGTCTGAACCGTTTCAGACGGCATCAGGTATTCCGTATTTCTAACCGACTACCGGAACTTTGACCTTTTTTCCGTCCCGCAGATGCAGCAAAGGCCGCCCGACCCCGTTTCCGGTTTCAGACGGCCTCCGGCAGGATCTGCCCTATTTCTTCACCACCGGCTGTTTCACTGCCGGTACGGCTGCCTTCTTCGCAGGCGCACCGCCAACCGCCACCTCGGCCTTCAGCTTCGCAAAAATGCCTTCGCCGATGCCTTTGACGTTCTTCAGCTCGTCCACACTCTTAAACTGTCCGTGCTGACTACGGTAGGCCACAATCGCCTTCGCTTTGGCCGGACCCACACCCGGCAGCGTTTCCAGCTCGGCCTCACCCGCAGTATTGATGTTGACTGCCGCCAGCGACAGCGCTGTACCCAATGCCGCTACCGCAGCAAAAATGAATTTTTTCATGATTTTTTTCCGTTTCCTGTGAAATCCGTAATGTCCAAACACTCACCGCATCCGCCCAACCGCCGGCTGTTTTTCCGCGGCTGCACCGATGCACCAGTCGTTATGATAAATAACTTTCCACGCCGTTTTAAACCCTTTCTGATTATCGTGGCATTTATAGTCATCAAATGTTTCATCCGAACAACACCGGAACCGTTTGTCTTTTTCCCTTATCTGCATTCCCGTCCGCCCCTCACTCTCTTCTCACTCACTTTCCCTTCCTACAGCCCTCCCTTTCCTGACTGACAGCACAACCCCTTCCTCCCCCATCGGCTACCCCTTACCCGCTCTTATCCGCCTCCCCTGCATCGCCTCTTTTGCACCCTCTCTTTGTTTTCTCCACCGTTTGCTCCGTCCAAAAACAAAGCCCCCGACATCGTCGGGGGCTGGGAATGGGTGTTTGGCAGTGACCTACTTTCACATGGAAGAACCACACTATCATCGGCGCTGAGTCGTTTCACGGTCCTGTTCGGGATGGGAAGGCGTGGGACCAACTCGCTATGGCCGCCAAACTTAAACTGTACAAACCGGTAAAGCCGCAATCCCTCAGGATTGGCAAATCAACTGTATGGTGATGATCAAATCATCAGTAAGCTTTTATCTCTGAAATTCTTCAAATGATAGAGTCAAGCCTCACGAGCAATTAGTATCGGTTAGCTGCACGCGTTACCGCGCTTCCACACCCGACCTATCAACGTCCTGGTCTCGAACGGCTCTTCAGGAGGGTTATACCCTCAGGGAAGTCTCATCTTCAGGCGAGTTTCGCGCTTAGATGCTTTCAGCGCTTATCTCTTCCGAACTTAGCTACCCGGCAATGCGACTGGCGTCACAACCGGTACACCAGAGGTTCGTCCACTCCGGTCCTCTCGTACTAGGAGCAGCCCCCGTCAAACTTCCAACGCCCACTGCAGATAGGGACCAAACTGTCTCACGACGTTTTAAACCCAGCTCACGTACCACTTTAAATGGCGAACAGCCATACCCTTGGGACCGACTACAGCCCCAGGATGTGATGAGCCGACATCGAGGTGCCAAACTCCGCCGTCGATATGAACTCTTGGGCGGAATCAGCCTGTTATCCCCGGAGTACCTTTTATCCGTTGAGCGATGGCCCTTCCATACAGAACCACCGGATCACTATGTCCTGCTTTCGCACCTGCTCGACTTGTCGGTCTCGCAGTTAAGCTACCTTTTGCCATTGCACTATCAGTCCGATTTCCGACCGGACCTAGGTAACCTTCGAACTCCTCCGTTACTCTTTGGGAGGAGACCGCCCCAGTCAAACTGCCTACCATGCACGGTCCCCGATCCGGATCACGGACCTGGGTTAGAACCTCAAAGACACCAGGGTGGTATTTCAAGGACGGCTCCACAGAAACTGGCGTCTCTGCTTCTAAGCCTCCCACCTATCCTACACAAGTGACTTCAAAGTCCAATGCAAAGCTACAGTAAAGGTTCACGGGGTCTTTCCGTCTAGCAGCGGGTAGATTGCATCTTCACAACCACTTCAACTTCGCTGAGTCTCGGGAGGAGACAGTGTGGCCATCGTTACGCCATTCGTGCGGGTCGGAACTTACCCGACAAGGAATTTCGCTACCTTAGGACCGTTATAGTTACGGCCGCCGTTTACTGGGGCTTCGATCCGATGCTCTCACATCTTCAATTAACCTTCCAGCACCGGGCAGGCGTCACACCCTATACGTCCACTTTCGTGTTAGCAGAGTGCTGTGTTTTTAATAAACAGTCGCAGCCACCGATTCTCTGCGACCCTCCAACGCTTACGGAGCAAGTCCTTCACGTCAGAGGGCATACCTTCTCCCGAAGTTACGGTATCAATTTGCCGAGTTCCTTCTCCCGAGTTCTCTCAAGCGCCTTAGAATTCTCATCCTGCCCACCTGTGTCGGTTTGCGGTACGGTTCTGATCCAACTGAAGCTTAGTGGCTTTTCCTGGAAGCGTGGTATCGGTTACTTCTTGTCCGTAGACAATCGTCGTCACTTCTCGGTGTTATGAAGACCCGGATTTGCCTAAGTCTTCCACCTACCGGCTTAAACAAACTATTCCAACAGTTTGCTAACCTAACCTTCTCCGTCCCCACATCGCATTGAATCAAAGTACGGGAATATTAACCCGTTTCCCATCGACTACGCATTTCTGCCTCGCCTTAGGGGCCGACTCACCCTACGCCGATGAACGTTGCGTAGGAAACCTTGGGCTTTCGGCGAGCGGGCTTTTCACCCGCTTTATCGCTACTCATGTCAACATTCGCACTTCTGATACCTCCAGCATGCTTTACAACACACCTTCTTCGGCCTACAGAACGCTCCCCTACCATGCCTTGCGGCATCCGCAGCTTCGGTTACAGATTTGAGCCCCGTTACATCTTCCGCGCAGGACGACTCGACCAGTGAGCTATTACGCTTTCTTTAAATGATGGCTGCTTCTAAGCCAACATCCTGGCTGTCTGGGCCTTCCCACTTCGTTTACCACTTAATCTGTCATTTGGGACCTTAGCTGGCGGTCTGGGTTGTTTCCCTCTTGACAACGGACGTTAGCACCCGCTGTCTGTCTCCCGAGGAGCAACTTGATGGTATTCTTAGTTTGCCATGGGTTGGTAAGTTGCAATAACCCCCTAGCCATAACAGTGCTTTACCCCCATCAGTCTCATACTCGAGGCACTACCTAAATAGTTTTCGGGGAGAACCAGCTATCTCCGAGTTTGTTTAGCCTTTCACCCCTATCCACAGCTCATCCCCGCATTTTGCAACATGCGTGGGTTCGGACCTCCAATACCTGTTACGGCACCTTCATCCTGGCCATGGATAGATCACTCGGTTTCGGGTCTACGCCCAGCAACTAGTCGCCCTATTAAGACTCGGTTTCCCTACGCCTCCCCTATCCGGTTAAGCTCGCTACTGAACGTAAGTCGTTGACCCATTATACAAAAGGTACGCAGTCACGGAACTTGTCCGCTCCCACTGTTTGTATGCATCAGGTTTCAGGTTCTGTTTCACTCCCCTCCCGGGGTTCTTTTCGCCTTTCCCTCACGGTACTGGTTCACTATCGGTCGATGATGAGTATTTAGCCTTGGAGGATGGTCCCCCCATCTTCAGACAGGATTTCACGTGTCCCGCCCTACTTTTCGTATACCTAGTACCACCGTTGAAATTTCGAATACGGGACTGTCACCCACTATGGTCAAGCTTCCCAGCTTGTTCTTCTATCTCAACGGCTATCGTATACAGGCTCCTCCGCGTTCGCTCGCCACTACTTGCGGAATCTCGGTTGATTTCTTTTCCTCCGGGTACTTAGATGGTTCAGTTCTCCGGGTTCGCTTCTCCTACCCTATGGATTCAGGTAGGGATACTGCACCGAATGCAGTGGGTTTCCCCATTCGGACACCACCGGATCATAGCTCTATTGCCAGCTCCCCGATGCTTTTCGCAGGCTTACACGTCCTTCGTCGCCTATCATCGCCAAGGCATCCACCTGATGCACTTATTCACTTGACTCTATCATTTCAAGAACCTCTCTGACTCCGCTTTCGTTCCCGTTGACTAGGCAACTTGGCTTGAAGTCTTTACTTTGATAAAGCTTACTGCTTGTTGTGTCTTAACCCTGCCTTTTGTGTTTCAGGGTTAAGTCGATACAATCATCACCCAAATACTGTGGTTTGCTTCTCCAACCTGCCTGCTTTTGCAAACAGAATCTTCAAATCAAACCGACATTGTCTTTGTTTGTTGATTTCGGCTTTCCAATTTGTTAAAGATCGATGCGTTCGATATTGCCATCTACTCCGCAAATCAAAACAGACTCTTCAATCTGCTTTGATTTGGGAAGTAATGGTGGAGGCAAACGGGATCGAACCGATGACCCCCTGCTTGCAAAGCAGGTGCTCTACCAACTGAGCTATGCCCCCAGTGTACTACCTTCCGGCTGCCGTCTTGTGGTGGGTCTGGGAGGACTTGAACCTCCGACCCCACGCTTATCAAGCGTGTGCTCTAACCAGCTGAGCTACAAACCCAAGGTCCTTGACCGTACCATGCGGTACCGTCCTGCATCTTCTATACAGTTTACCGATAAGTGTGGATGCCAAAACCCCTTCTTTCTCTAGAAAGGAGGTGATCCAGCCGCAGGTTCCCCTACGGCTACCTTGTTACGACTTCACCCCAGTCATGAAGCATACCGTGGTAAACGACCTCCTTGCGGTTAGTCTATCTACTTCTGGTATCCCCCACTCCCATGGTGTGACGGGCGGTGTGTACAAGACCCGGGAACGTATTCACCGCAGTATGCTGACCTGCGATTACTAGCGATTCCGACTTCATGCACTCGAGTTGCAGAGTGCAATCCGGACTACGATCGGTTTTGTGAGATTGGCTCCACCTCGCGGCTTGGCTACCCTCTGTACCGACCATTGTATGACGTGTGAAGCCCTGGTCATAAGGGCCATGAGGACTTGACGTCATCCCCACCTTCCTCCGGCTTGTCACCGGCAGTCTCATTAGAGTGCCCAACTTAATGATGGCAACTAATGACAAGGGTTGCGCTCGTTGCGGGACTTAACCCAACATCTCACGACACGAGCTGACGACAGCCATGCAGCACCTGTGTTACGGCTCCCGAAGGCACTCCTCCGTCTCCGAAGGATTCCGTACATGTCAAGACCAGGTAAGGTTCTTCGCGTTGCATCGAATTAATCCACATCATCCACCGCTTGTGCGGGTCCCCGTCAATTCCTTTGAGTTTTAATCTTGCGACCGTACTCCCCAGGCGGTCAATTTCACGCGTTAGCTACGCTACTAAGGCATCAAGTGCCCCAACAGCTAATTGACATCGTTTAGGGCGTGGACTACCAGGGTATCTAATCCTGTTTGCTACCCACGCTTTCGGGCATGAACGTCAGTGTCATCCCAGGGGGCTGCCTTCGCCATCGGTATTCCTCCACATCTCTACGCATTTCACTGCTACACGTGGAATTCTACCCCCCTCTGACACACTCTAGTCCGCCAGTTCAAAACGCAGTTCCCAGGTTGAGCCCGGGGATTTCACATCTTGCTTAACGAACCGTCTGCGCCCGCTTTACGCCCAGTAATTCCGATTAACGCTCGCACCCTACGTATTACCGCGGCTGCTGGCACGTAGTTAGCCGGTGCTTATTCTTCAGGTACCGTCATATGCCCGGGGTATTAGCCCAAACCCTTTCTTCCCTGACAAAAGTCCTTTACAACCCGAAGGCCTTCTTCAGACACGCGGCATGGCTGGATCAGGCTTGCGCCCATTGTCCAAAATTCCCCACTGCTGCCTCCCGTAGGAGTCTGGGCCGTGTCTCAGTCCCAGTGTGGCGGATCATCCTCTCAGACCCGCTACTGATCGTCGCCTTGGTAGGCCTTTACCCCACCAACCAGCTAATCAGACATCGGCCGCTCGAATAGCGCGAGGTCTTGCGATCCCCCGCTTTCCTTCTCAAAGCGTATGCGGTATTAGCCATCCTTTCGGACAGTTATCCCCCACTACTCGGTACGTTCCGATGCATTACTCACCCGTTCGCCACTCGCCGGCAGAAGTGCAAGCACTCCCCCGCTGCCGTCCGACTTGCATGTGTAAAGCATGCCGCCAGCGTTCAATCTGAGCCAGGATCAAACTCTTATGTTCAATCTCTAACTTTTTAACTTCTGGTCTGCTTCAAAGAAACCGACAAGATTTTTTTCTTGCCTGTCTTTCAAACAGTGTGGGGCCCAAGCACCCACACTTATCGGTAATCTGTACTGTTAAAGAACGCTTCCGGACCAAACTCCGGCCCGAAAAAACCGCTGCAAAAGCAGCGAAGAACCGAACTATACACACCCCCACCACTCAGCGTCAACCATAATTTCAAAATTATTTTACAAAAACTAGGAAACTTATGTTTTAAAAGAAATTTAAATTTCCATTTTTTAAAATTTCTTAGAATAAGCAGCCAAACCGGATTTCCCAGTTAATCTCCACGATAAAAAATCCGTGCTATGATTTGGCCGTTTTTCAGCAATTTCCAACGTACTATATATTAAATGAACAACAAACACATCCTATTAGGCATAAGCGGCGGCATTGCAGCGTATAAATCCTGCGAACTCGTCCGCCTACTGAAAAAGCAGGGGCACAACGTTACCGTTGCCATGAGCCGTTCGGCGGCTGAATTTGTAGCTCCGCTGACGTTTCAGGCTTTGAGCGGCAATCCCGTTTTGACCGATACGCATCACAACGAATCAGGTGGCAACGGCATGGCACACATCAACCTGACGCGCGAAGCCGATATTTTTCTGATTGCGCCTGCCACCGCCAATACCATTGCCAAAACCGCCAACGGCATTGCCGACAATCTGCTGACCAATCTTGCCGTCGCGCGCAAATGTCCGATGGCGGTTGCGCCTGCGATGAATGTAGAAATGTGGCACAACCCCGCAAACCAACGAAATATCAAACAACTGATTTCAGACGGCATTACCGTTTTCCAACCCGCTTCAGGCGAACAAGCCTGCGGTGAAACCGGCGTCGGGCGGATGCTTGAGGCTGCCGAACTCGCCGACTTGCTGCCCGACTTATGGACGGAAAAACGCCTGCAAAACAAAAAGATTCTGATTACCGCAGGCGCGACTTTCGAAGCCATCGACCCCGTGCGCGGGATCACCAATATTTCCAGCGGACAAATGGGCATGGCCCTCGCCCGCGCCTGTCGTGCCGCCGGTGCGGAAGTGACACTGATTTACGGACAACTGCAAACCGCCCTACCCGCCGCGCTTTACCATGCCGAACAGGCCATCAGCGCCGATACCATGTATCAGGCGGTACACAAGCATATCGGCGGGCAAGACGCATTCATTTCCGTAGCCGCCGTCGCCGACTATAAAGTCAAAAACAGCAGCAGCCAAAAGCTGAAAAAAGACGGTTCGGGCACGCCACCCGTTATCGAGCTTGCGGAAAACCCCGACATTCTCGCTTCCGTCGCCGCCCTGCCGAATCCGCCTTTCTGCGTCGGTTTTGCCGCAGAAAGCGAAAACGTCTTGGAATACGCCCGCGCCAAGCGCCTGCGCAAAAACATTCCGATGCTGGTGGCGAACCAAGTTTCTCAAACGATGGGAAAAGCGACCAACCAAATTACCCTTATTGATGATGCACAGGAAACTTCATTTCCCGAAAGCAGCAAACAGCAGGCCGCGGAAGAAATTGTCAAACGCTTGGCCGAACTGCTTTAAACTTTTTAATTTCAGCAAATCAACGCATCAAAAAAACCGGATTTATCCTTACCCTAAATCCGACTGTTTTGTTGAATGTCATCCAAATCGTTATCAATCACCCGTAAATATCCTCCCCGAGCATCTATAAGGCCGTCTGAAAATTAATTCAGACGGCCTTTTTTTCATTTAAACAAAACCCTACTTCGGCAACAGATAAATCCTCACCAAATCCCCCTCGTTTACCGTTTCCCCCGCGGGCACTTCGCACAGGGCTTCGGCTTCGCAGCAGGTGGCAAGCATGGCGCTGCCTTGATTGGGGAGCAGGCGGGCGGTGGTTTTGTGGTCGTTTGTCAAGACGACGCGCAGGAATTCGCGGCGTTTGATGGCTTTTTTGGTGGTAAACGCGGCGGTGGTACGGATTTCTTGCAAACCGTCGCCGTTGCCGCCGGCCATTTTGTTTAAGGCGGGCAACAGCAGCATATGGGCAGTCACGAAAGCAGCGACTGGGTTACCGGGCAGGATGAAGATGTCGGCGCGGCCGATGCGCCCCCAGGCGAAAGGTTTGCCGGGTTTGATGGCGACGGAGTGGGAAGTCAGTTCGCCCGCGCGTTCGACGGTTTGTTTGAGGTAATCGGCTTCGCCGACGGAAGCGCCGCCGCTGGTAATGACGGCGTCGAAATTTTCGGCGGCATTTTTCAGCGCGGCTTCGGTTTTGGCGGGGTCGTCGGGAATGATGCCGCCGTCGCAGACTTCTGCGCCCAGCGATTGCAACCAGGCAATGAGCTGGTAGCGGTTGGCGTCGTAGATTTGGCCGTCTGAAAGTGCTCTACCCGGTTCGGCCAGCTCGTTTCCAGTGGAAAACACCAATACTTTTAATG
The DNA here is from genome assembly GCF_002216145.1 of Neisseria chenwenguii. Lineage (NCBI taxonomy): Bacteria > Pseudomonadati > Pseudomonadota > Betaproteobacteria > Neisseriales > Neisseriaceae > Neisseria > Neisseria chenwenguii. The sequence goes on from NZ_CP022278.1 coordinate 2,494,400, forward strand.
ACTTATAAACTTCCACTTCGGCGTAACCCTGTGAGGCAGCCAAGCCTGAGGCGGCGGTGTTGAGTCTGCTGCCTTGCGCGAGCAGGGTTTGGCCGACTTGGATTTCTTCGGCTTTCAGGCGCATGTTTTGGCCGGCTTTGATGTCGGCGGTTACACGCAAAAGATTGCCGTCGGTTTCGGTTTGCTCCTGCATGACGACGGCGGTGGTATTGGGCGGCAGCGGCGCGCCGGTAAAGATGCGCACGGCTTCGCCCGCGGCAAGCGGGGTTTCGGCGGTATCGCCGGCCTGAATGCGGCTGACGATGGTAAATTCGCGCAGGCCGTCTGAAGGGTCGCAGACGGCGTAGCCGTCCATCGCGCTGTTGTCAAACATCGGGCTGGGATATCTGGCGGACAGCGTTTGCGCGAGGATGCGTCCGGCGGCTTTGGCCAGCGGCAGGGTTTCGGTTTTCAGACGGCATTCACAGCCGGCCAAAAGCTGCACTTTGGCGGTGTCGAAATCAATCATGGCAGGGCTTTCTCCAAATCTTGCGGGGTGTTGTAGTTGTCGAAATCCGCGTCGGCGTCAAAGGCAACGGCGCGGGCGCGCTGCTGTTGAAGCCAGCCGCGTATGGTGCGCATTCCGGCGTAAAGGTAGGGTACGGCGCTTTGCAGAATCTGCGGGCGGATAAACATCACGCTGTAATGCTGCTGCTCGGGCGTCTGCACATAAAATGCGTTGCAAAGCGGCGAGCGCCGTGCGGCTTCGAGAAAACAGGCAACCAGATTGCGCGGCAGTTTGGGTATATCACAGGAGACAATCAGCAGCCAGTCGGCTTTGGCGAGCTGCAAATCGTTGGCGGCGGTGCAGAGCGCGGCCAGCGGGCCGAGATGCTGCCATTGGCGCGCATCGGAAAAAACGTGCGGACTGCGTTCGGAATAACGCTCGAGGTTGCGGTTGGCGCTGATGGCGATGTAGTCGAGCTGCGGGCGGATGCGTTCGATAACGTGATCGACAAGCGCTTTGCCGTGCCATTCCACCAGTCCTTTGTCTTCGCCGCCCATGCGCTTACTCTGCCCGCCGGCCAATACCAATGCGTAGATGCTCATGCGCTGCTCCATTTTTCCAATGCCGTTTGGTCGGTCTTTTTGGCTTCCACCCAGCTTTCGAGGCCGTCTGAAAAAATTTCTTTTTTCCAAAACGGCGCTTCGGTTTTCAAATAATCCATGATGAATTCGGCGGCGGCAAACGCGGCTTTGCGGTGTTCCGACGCCGCCAGTACCAACACAATCTGCTCATTGGCATTCAGACGGCCTACGCGATGGATAACCGTGCAGCCCGTCAGCGGCCAGCGGCTTGAGGCCGTCTGAATGATGCGCGCGATTTCGCTTTCGGTCAGGCCGGGATAGTGTTCGAGAAACATCGCCGAAAGGCGGGTATCGGTATCGTGGTCGCGTACCAACCCGGTAAAGCCGACCACCGCGCCGGTGTTGCCGCCGGCGGCCAACAGCGCGTCGTATTCGGTTTGCAGCGAGAAATCTTGGTTTTGAATGCGGATAATCGGCTGCATTTCAGCCTCCCGTAACCGGCGGCAGCAGGCCGACTTCCGCGCCGTCGGGAACGGTTTCGTCCCAAGCGGCGATTTGTTGGTTAATTGCCAGACGGAACACTTTTCCCTCCGCCAGCGCCGCTTCCCAATCCGCCCCCCGCGCGCGCAGCAGCGCCAGCAGATCGCGCCCGCTGCCGCCCGTCCACTCGATTTGCTCGCGTTCGGTTTGAAGCGATTGTTTTAAAACACCGAAATAAAGGATGGTAATCATGGTTTTGGTTCCGATGGTGGCTGTGTTTGCAGGCCGTCTGAAAACTTCCGTTCAGGCAATTTTTTCAGACGGCCTGTATAATGTTCATATATTTTGAATTTTATCATAACAGAGTTTTACAAAAAATCCTTTTACCTCGGTCAAACAAATCCAAAATTGCTATCTGCTTGAATAGCCCCGCGCTTAATGTTATTTTTCGTAAAAAACACACGGAAACCGCGATGAAAAACCCGTTTGCCAGATTT